>JAUZOL010000004.1 GCA_030706455.1 Bacteroidota bacterium
GAAGATTGCACCAAACAAGGTCATTTTGGCTACGCCTATTTCGTAGCCGAATGCCACCCCATGATAATATCAGTCAATTATTGCAAAGACGACACGGATGCCCGCCTCGAAGCTCCGGATGGGTTTTCCGATTATGTATGGACACCGGGCAACATAAAAGGCCGGGTTCTCACGGTAAATAATGCCACACTTGGAAATCAATACAATTGTTCTTTCAACTCCGTTATGGGTTGTCAGGTTGAGCTTTCCGCCTCAATAGTCAGGACAACGCCAAACGCATCCTTCAAATGTTCATTGCTTGATGCTCAAAAAAGAACATACAAATTCATCAACACCTCTACTACGAGTAATGGAACTATCTCTGACTTCTCCTGGAATTTTGGAGACGGAACTTCATCAACAGAACTGAGTCCCACCCATACATACATATCTTCAGGCATACACCATGTGACGTTAGAAATCGTATCATCACCTTCCGGATGCATAAGCAGCCAAAGTATGGAGATCGACGACAAAGAATCTGTCCCGCTTTCCATTAACGGAGATCCATCGTTTTGCCACGGTCAAAATGCAACCCTAACCGCTAGCGGCAGAATACGGTATCATTGGAGTACTGGCGAAACTACTCCAACAGTTCGTATATCCAGAAGCGGATCTTTTTTCGTTGTCGGATGGAAAGAAAACGGATCACATGATACTGCATTTGTGAAAGTCAAAGAAAAAACATCTCCCTCTGTTATTATTATGGGGTCAAAGATGTTATGTCATGGATATTCCACAACTCTGACCGCAAAAGGAGCTGACACATACAACTGGAACACAAACGAAACATCGTCGTCCATAAGCGTTTCTGCCGCAGGAATTTACTCTGTCACCGGAATTACAACCGAAGGATGCAAATCAGAGGTTGTCTCTACCGAAGTAACACAAGAGACAGAATGGAAGCCTGTCATCACCGGAGACTCACTGTTTTGCGCCAACGCGAACACCACTCTTACGGCCTCAGGAGCAACAGCCTATCAATGGAATAACGGCAGCTCATCACAAACAATTTCAATCAATACAGAAGGCACGTATATTGTCACGGGAACCAATAAAAACGGATGTAAGGCTCAAACTTCAATGCATGTTTCCAAAATTCCATTGCCGGAAGTTAACTTCAGACTAACACCGGATAAATTAGACCTGAGAAATCCGGTTATATCAGGCGACATTGCCACCAAAGAAGAGATTAATTACGAATGGCAACTTGGCGATGGCACGATTACCAACAGTCCCACCTTTACTCATAAATACAATGTCTCCAATTCCGGCACCGGATATACCATTACTCTGAATGCAGTTGATCAGTATGGCTGTGCCAACTCGCTGACAAAGAACATAATTCTTGACTTGAAAGTCCCCAACGTTTTCACTCCGAATAATGACGGATACAATGACACTTTTATGCCTAACTATGACCTTCAGATCTACGATCGCAACGGCATACTTATCTACAATGGCAATCAGGGATGGAATGGCACTTACAAAGGTGCAAAAATGGATCCAGATGCTTATTTCTACCTTTTACGTTATGTTGACACCAACAACATAGCACAAATTAAAAAAGGCTGTGTGATGCTGGTTAGGTAGACGTCATTTTACTGACAATAAAAAAGATATTCTCCCGTTGATTTGTCGAATCTAACAAAAAACTTAACTTTGTGCATCTATTTATATGCACGGTTCATGATTCTGCCAAAATCGACAAAGGGAAGCATCCTGGTTTTATTTTTATTTTTATCCAATTTTCTGTTTGCCTCTAATCTCAACACTCAAAACATTGGTTTTGAAAACGGATTTGCTGGCTGGACAGGTAAAACATGGATCTACACCACCACAAAAACCAGTGAAAACACTTCACCTGTAAAAGTGACCCTTCCAAGCGATCCTCGCATTGTTCTGATGAGTACCCCAAATGAACATGACAATTGCACCGAATACAAATTAAAAACCATACCTGACGGCTACAAACACAGTGTCCGACTAGGATCGTACAAAGACAGGAATACAAATAACATTAATGGCCGTGATCAAAGTCTCGAGTATACCCTCAAAGTTTCTCCTTCGAACGAATTGATAACCATCAAATTTGCAGTTGTTCTTGAAGTTGGATATTCCGAAAGCGGACCTCATACTAAATCAGAACAACCTCGCTTTACTATAGATCTGCTTGATAAAAAAGGCAGCTCAATTCCCTCTCTTTGCAGTGCTTTTGACGAAAACGCGATTTCCATGGCCAATGACAACGCTCAAAAGTCAACTGCTCCCGACGGGCAACCTGTTGTATGGAGAGACTGGAAAACAGTTTCTGCCAATCTTAAAAAGATGGAGGGCGAAGACGTCACAATTAAATTCACCACGATGGATTGTACTCCAGGTGGACACTTCGGCTATGCTTACATTGTGGTGGATACACAACCTTTGTACATAACCACTAAATTTTGCGGAGCAAACAACGATGCCACATTGACCGCGCCGGATGGATTTAAGACTTACACATGGAAACACAACGGCACCATAATCGGATCAAACTATGAATGTAAAGTCCCCAACGCCAAGGAGGGGGAAATATACAACTGCATTTTCACAACCGAAGCCGGATGTAACGACAGCTTATCCACCACCATAAAAAGAATACAGCCAATCGCCGATTTCAAATTCACAACAACCGGCTGTACAAACCAAACCAACACTGTCAAATTCACAAACAATTCGGTAGCCGACGCACTACATCCTTCCGACCCAACAGCAACTCTTGCATATCAGTGGAATTTTGGAGATGCAAAGACCTCAGCTGCGGCCGACACAACCTACACCTTTTCCACATCCGGCATGCAAAAGGTAAACCTCAAAGTTACCAGCTATCCATCCACCTGTACAGCATCCAAAGATACGATGATTGAGATTTTTTATCCTCCATTAATCGGAATAAAAGGAGACACCACCTATTGCCCGAACCAGGTCACTAAACTTAAAGGCTATGGCGCGGATCATTACAAATGGATTCAGATAGATGGCTCTATGACAGGCGTCCAAGACTCATTGCTTGTAGGAAGCCCCGGAGGAAAAATAGAACTAATTGGCTACGCAAAAAACGATGCCTGCAATACAAAAATTCCACTCAAGATTACAGAAGAACCAATCTGGAATCTAAATGTATGCGGAGATCCCTTCTTCTGTACAGGCGACAGCACCACTTTGGTCGCATCGGGCGAGGGAATAAGCTATGTATGGGATCCACAAAATCTGCACAGTCCATCCATCACAATCAACAAACCAGGCACTTATGAAGTCACTACAACCAACAAGAGAGGATGTCAGCTTTCGTGGTCAGATGATGTAAAAGAAATACCGCTTCCAGCCACATCATTCAGCGTTGATCCAACGATAATCAATACGAAACACAATCAGGTGGTCTGTTCCATTACTCCGGAAAACGATGATATGACTTATGAATGGAATATGGGGGACAAAACTACTGAAAAGGGAGTTCTGTTTACTCACTATTACTCGGGGAATAGTGGAATAGGCAAGTACGACATTATGCTCTCGGCCATCAACAATGTTTATGGATGCAGAAGCCACGCAAGCCAAAGCATTATCATGGAACCTTTTATTCCTAATGTATTTACTCCCAATGGAGATTCTCACAATGATTATTTCATGCCAAATTATGACCTTGAGATATTTGACCGGCAAGGTATCTTGCTATATAAAGGAACCAAAGAAAGCTTGGGTTGGGACGGAACATACAAAGGAATCAAGGTCGATCCTGATACTTATTTTTACTTACTTCGCTACGTTGACTACAAAAACGAACAAAGGACAGCCAAAGGCTTTGTAACGTTAGTCAGATAATAATATTTTTTACACACCAATAAACAATAATACAACCCTTTGGCGAGTTTAAACTATCAATTAACAGACAACCAGATAAACAAACTGTAAACGTGCCCTCTTTACAGCTATTAAGAACACTAATTTATCGCATCTTGTAAAACGAGTAGATTCTTCACAACAAATACGATCTGCTTTCATTGTAACAAAGATCCCCAAGATTATGAACAAACGGCACAGACTCATAATTAGGCTCATTACATGTTTAACCATTATTTCGTCTGGATTATTCGGAACCAATCCTAATCTGATCAACCTTGGATTTGAGAACGGAAACTTTACCGGATGGACGGGATATACATGGCAATATAGTACAGCCGTCTCCTCTATCAACACATCCAAAATGTTAGTCACGCTGCCAACTTCAAGACGTCAGATTATTATATCCGACACTACGGCTTACGACGCAAATACAGGAAATGCACTAAGAAAAGTTCCTAAAGGATATAAATATTCTGCCCGCTTGGGAGATGAGATAAAATCGGGGGACAGCAACCCCAGATGCTGGGAACAGAGTTTGCAATACACCATGAAAGTTGACTCTTCTAATTCACTTTTAGTCATGAAGTTCGCCTGCGTTTTACAATATTCATCTCAACACGATAACATTACCGAGTTCGAACCAAGATTCCGACTCAACTTATACAACAATGCCGGTAATAAAATAAATACCTGTACTAACTATGACGTTTACTCTACCAGCGGTACGGTAAAAGGATTTCAAACGTATACTCCGTCCGGATCAAACGACCCTGTAAAATGGAGAGACTGGACTACGGTAGGCGCAGATCTTTCAGCTTATAAAGGCCAAACAATCACCATTGAATTCATGTCTGCAGATTGTACGGGAAGGTATCATTACGGTTATGCCTATTTTGTAGCCGACTACCAGCCGATGAAAATCTCTACCGACTTTTGTGGATCATCTGACACTGCACGACTAACAGCTCCGACCGGATTTGAAAGCTACAGATGGCGCGATGTAAATGCGAACAAAATAGTAAATTCGGATACAACTCTGTCAACGCTCGCCGTCCCTATGATTGGTAAAGACAGTGTTATTTATCACTGCATCATGCGGTCGGCCACCGGCTGTATTGACTCTCTTTCCACAACTATCCTGAAATACAAACCGACCGCTGCTTTCGCTGCAAAAATGGTTGGTACATGTACAGACAATAATGTAGAATTTACAAACAAATCAACAACAAACCGGGGTAGACTTACTTATCTGTGGGATTATGGAGATGGCTCCACCGACACAATATCCGGCACACATATACATCATTATACTACTTCCGGGCATCATCCGGTAAAACTCACAACCTATAATCCTCCGTCTACCTGTTCAGTTGATACCTTAAAAGATGTTGAATCAATAAACACAGATCTGGTAGGCCTCAAAGCTGATCAAGACTCGATTTGCATCGGAAGTTCAACCGGAAAACTACGAGCAAGCGGAGCCTGGACCTATGAATGGAGTACTAACCCAGCGACGTTTAATATTGACAGTATCAAATCAGGTTTGCCGGCAGGAACCTATTGGGTGAAAGGATATGACTCCACTCACAATTGCACTTCCAACAAGCATTACGTCACCATCTCCGAGGAAAGTGAATGGATGGATTCTATTCAGGGGAAAAACTGGTTTTGCTCGGGCCAAAACACAAAACTATCTGCCTCCGGTTGGTATGTAAACACAAACAAGCTTGCAGGTATAGCAAAAACACCTTTAACTTATCAATGGAACAATGGAGCTATCTCTGACACTATAACTGTCAATAAAGCGGATATTTATACCGTTACAGCGACTGACAAGTGGGGTTGTTCGCGAACCTATCCGTACAATGTAAAAGAAAAAGTATTACCTTTGATAAATTTCACAGTCTCACCGACTACCATAAATCCGAAGAGAAATTTAGTATCTTGCTCCATCAACCAGGAATCTAATGTACTGTACGAATGGACTTTTGGAGACAACACTGGTGTGTCGTCCGGAAATTCAGTGACACACTACTATAACCAGAATCTACCGTCAGCTCTTTATACAATAGCACTCAAAGACAGTGACACCGTCTATGGTTGCACAAATTCAGGAACAACATCAATCCTGTTGGAACCGTTTGTTCCGAATGTATTTACACCAAACGGCGACGATCATAACGATTATTTTATGCCTAATTACGAAATGAACATTTATGATCGCAACGGAATTTTGCTTTATTCAGGAACAAAGGAGAGCAAAGGTTGGGACGGCTCCTACAAAGGGAGCAGAATGGAGCCGGATACTTATTTTTACATTATACATTATGCTGATTACAACAATCAGAAACAAACAATAAAAGGGTACATCACATTAATCCGATAAGAGAACATGAAGAGATTTCTACTGGTTACGTCAATTTCCCTTATAGCTGTGCTTCATAGCAGTTCTGCATTTGCGCAGGCTGACATTAGCATGACTACTCATTGGAACAACCGAGCCAACTACAATCCGGCTTCTATTGCCAAAACGGAATACCTATACCTTTTCAGCAATGTTCGTCATCAATGGACTGGCATCAGTGGGGCTCCAACGGTCATTAACGTACAGGCTTCGGAGTACATTCACGACCTGCGTTCCGCTTTTGGCATTTCTGTCATTAACGACAATATAGGGTTAACCAACGTGCTCAATCCTACGGTTACCTATGCGTACCGAATGTCACCAAATGAAGATCTCGATTCGTGGTCTATTTCGATGGGGCTTTCTGCCGGACTTTTCGCCCGGACTATAAACGGATCCAAATACGATCCGACGGACACAACCGACCCGACACTGGTTTATTCAGATCTGACGACTTATAAACCAGATGCCAACTTCGGGATAGAAATCCAAACCAAATACCTCATATTGGGACTATCAACCACGCACCTTTTTGCCATTTCAAAAAACAGCGATTTATTTCAAAACACGAATCACAGGTACTTATACGCTATTTACAAAAACACCGACTCTGAATATTTTAATTTCAGTCTTGGCTCCGAAGTTGTAAACAGAAACAACCTGACTGTTCTTGAAGCAAACTCCATGATCCGCTTTAAGCATCCTACCGGGCTTTCGGATGGCCCCCGCGAACTTTTCGATTTTGGACTTAGCTATCGAACAACAAAACAATTATCGTTACTTTTAGGTGTAAACATCACAAGTAATTTCAGGGTTGGCTATTCTTACGATTATGATTTCAAGCTAAACTCCAACCAATCCGGAACGCATGAATTTATGCTGGAATACCGCATTCCGAACAAGGCCAGCTCTATTTGCGGAAGTTGCAAGGATCAAAACGATTGGTATTTCTAATCCATCCACATTGCATTTTTACTTAATTATTGTTGTAAAACCCGTTTCCGATATAGTATATTTGTAACCGTTTGCGGCAAAGTCCGGAACGGTTATTTTTTAACTTATAAATACTACGATTATGCTACAAAAAGGAGATAAATTACCTGTTGTAACAGTACAGGATCAAAACGGGAACCCAGTTAGTACGAGTTCATTGATTGGCAAAAAAACCATCTTATACTTTTACCCCAAAGACAACACTTCGGGATGTACTGCCGAAGCTTGTAGTCTGAACAGCGGTTTGGAAGAATGGAGCAAACAAGGCTATCAGATTGTAGGCGTAAGCCCCGACAGCCCATCATCACATCAAAAATTCATTGCCAAATACAGTCTGAACTTTACACTTTTAGCAGATACAGAAAAAGAATTGGCTTCTGCATTTGGTGTATGGGCTGAAAAAAGCATGTATGGACGAAAATATATGGGCATTGTCCGCACCACATTCGTTATTAACGAACAAGGAATCATTTCGCATGTTATTGAAAAAGTAAACACAAAAGAGCATTCGGAACAATTAAAGACAGTTTTGTCATAACCACAAATCCGGCATCTGAACAGGTGCCGGATTTTACTATATTCTTATGGACAAACCATTCCTGATATACAAGCTTGATGCCGCAACCATCGGTGAGATAGTAAAAGATCCTCCGGCGCCACACCGGCACGAATACGAGGAACTGATCGTTTTACTGAATGGCACACCCGAACATTTTATTGATTTCAGGAAACAGACGATTCAGTCGCCTGCTATCATTTACGTTTCGAAAGGAAAAATCCATCAGTTTATGCCCGACCTGCAAACCCGCGGCTGGCTCATACAATATCAGAATGAATTTGCGCCTCAAAGCAGTTTCCATTTTTATTCCAATTTTGCCGACACCATTCATTATTCACTTTCTGAGCACACTTGTCATAATCGGCTTGACACCTTATGCTCTCTAATTTATGAGGATTTCTCGGCCAATCCTCCCCGCTATCAGGTAATAAAACACCTTTTACTTGCTTTGTTGACCCAAATAGATTCTGATCATACGCTACAAATAGCAGAGTCTAAAACGGTAAGTAACAGTTACACTTCTACTTTCGACAAATTTCTCAAGCTGGTTGAAACTAATTACAAACAAGACGAGAGTGTTCAGTTTTATGCAGATCAACTCAACACCTCAGCTCGTAATCTTAACCTGATATGTCGCTCAGTTTTCGACAAAAGTGTGTCCGAAATTATCGAAGACAGAAAATTAATAGAAGCCAAGCAATTAATAGTCAGTAGCGACAAAACCATATCCGAAATTGGTTTTGAAGTTGGCTACAACGAAAAATCATACTTCACCCGCGTATTTTCTAAACGGGAAGGAATTACCCCTACGGAATTCAAGAAGAAAGCGGTTGCATTATTGCAATAAAATTATTTTCAAAAAAAAATCACCTCTGCTCATCCAAACCGACATTGAATTACGTCTAATGAGTAAAAGTTACATCCTCAAAAGATTACTATTATGAAAAAACTTGGATTTCTATTATTATTTACCTTATTGGCTGTATTCAGCATAAATGCTACTCCGGTTTCCACAAGCACCGATGCTGCAATTAAAGACAGTATATACCAGGCAAATAAAAGCGATCAGGCGATTAATGATGAACAACGTCAGGAACAAGCATCTGAACAGCTGTATGAAAATGAAAAAAGACAGTCGTACGACGATCATGAGCCAAAACTAACAAGTGCAGGAATTGTCTTAATTTCTTTAATGCCCTTTATCACAGCCATTCTGATCGTATTCTTTGTTGTTCGCAACAAACGCATGAAAGAATTACGCATGATTCAGCTGTATGAAAAAGCGCTTGAAGCAGGCAAAGACCTCCCTGAAAGCTTCTTCCGCCGTCCTGACGAAGAACCTAAAAGTCACTTCCTGAAAGGTGCGATTTGGATAGGTACCGGATTGGGAGTCTCCATAGGTGCGCTTTATCTGATGGGAGAACATTCTCCCTGGGGCTTCGGGCTAATTCCTTTATTCATAGGAATTGCCTACATGATCAGTTACTTTGTAGAAAATAAAGACAAAGCGAACTCGGCTAAAGATGAGTAATGCGGATGACCTGAAGTGGATCATGCAAGTCACGTTGCTTGGCAACAAAGATGCTTTCAATCCACTTGTCAGAAAATATCAATCGCCTATTCGCCGGTTCTTTCTGAACCTGACGATGGGCGATTCATCTCTGAGTGACGATCTGGCGCAGGAAACATTTATCAAGGCATATCTACAGCTGAAGTCGTTTCAAGGGCTTTCGGGTTTTTCCACCTGGTTGTTTCGCATTGCTTACAACGTATTTTACGATTCGGTACGGGCACAAAAGCATCAAAACGAGACTTCTTTGGACGAAGTAGACCGGTGGCATTCGGTTGATAATGATTTTTCGGCTGAAAAAAGCGATCTTTACGATGCTTTGCGTAAATTGCGTCAGGAAGAACGAACGGCCATTCTTCTTTGCTATATGGAAGGGATGAGCCACTCCCAGGCCGCAAAAGTAATGAAATGCCCACTGGGAACTCTCAAATCATATGTTTCTGCCGGCAAAACCAAACTGGCACACCATTTGCAATAATAAGACAGACAAAAATGACGAACATGAACGACAAACAATTGCAACAGTTTTTTGCAGAACACAAGATGGATGTTGCCGACAAAGGATTTTCCGACAAGGTAATCCATCGTCTGCCAGAAAAACAACGCGTCCCGGGCTTAGTCTGGATATTTGGAATCATCAGTACGCTGACTGTAATCCTTACCGGTAACTATTATAGGGTATTCCGCGTTTTTATGGCAATATTGGATACTTTAGGATGGTGGATTTTACCGGTTGTCAGTTGTACTATCGCTGCCGCCATTCTATTTGCGGTGGCATCTTACGAACGACGACAAGCCATATTCAGATAATTTGATTTCAAATTCCAAGATTCATTTGCCGGATTGAGATCAAACATATTCTTCTTCGACTGGAACAAAAAAAGCCCGTGATTACAGGAAATAAACCTGCATCACGGGCTTTTTGGAATATTAAATTCTGAATAATATTATTGGCAAATAACGCAACCGGCACACTTGGAAAGCTCTCCCCTGAAGCGCTTTTCAACCAGCAGGTGAATCCGGTCTTTCAATGCATCAATGCGAATATTTTCAATTACATCGGCCGCAAATGCAAACTTGAGCAACAGTTTGGCCTCTTTTACCGAAATACCCCGCGAACGCATGTAGAAAAGCGCTGCTTCATCCAATTGCCCTACCGTGGCACCATGAGAACACTTTACATCGTCTGCATAGATTTCCAGCTGTGGTTTGGCCCTCATTTTAGCCGTTGAAGTTGCACAAAGATTTTTATTGGTCATCAACGCTTCTGTTTTCTGTGCGCCCGGAGCAACATAAATCTTTCCGACAAAGGCTCCGACAGCAGAGTCGTCCAACACATATTTGAACAACTCGCGACTGCGACAATGCGGCGTATTGTGATTAATCAGCGTAAAATTATCCACTTGCTGATTTTTATCTCCGATGGCCATTCCACAAAGCAACACTTCCGCATTTTCGCCATCCAAATCCACTTGTACATTATTGCGGGTTAATCCGTTATGAAGTGTAACCGCATTAATCAGCACATTCGACGAAGCTTCCTGCTTCACCAACAACGAGCTGATATTGGTCGTCTTGTTATGCGTATTTTCCAACGAATAATATTCAAATGAAGCATTTTCGCCCACGAAGACTTCGGTGACACGATTACACAGAAATTGTACTGGATCCTGCGTGTGAGCACATTCGAGGAGTTGCGCTTTTGCGCCTTCTTCAATAATGACGAGATTGCGGCTGTTAGCCATAAAATCAACATCGGCACGCATAATATCCACCAACTGAACAGGCTTGGGCAATACTACACCTTTCGGCACATACATAAAAAAGCCATCCTGAACAAAAGCTTCATTAAACGCCATTGTAGCCGTTTTTGCCTTTGCGGCCTGACGATTGTAATATTTGGCTACCAGTTCGGGATATTTCTGCGCAGCCTCATTCAGTCCGCAGATAATAACCCCTTCGGGTAACACCGGCTGTTGCTGGGTTGTGTAGAAGCTATCATTGACAACGTAATAGAGGTAGCCATTGATACTCGGCACATCGCAACGAAACGCTACCGGGATATACAGCCGGTTCAGGTTCAAACCGTAATCGACTGAAAAGGGCTTACCCAAATCAGTATACAAATAATCTTCGTTGCGTGTGGTTGGAAACCCCAGGCTCTCAAAACGGTTAAAAGCGTCATCACGACCGGCATTCAACACATCGGCGCAAGGCTTTTTAAGTTCGGCATGGCGTTCCTTGTATAGTTCTATATAGGATTGTTCTATCGACATAAGTTCAATTTGAAAATTTAGAAACTCGACAATTTTGAAATAAAGTCCGATTCGCAAAACCGACCTAATCGCAAATTGTAAATGGTTAAATTGTCAATGACTACTGGGCATCAATTTCCTGCTTAATCCAGTCGTAACCTCTGTCCTCAAGTTCAAGAGCCAGTTCCGGACCTGCTGTTTTCACAATCTGTCCTTTGTACAAAACATGCACAATATCAGGTTTGATATAATCGAGTAACCGCTGATAGTGAGTAATCACGATACAAGCATTATGATCGGTTTTCAACTTATTTACGCCGCTTGCCACAATACGCAAGGCATCAATATCCAATCCGCTATCGGTTTCGTCAAGGATAGAGAGTTTTGGGTCAAGCATTGCCATCTGAAAAATTTCGTTCCGTTTCTTTTCTCCGCCCGAAAATCCTTCGTTTACCGAACGATTGGCCAGTTTACTATCCAATTCCACGAACTCTTTCTTCTCGCGCATCAGTTTGAGAAAATCAGAAGCCGAAATAGGATCCATTCCTTTATATTTTCGATGCTCATTGATAGCTGTACGCATGAAGTTGGTCATACTGACACCCGGAATTTCGACCGGATACTGAAAACTAAGAAAAATTCCTTCGCGTGAACGATCCTCAGGAGCCATCTCCAGAAGGTTTTTTCCATTAAAAATGACTTCTCCTTCGGTAACCGTAAACAATGGATTACCCGTTAGTACGGCAGACAGGGTACTTTTGCCCGAACCATTGGGCCCCATGATAGCATGAACCTCTCCTTCGTTAACTTGCAGGTTAATTCCTCTCAAAATCTCTTTCCCGTTTATATTGGCATGTAAATTCTTTATTGTAAGCATAATGAATGATTTGTTGTTTGAACCGTCAGTATCAACACACTGACTGATTTTACAAAATATTAAAAAGCTACGCAAAGATAATCAATAAAATGATGATGTGTATGCTCATTTTTGTGCGTTGTGTGTTAATTTTGCACAAGTTTAGCGTACCGAAGGGCACGCTGCAAACCATCAGGAGACACTGCTAGAGAGGGGAATCCGGTTTTTCAACAACAACAAAACGGAGACCGCTACCGACTCCTGTTTATTCACTTAACGGAAATTTTACAATGATAAAAATAGAAATGGATTCCGGTTCCGGATTTTGCTTTGGGGTTGTCAATGCCATTACCAAAGCCGAACAGGAACTGGACAAAGATGACTCCCTGTTTTGCCTGGGAGATATAGTACACAATGGCAGCGAAGTGGAACGCCTCAGTAAAAGGGGTTTAAGAACCATTGAACACGAAGAGTTTTCCAAACTCAAGAATGCCCGTATTCTTTTTCGTGCGCATGGTGAACCCCCGGCTACCTATCTGGCGGCTAAAGCCAATAATATTCAGGTGATTGACGCCACCTGCCCGGTAGTACTAAAATTGCAGCAACGCATAAAAAATGCTTATGAAAACCATCCCAAAGAGGATTGGCAAATTGTTATTTACGGAAAAATCGGACATGCAGAGGTTAACGGTCTGGTTGGACAAACAGAAAACAGCGCCATCGTGGTGGAACACATCGAAGATCTCGATCGTGTGGATTTGAATAAGAACATTTGCCTGTTCTCTCAAACCACAAAATCGATCGCAGGCTTCAACAAACTGGTAGAAACTATCAAAAAGAAAATTAATCCGACCGTTTCGTTTGAATTTTACGATACAATTTGCCGCCAGGTATCAAATCGTATTCCAAATATTCGTACCTTTGCAGTACGACACGATATAGTCTTTTTCGTGAGCGGCAAAAAAAGTTCAAACGGCAAAGCTCTGTTTGACGAATGCAAAGCTGTTAACCCCAACTCACATCTAATATCTACCCCTGAAGATATCACTCCGTCTTTATTAAAGGGCGTAACCACAGTAGGAATCTGTGGGGCCACTTCCACACCCAAATGGCTAATGGAAGAAGTTGCCAAAGAATTAGAAAAGATTGCAAGTGTAACAAACGATTAAATCAAAACGGTCATGTATCAACTAAAATGTATCGGGGTACTTACCTCGGGAGGCGATGCCCCTGGCATGAATGCTGCACTCAGAGCAGTAACTCGTAAGGCCATCTATCATGGCATTCGTGTAAAAGCGATTTATCGCGGTTATAAAGGTCTTATTTCAGGAGAGATAAAAGAGTTTCAAACTCAGGATGTAAGCAACATTATCCAACAGGGAGGTACCATCATCAAGTCGGCACGAAGTATGGAATTCAAAACCGACGAAGGGATGCAGACCGCTTACGAAACTCTTAAGCGTGAAGAGATTGACGCTTTAGTGGTAATAGGTGGAGACGGAACCTTTACCGGGGCACGTATCTTCGGACAAATCTACAATGATATCCCCATAGTGGGAATTCCAGGCACCATTGACAACGACCTTTACGGAACCGACTACACGATTGGTTACGACACAGCATTAAATACTGTTGTGGAAGCTGTTGACAAAATACGTGACACTGCCAGTTCGCACGAACGCCTGTTCTTTATCGAAGTAATGGGACGCGACGCCGGATTTCTGGCGCTTTACGGGGCTATTGCATCCGGAGCTGAAGCCGCTATTATTCCGGAAATCACCACCAGCACCGACCAGTTAACCCAGTTGATCGAACAAGGCTTCCGAAAGTCAAAAAACAGTAGCATTGTACTGGTTGCCGAAAGCGACATCACAGGAGGAGCAATGGCTGTGGCCGACAAAGTAAAGAAAGCTCACCCCGAATTCGATTGCCGCGTAACAATCCTCGGCCATATTCAACGTGGAGGCTCTCCTACTGCAAACGACCGCGTATTGGCAAGCCGCATGGGAACAGCCGCAGTGGATGCTTTATTAGCAGACCAACGCAACGTAATGATCGGGATCGTTAACAACGAAATCGTTTATGTTCCGTTCATCAAAGCCATCAAGGACGAAAAACCTGTCAACTCAAGCCTGATGGACGTACTTCATACGCTTTCAATCTAAGTTTTCCTGGAACACCATATCATAAAAAAAGTTGACCTCCCAAGGGTCAACTTTTTTTATTGCACTGCATTTATCATTGAGCGACGATTTAACTCCTGATATAATCCGTATAGTTAAGGACAAGGCAATATTCTTGCAATAAAACGAAGCTACGCCTTGCAAGAAGGATCGCAAAGTCATTACTCTCCGAAACATCTTTCCAAACAAAATGATTCAGGTTTCAACCTATAGTGGAATCATTTCATAAAAAAAGCCAACCTCCGGAATTGACTTCAGAGGCTGGCATACACTTCATTTTTCTCTTTAGATTCAAAAATCTCAACTTCACAAAAGACATTTGGTTCTAATGCCTTCTTGAAATGTTTGTTCAATTTTCAACGACAAAAGTACGCCTTTTGCACATATGCTCATTTATCAATTCATACAAAACTACCGTCAAAATTGATAAGTTTACCTAAAAACACAAAAAAGCAAGATTGGATTGTCAAACGATAGAATTCTGATTTACATAGACTACTGCCTCTGACGGTACCATTCGGAAGGAGAAACCCCTGTTATGGTTTTAAATTGACGGCTAAAATTAGACGGTTCGCTGTAGCCTACCATTTCCGAAACCTGCGCTATGGAAAGCTGAGGGTTTTCACGAAAAATCCGCATTGCCTCTTCTATTCGCAACGACCCTACCCATGCATTAAAGTTCACCCCTTCTTCTTTATTAATAAACCCCGACAACGTTGTCCTTCCTATTTTCAGAAACTGCGCCATCTCTTCGATACTAACACCAGGTGTCAAATAATATTTCTGATCCAGGACCTGTTTTTTTAGCTTTCCCCAGGTATGTCGTTGCTTTGGAGCCTGACTAATTTTTGATGTCAATGGATGGAACACCTGTTCTATCTGCACATAAGTGCGGGGATATTGAATATAACACACGCCAAACGAAATAAAGAAAACGCCAAGAACAGAAAAGAAGGTCATCAACGCGAGCGGAGAGTTGACTAAACTTATGACCAACGCGTATCCTCCAAGCAACAGGGCTCCATCATAACAAATGCGAACCCAGGGCAAATGCAACTTCATATTCTCTGAGAAACATTCGTCCAGGCGGGAATTATACAATATTGCTTCCTTCTGAAAAGAACGACCAAAATAGATTAGCTGTGTCACACACATCAACCAGGCGGCAATCCTGATTAAAATTTGGGGATGTGTCAGATTGTGCTTCACCTGAGACAAACTTTCAAGTATCGGATTACCAAACTTTAT
Source organism: Bacteroidota bacterium (assembly GCA_030706455.1). Classification (GTDB taxonomy): domain Bacteria; phylum Bacteroidota; class Bacteroidia; order Bacteroidales; family Paludibacteraceae; genus Microbacter. The sequence continues at coordinate 15,990 of JAUZOL010000004.1, forward strand.
AGCTCCGATCCAATATACAAGATTGAGGAATGCCAAAGGCAAAAGATGCAGAAGAATAAATTTTCTGGTAATTCGTTCCGGATGCAACAAATTAATCAATGCCATTGAAAAGAGCAAGATAAGTAAAGAGCACATGGAAAGAAGTATCATTGACAATACATTCACCAATACTTTATCGACAACCGCTATAAAAGCGGAAGCAACATAGGCAACAAACAAAATGCGCAAAGAAATACGATAGCTCTTCAATCCGGCATTTGGCGGCAATGGGAGGGTGATAAATATGATCGCAAAAATCAGACAGGAAGCCGCCAATGCATTTGTCAACAGGACATACAGTAAATGATTCATAACTCAGGACAAATAAGAAGAATGTTTATCCAACAAGATCAGCCCGGCGGCTGTTTGAAAATTGTCATGCAAAGATACATTTTTCATGGCATTATATACTAAGTAAAATGCGCCACAAAGACTAAACAACCCTGAACTCATAGCGACGATCCTGATGACAAAAAATACCTAAGTCAGTATACTATAAGAAAATTGCGCAAAAACCATATAGAAAGGCTATCTATTTCAAAACAACTTATTGCGTGAACATTAAATATTTTTGGATTCAAGGTCAAAAATTACAATGACAAGGAGGCTTTGGCTTGATTCTATAGGTAAGCATTAGTTGATGCGAACCTACACTATTGTATTTGATGGCGCTATTGTTATATGTATAACTATAGCATAACGACAACTGACTGTTTATGTTCATTCCCAAAGTAGCCCCCAATTCATACCGATGGCGATAAAAGAGCCCTGCATAAAATTTATCACTTTGCACATTATCTCTTTCGTTCTTCTTAAATACTGCCATGACTGACAATTCGTTTTGGCTCCATTTTCCGCAGAAATATTGGCTAATCCCTAATTGACAATCAACCATATTCTCGGTAAACCAACGATAGGAAGAATAGAACAACCATGTCTGCGGGAAAATACCAGAATAACCCGACCACAAACCAAATAGATTCTGACCGGCCATACCTAACTTGAATTTATTGCTGGTAAGTTCGATCCCGATATCCGCATTCAATTTATTCCGGTTATTAAAATCATCTGCAAATGAAGGATCCGTAGAATTATCTGCCACAATTTTGGATTGATCATAATTGATGCTTTGCCAACTGCCTGCCAATCCCATATCCAGTCGCCAATTCTCATCCAATATGGCTGCATACGAATAGGAAAGCGATACGCTACTCGTATTCATATAGCCGATTTTGTCCTGAATAATTCTGGCACCTACCTGCATATGCTGTTCTTCCAAGTAATAGGCACCGGTAAGCCACATTGTTTTGGGAGCTCCTGCTACATTTATCCACTGCAGCCGTGTAGCAGCAGAAATAATGCCAATATACTGGTTGTTGATATAGGCTGGTGACACCAAATAGGGATTTTCCCAGTAATGATCGGGTCTGATATATGATTGAGACCAAGCGACAGCATACACAAAAGTCAGAACGGTCGTGATAATTATTTCCTTTATTACAATCATCATTTCCTAATTACTGTTATATAACCCTCTTTTTTACTATTCCCTGGCAAATACAAGACATAAAAATAGGTATCTCTTTCTACCGGCTTTCCGGCATACGTTCCGTTCCATCCATCGTCGCCTTCATACAGCAACAATCCATTCCGGTTATAAATTTTCACATGACACCCTTTCATAAAGACATCATTTATTCCATCCTCGTTCGGTGAAATCGTATTTGGAATTTTAGCAACAATGTGCGTAACAACAACGCTATCGCAACCAATGCCGGTTTTCAACACATCGGTATAACTCCCTGTTTGATCATATACGCTGTTGCCGATGCTATAATTTTCACCATTTGCAAGATAAATAGTCTGTTCGGTTGTTGTTGCAGGAACAATATTCAAAATCAGGGTAGCAGTACTATCACAACCGGCAGCGTTGGTCAAATGAGTTGTATAAGTTCCTGCCATTGCATAAGATGTTCCATTAAACAGATAAGTTTCTCCCTGACAGATACTGGCATTCGTGGAAGAACCGGAAGGCTGGTTGATCTTTAGAATCAGGGTTGCAATGCTATCGCAACCGGTAGAACTGGAGAGATTGACGGAGTAGGTTCCAGCAGTGGTATAGGTTTTACCATTAAACGTATAATTACTCCCCTGGCAAATGGTCGCATTGGTAGTTGAGCTTGGTGGTGGGGTCACGCTCAATATCAACGTTGCAGTACTATCGCAGCCACCAATATTTGTAAGATGCGCTGTATAAGTACCCTTGACAGTATACTCCTTCCCGTTAAAAGCATAACTACTCCCCTGGCAAATGGTCGCATTGGTAGTTGAGCTGGTAGCCTGAATTACTTTTAAGATTAAAGTTGCAGTACTATCGCAACCGGCAGCATTGGTAAAGTGGGTGGTATAAGTACCCGCCGTAGTATAGGCAGAGCCGTTGAACGCATAGCTATTTCCCTGACAAATAGTGGCATTGGTAGTAGAATAGGATGGCTGATTCACACTTAATATTAATGTTGCAGTACTGTCGCAACCGCACGTACCAGTCAAGTTTACCGTATAGGTTCCGGCAGAGGTATAAGTCGTACCATTGAATGTGTAACTGTTCCCTTGACAGATATTGGCTTTAGTAACAGATCCTCGTCTTAAGGCCATTGTATGAGTTTGATTAGCTGCAATATGTATCCAGTCAGTTGCAGTTCCTATTTGAGCAGGAACCGTTTTATTGATAATTGTGTTATCCCCCAATTGTCCAAACGCATTATTCCCCCACGTCCAAAGCGTGCCGTCTTTTTTAATCGCCGTAGAATGATATGCTCCTGCTGATATTTGTGCCCAATCGTTATTATTGCCAACTTGAGTCGGAGCCAGCCTATTGATAATCGTACCGTCTCCCAATTGGCCCCAGTTGTTTAGACCCCATGCCCACAGAGTTCCATCTTTCTTTAATGCAATCACAAAACTAGTTCCTGCCGATATTTGTATCCAATCACTTGACGTTCCAATTTGTGCAGGAGTCATTCTATTGATAGTCGTGCCATCTCCTAATTGGCCCGACCAATTATATCCCCAAGTCCATAGTGTACCGTCTTTTTTTAGAGCAATAACAAAATCGTAACCAGCAGTAATTTGACTCCAGTCTGAATCCGATCCAATTTGGGTTGGTATCCAATTTGAAGACCATGAACTATTTCCATATCCCCACGCCCACATTGTCCCATCTTTCTTCAAAGCAACACAATTTTCTGACATATTTGAGATTTTATCCCAGTTCGTAGCTGTACCAATATGTTTTGGGGTATATTTCTCAACAGTTGTACCATCACCTAATTCTCCTTGGGCATTTCTTCCCCAAGCCCAGAGAGAACCATCAGTTTTCAATGCTTGCGAACAATCCAAGCCGGCAACTATTTGTTCCCAGTCGGTAGATGACCCGAGTTGAGTTGGAACCGCTTTATCACTTACCGCCAGGCCTAACATCATTGAAGAGTTAAAACCCCAGACCCAAAGGGTACCGTCTTGTTTTATAGCCAAAGAATGCAGTCTTCCAGCAGTAATGTGAGTCCAATCAGAAGCAGAACCTATTGGGGTTGGAATAAGTTTCTCATTAGTAGTCCCATCACCTAATTGTCCGCAGTTATTCGAACCCCAAGCCCAAAGGGAACCGGAGGTGCTTTTTACGCTTAAGTTCAATGTCGCAATACTATCACACCCGCCAGCATTGGTCAAATGTGTAGTATAAGTGCCGGCCTCAGTATAAGTCGTTCCGTTAAAGGTATAGCTGCTACCCCGGCAGATGGTAGCGTTAGTAGTAGAGGTAGTTGAACAATCTCTTAAAGCAATGGTCTGTCCATCTCCCGCTGAAACTTGAATCCAACCTACAGCACTTCCCACCTGAATTGGTATTATTTTATTGACAGTAGTACCATCGCCTAATTGGCTATTGTTATTCATCCCCCAAGCCCAAAGTGTGCCATTCTTTTTAATCGCCAAGGAATGGCGTATTCCGGCTGAAATTTGACTCCAAGCATCAGCCTCACAAATCTGAATAGGAGTTGATTCACTAACAGTTGTACTATCACCCAATTGTCCGTCATAATTACCACCCCACACCCAAAGAGAGCCATCTTTTTTGATCGCAAGAGAATGATCCCATCCGGCTGAAATTTGACTCCAATCAGTTGACGTTCCAACTTGTGTTGGCATATTTCTTGGAGAATACATACCAAGGCCTAATTGTCCATTACCATTACTCCCCCATGACCAAAGTGTCCCATCCTTTTTTAGTGCGAGAATATGTTGTGCTCCTGCAGACACTTGCATCCAATCCGTGGAATTACCAATTTGAATAGGAGTGTTTGAATGTGTAATAATTCCAGCGCCTATTCCTAATTGTCCATTTCCATTATTACCCCAAGCCCAAAGTGTGCCATCCTTTTTGAGTGCTACAACATAAGAAAATCCTGCTGAAATTTGCGTCCAGCCACCAGAAGAACCAATTTGTGTAGGAACTGACTCATCTTTATTTGCCGCTAATTGCCCATCACTATTACTTCCCCAAGCCCAAAGGGTGCCATCTTTTTTAATGGCAACAAAAAAGCTATAGGCTGCTGAAATTTGATCCCAATCGGAAGCAGTTCCAATTTGTATTGGAGCTTTTTCATTCATGGTTGTCCCATTACCTAATTCACCTGTAGAGTTAGTACCCCAGCCCCACAGGGTTCCATCTTTTTTAATCGCAATTGTATGGTTACCACTTGATGCAATCTTTATCCATTCATGAAGCGTTCCAATTTGAATTGGAGTGGTTTTACCAATTAAGGTTCCATCTCCCAGTTCGCCAAGGGCGTTTTCTCCCCATGCCCAAAGCGTCTGAGCAGAGCTTATAGCAGGAAAAAGCAGAAATAGGTAGAAGATTATAAAGTAAAGTTTTTGCTTCATGCGAGAACAAATTCTGTTTTTAAACGATATTAAAATTTGGAAAGCCAACCCTATAGTAAAACGAATGCAGATTCTCATTTTAATTATTTAGCTACAAATCTATAAAAATTTCACAAAAAACAAAGCAAAAATATTCTTCAAGATAAAAGAAGATTTACTCAACCCCTGAACTTTCGACTTGAAAGTCCAGCAAATAGACTGTTAGTGGTTGAATTTGTTTATCTTTGCACTCCGGTTTTCAATTGCAAAACCAGATCATCCATTTAACGAAACAAACAATCACAAGACACACGTAATGAATAAAGTAAGAGTTCGTTTTGCCCCTAGCCCTACAGGTCCGCTCCACATCGGAGGTGTTCGCACCGCGTTATATAACTATCTTTTTGCCAAACAAAACGGTGGCGATATGATTCTCCGCATCGAAGATACTGACTCCAACCGTTTCGTGCCCGGAGCGGAAGCTTATATCGAAGAATCGCTGGCCTGGCTGGGAATCAAAATCGACGAAGGGGTACAACAGGGAGGCCCGCACGCACCTTATCGTCAAAGCGAACGCAAAGAAATTTACCGTAAGTATGTTGATCAGTTACTGAACGACGGCAAAGCTTATATTGCATTTGACACTCCCGAAGAGCTGGATGCCAAGCGCAACGAAATTAAGAATTTCCAATACGACGCCTCCACCCGCGGCATGATGCAAAATTCACTAACTTTATCTTCAGAAGAAGTTCTAAGCCGCATTAACACTGGTAAACAGTATGTTGTCCGCATCAAAATAGAACCGAACGAAGAAGTACATGTACAGGACCTGATCCGCGGCGAAGTGGTGATCAATTCATCGATTCTGGATGACAAAGTACTATTCAAATCAGCCGATAACCTCCCAACCTATCACCTTGCAAACGTAGTGGACGACCACCTGATGGAGATTTCGCACGTTATCCGTGGTGAAGAATGGCTACCTTCGGCTCCGCTACACGTATTGCTTTACCGTGCACTGGGTTGGGAAGATACCATGCCACAATTTGCCCACCTGCCCCTGCTGCTCAAACCCGATGGCAATGGGAAACTCAGCAAACGAGATGGCGACCGTCTTGGTTTCCCTGTATTCCCATTGGAATGGAAAGACCCGAAAACAGGCGACATTTCGAGCGGTTATCGCGAAACGGGCTACGAACCCGAAGCGGTTATCAACTTTTTGGCATTGCTGGGATGGCATGCCGGTTCCGATCAGGAAATTTTCTCGATGGAAGAGCTGATCAAAGAATTTTCGATGGATCGATGCAGCAAAAGCGGCGCAAAATTCGATTTTGAAAAAGGAAAATGGTTTAACCACCAGTACCTGCAGCTGAAGCCTATTGAAGAACTTGCTGCTAAATTCAGGAAAGTATTAGAGCCAAAAGGTGTAGTTGCGACCGATGAGACAATCATAAGCGTAATTACCCTCATGCGCGAACGCATCAACTTTATCAGCGAATTGTGGGACACTACCTCTTATTTCTTTATTGCTCCGACAAGTTACGACGAAAAATCCGTTCAAAAACGCTGGAAACCATTTACCGCGCAGCAACTCACCGAGCTGTCTGCCTACATTGAAACACTGGACAACTTTGTAACCGACAAAGCCGATACTGAAGCAAAAGTAATGGAATGGATCGCCGCCAAGGAATATAAAACCGGCGATGTGATGAATGCTTTCCGTATTGCATTGGTAGGGGAATCAAAAGGACCTCACATCTTCGACCTGACAGCAATTATCGGGAAAGAAGAAACACTTAATCGAGTACAACGGGCAATAGGCACCATTAAGCTCTAAAACACAAAAAAGGATGTCTTGCAGAAGACATCCTTTTTTGTTATCAATTGTCAGTTCGTTTATCTCACCTTTTCAAGAAAGTTTTTCCTCAGGTAACGTACCGGATAAAGTGCCGCCAAGAATCCCATTACACTGACTGTTATAAGTACAATTATCAGATCCGTCCAGACTACTTCCACTGGATAGGAATCGATAATAAAGCCGGAACCTTGCAATTTGATCCATCCCAAATAATACTGACCTAAGCAAAGCATAACACCAAGCACAACGCCAAGTAAAGCGCCACCCACGGAGATCATCCAGCCTTCCAACAAAAAAATCCGTTGTATCAAACGATTGTCAGCCCCTAAATTTCGCAAGGTCTTAATATCATTCTCCTTATCAATAATCAACATAGACAACGATCCGATAATATTAAACACGGCTATCAGCAAAATAAAGGACAAAATGAGGTAAGTCATCCACTTTTCTATTTTCATAATCCGAAAATAGTCACTTTGCTGTTCATAACGGTTCAACACGGAGAACTTATCGCCAAGAATAGCCCGGACCTCTTTCTTTACGACATCGGGCTCTACTCCAGACTTCAGCTTCAGACTTACCGAGGTCGCCACATTATCAGGATAATCAAACATACGACGGGCAAAAGGCAGTGACACCAAAAAATATTTATCATCGTAAGCTGCCTGTTTGATGGCAAAAACGCCTGAAACAAATATCTTATCGCTATTGAAACTATTTTCCGGGTTTACCAGATTAATCGCAGACGTACGTTTAGGCACATACACCAAAACCGGATCGAGCGCTTTAGACCCGGTACCCAAAGCACCGGCAAGCCCCACACCCATAATGCCATTTTCAAAAACACCATCATTCAACACAAAACTGCCCGACACAAGCAGACTGTCAATGGCGGTCATTGACTGAAAATGGCTGCCAATTCCCTTGATAGTGGCAGGCAATTGTTTGTCTTTATACCGAAGCATGGCATTATCTTCCACTACTTCGTCATAAAACGCAATATCCTTGAGCTGACGCACCGCATCCCACTCTTTGGTATGCGTATCGAAGGCTTTACCCTGCACCAATTCAATCTTTAAATCAGGATCAAATGCACTGAAAAGCTGCTGAATCAGCCCTTCAAAACCATTGAATACCGAAAGCACACAAATCATAGCCATGGTACCCACACAAACACCTCCTGCCGAAATACCGGAAATGATATTGATCGCATTGTGCGATTTCTTGGCAAACAGATAACGACGGGCAATATGAAATGCTAAATTCACGGAAATCTAAATTTGAGAAACAACGTTCAGCGAAGCTAATATGAAGATTTGAAAATTCGAAGATATTCCAACCGTCCTTATTTCTTCAACAACTTGTCGATATTTTCAAGATAATCGAGTGTATCATCCAAATAAAATGCCAGTTCGGGCACCACACGCATCTGATGGCGAATTTTCACACCCAATTCATAACGAATCGTCTTGGAGTGTTCTTTGATAAGCGCCAGAGTCGACTCCGACTTATCGCCGGGGAAAATACTCAAATACACTTTTGCAATGCTTAAATCGGGGGTAATCCGTACATTGGTAACGGTAATCATCACACCCGGATAGTTGCGAGCGATGCCGAGAAACATACTACTCAGCTCTTTTTGCAACATCCGTCCTATTTTTTCTTGTCTTGTACTGTCCATAATTTGTTTTTATTTCAAAGTTCCAAAATTTCAGATTCCACAATAACCATTGCGGCGTGTCATTGATCTTTCGGATTGTTATCTCACATTAATCATTCGCAATAAACCGCCATTTCATCTCTTTCCACTCTTTGGCGTAATCCACCCCCACCCGCGGGGCTGTAGCAAAAGTGGTTATGATAGGTGTATCTTCCACCCACAATCGGCTCGAAGCACATAAATCTTCTCCGTAAAACGATTTGTCGAGTTGCAACAAACGCCCTACCCTGCCCGAACCAATTACCTTATCGACGCCTCTGATAAGTACCGCTTGCGGATGACCATCACCACCGGTAACAAAATTGAGCATCCAATACATCCCGTAAATAAGATACACATAGATTTTACCACCATCATGATACATCACTTCTGTACGTGGCGTACGCCCTTTACTTGCATGACAGGCCAAATCGTCTTCTCCCAGATAAGCTTCGGTTTCCACAATAACAAAACGTTTCTCTTCTCCGTTTTCAAAGCGACGCACGATGGTTCTACCCAACAATTCCCGGGCGACGGTAACGGCATCTCTTTTGAAAAAATCAGGATGTAAACGGGGGAAAGCGGTCATGATCTGTTTTGCATGCAAAATTAGGCATAATTTCTTGTTAGTGAAAGCACAAAAAAGCCGTCTTTTTCGAGACGGCTTTTATCCGTTCCCTGCACAAAGCAGGGAACTTAAGGAATATCTAATTAAGCTTTACCTGCGCTACCCAAAACGTTAACAGTTTTGTGCATGTAGAGTTTTTTCAACTCGTCGCGAGCTGGGCCTAAGTATTTACGAGGATCGAATTCGCCCGGTTTTGTTGCCAACACTTCACGAACTGCAGCTGTCATAGCCAAACGACCGTCTGAGTCGATGTTGATTTTGCAAACAGCCGAAGAAGCTGCGTGACGCAATTGTTCTTCAGGAATACCGATAGAATCTTTCAATGCACCGCCGAATTTGTTGATAGTTTCAACATATTCCTGAGGTACAGAAGAAGAGCCGTGCAATACGATAGGAAATCCAGGAATTTGTTTTTCGATTTCTTCGAGGATATCGAAACGCAATGGAGGTGGGATCAACACACCGTTTGCATCACGTGTACATTGTGCAGGTGTAAATTTGTTTGCACCGTGAGAAGTACCGATAGAGATAGCCAAAGAGTCAACGCCCGTACGAGTTACAAAGTCAACCACTTCTTGAGGTTGAGTATATGTGTGATGTTCTGCAACCACATCATCTTCAACACCAGCCAACACACCTAACTCACCTTCTACAGTTACATCATGAGCATGAGCGTATTCTACCACTTTCTTTGTCAAAGCGATATTTTCTTCGTATGGGAAGTGTGAACCATCGATCATTACAGACGAGAAGCCCATATCGATACAATCTTTACACAATTCAAAGCTATCGCCATGATCAAGGTGCAATACAACCGGAATTGCATAACCCAATTCTTTTGCATATTCAACAGCTCCCTGAGCCATGTAACGCAATAAGGTCTGGTTTGCATATTTACGTGCACCACTCGAAACCTGCAAAATCACGGGTGATTTTGTTTCAACACAAGCAGCAATAATTGCTTGCATTTGCTCCAGGTTATTGAAATTGAAAGCAGGAATGGCATATTTGCCTTCGATCGCTTTCTTAAACAACTCTTTCGTGTTTACTAATCCTAATTCTTTGTAGCTTACCATAGTATTTATTGTTTATTGTGTTTGAATTTAACGAGTGCAAAGATACTCATTTTAAGCAAGGAATCCCAGAAAAATAACATTTTTTCACGACACAGGAGCTGCATCGTTTGCATTCTTTCCGGCCGTCGGGGGCTTATTCCATTTGTCAAAATCCATGTACGGAAGAACAAGATCCGGAAGCTGTTTCAAGGGCTTATACAGCAACGATCCGGGGGCATTTTCGGCCTCTTTACCAGTCACTTTATGGTGCGCCGACGAATAGACATTGATCAGAACTCCCAACACCAACGCCACCTGCAAGACACCGATGGCGCCACCGCACAAACGATTGAGCCACGACAGCGCTACGGCTTTCGACACCTTGGTCATCATTCGCCCCAACAAATACAAACCCAACCCGACTCCCACAAACAAAACAAAGAACGACAGGGGCAATGCCACTTTCGGAGAGAGATGCAACAACATTTCCAGAAAAGAAGCTACCGGTTGGTAAAAAAAACGGGCGAAATAGATACCCAACACAATTCCTGCCAGGGTTGCCAGCAAGCGAAAAGCTCCTTTTATAAAGCCGAAAATCATTCCGACACCCATCAGAACAAGAAAAAAACAATCCAATGTCGACATAAAACGTATTAATATAAAAAACGGCCACGGATAACGACTCAGGTCTTCATCCGCAGCCGTTTATGTATGCTGCAATTAAATCAGTTACAATCAGAGGGTTTTCTTAACTTCGACTTCTTCATAGCCTTCAATAAGGTCACCCGTCTTAATATCATTGTAGTTGGCTATATTCAAACCACATTCATAGCCATTGCCAACTTCTTTGACATCATCTTTGAAACGTTTCAAAGAGCCGAGCTCACCACTAAACACCACAATACCATCACGAATAAGACGTATTTTGGATCCGCGTTTAATCTTACCTTCACGCACAATACATCCGGCAACAGAACCCACTTTGGTAATCTTGAAGACTTCCTGTACCTCGAGAGTTGCCACCACTTCTTCCTTGATTTCCGGAGAAAGCATTCCTTCCATAGCAGCTTTCAACTCTTCGATAGCATTGTAGATGATCGAGTAGAGACGGATATCGATTTCTTCTTTTTCGGCCAGTTTACGAGCGGCCATTGAAGGACGAACCTGGAAGCCGATGATAATAGCATTTGAAGCTGCGGCAAGCATTACATCCGATTCGGAAATCTGACCCACTGCTTTGTGAATCACATTTACCTGAATTTCTTCGGTAGAAAGCTTAATCAACGAGTCTGAAAGCGCTTCAATAGAACCGTCCACGTCACCTTTCACAATTACATTCAATTCCTGGAAGTTACCGATAGCGATACGGCGACCGATTTCATCCAGTGTAATGTGACGGCTGGTACGCAATCCCTGTTCACGTTGCAACTGTTCACGCTTATTGGCAATATCACGGGCTTCCTGCTCTGTCGGCATCACATTGAATGTGTCACCGGCCTGAGGAGCTCCGTCAAGACCAAGAATCAATACTGGTTCCGAAGGACCAACGCTTGTTACGCGTTGATTACGTTCGTTGAACATTGCTTTTACACGACCAAAATGAGTACCGGCAAGAACCACATCCCCAATATTGAGCGTTCCGTCTTTTACAAGAACGGTAGCAACATAGCCTCGTCCTTTATCGAGCGACGATTCAATAATCGAACCGGTGGCGCGTTTGTTAGGATTAGCCTTTAATTCGAGCATGTCGGCTTCGAGCAACACTTTTTCAAGCAACTCGTGTACACCTACGCCTTTTTTGGCCGAAATTTCCTGCGACTGGTATTTACCTCCCCAGTCTTCCACCAGGTAGTTCATGTTAGCCAGCGCTTCTTTTATTTTTTCAGGGTTTGCACCCGGTTTATCTATTTTATTGATAGCAAACACCATTGGAACATTTGCAGCTGATGCGTGGTTGATTGCTTCAATTGTCTGAGGCATCACGCTATCGTCGGCAGCAACAATAATGATGGCAATATCGGTAACGGCAGCACCACGGGCACGCATTGCGGTAAATGCTTCGTGACCCGGAGTATCGAGGAATGTAATTTCACGACCGCTTTCCAACGTTACGTGGTAAGCTCCGATGTGCTGTGTAATACCGCCGGCTTCACCGGCAATTACATTGGCTTTACGAATATGGTCGAGCAATGACGTTTTACCGTGGTCAACGTGACCCATCACAGTTACAATAGGCGGACGGGCTTCCATATCCTCAGCACGGTCTTGTTCCTGATCTTGTGCTATAGCGTCAATAACTTCGGAGCTCACATATTCTGTTTTGTAACCGAATTCATCAGCAACAATATTGATGGTTTCAGCATCCAGACGCTGGTTGATAGACACCATCACACCCAGATTCATACATGTACCAATAACCTTAGTAACAGGCACATCCATCATGGTTGCCAATTCCGCTACCGTTACAAACTCAGTAAGCTTCAGTACGTTTTCGCTATCGCGCTCCATTTCTTCACGTTCCTGCTGACGGGCTGAAACGTTATCGCGTTTTTCTTTTCTATATTTTGAGCCCTTAATCTTTTTCTCTGTCAAACGGGCAAGCGTCTCTTTGATCTGCTTTTGAACGTCTTCTTCGTTCACTTCCGGTTTGAAAGGACGTTTGGGCATATTTCCCTGACCTTTATGACGGTTATCATTGGGTCTTGCCGGATTATTGCCTTGTGGAACATTCGGTTTTGAAAGGTCCACTTTTTCTTTGTGAATACGTTTCCGTTTTTCTTTTCTCTGGTCGGCATTCGCGGATCCTTGCTGAGTAGCAGGAGATGCTGCTGAAGGATTTGCCGGACGTTGTTGATTATTCGGCGTATTTTGTTGTTCGCGCTGTACACGTTCTTTCCGTTTTTCTTCTTTCGATTTTTTCTTCGGACGTGTTTGCTGGTTGAGAGCAGAAAGGTCAATTTTATCAACCACCTTTATATTCTGTTCTATTACAGTAGGTCTCAACTGGAATACTTCACCGTCATTTTGCACTTCCGGTTCTGCATTCTCTTTGGAACTATTATCTTCAGAAGGTTTTTCGATTACCTTCTCTACTACAGCCACAGGCTCTTTCACAACTTCTTTTACGGCTTCTACTTCAATTTTCTTTTCAACCACAACTGGTTCTGATTTTGGAGATTCGGGTTCCGGAACAACTACAGGTTCTGGTGCCGGCTCTTCTATTTTTTCAGGTTTCTGTTCTACTTCAGGTTCTGGTTCTGGTGCCGGAACTGGTTCTGGTTCTGGCGTAGGTTCCGGTTGCTTTTCAGGAGCCGGTGCAGCAGGAGCCGGTGCAACTTTTTTATCCAGTGCATCCAGATCAATTTTTCCAACAGTAGTAATATGTGGACGAATTTCATCCGACACAACCACCTTGATCTCATCCGTCACAGGCTTCGGTTCCGGTTTTGCTTCAACCTTGGGCTTATCTTTAGACACAGAAGCTTCGTAACCGGCAGCAGTAATCGTTTGAGCCTTTTCTTTTTCCTGGCGCATCTGAGTTTCCCGTTCCGACTTAATTTTCAGGTCTTTATCGTTGCTAAACTCTTTTACAAGAATAGTATACTGATCTTCAGAAATCTTGAAGTTGGGATTTTCCTCAACAACATGACCTTTTTTTCGTAAAAATTCGACTGCCGTCGAAAGTCCTACGTTCAAATCCTTAACTACTTTATTTAACCTGATACTCGACATAGTTTATATTTAGTGTGTTTGAAAAGATAAGCAAAAGTGATAGCCGATAAACCCAAAGACAATTCAGAACGCTTCTATTCCTGAACTTTGAAAACGCCCTATTACTCCTCAAATTCTGCTTTGATAATATTCAGCACCTCATCAATGGTTTCTTCTTCAAGGTCGGTACGTTTAATCAACTCCTCGCGAGAAATAGCCAATACACTTTTCGCCGTATCGCAGCCGATAGACTTAAGCACATCGATTACCCATTGTTCGATTTCATCTGTGAATTCATCGAGATAGATGTCTTCTTCCTCTTCGCCATCAATATCACGGTAAACATCGATAGTATATTCGGTAAGCATCGAAGCCAAACGAATATTCATACCGCTTTTACCAATAGCCATTGATATTTCTTCGGGTTTGAGGTAAACATCTGCTTTTTTGTTTTCTTCATCCAAACGGATAGAAGATATTTTAGCCGGACTCAATGCTCTTGCTATAAACAAAGAAACATTAGCCGTAAAGTTGATAACATCAATATTTTCATTACGCAACTCGCGTACAATACCGTGAATACGGGCACCTTTTACGCCGACACAAGCCCCAACCGGGTCGATGCGTTCGTCATAAGTTTCCACAGCCACTTTTGCTCTTTCGCCGGGGATACGGGCAATTTTGCGAATCGTAATTAAACCATCGTGAATTTCAGGGACTTCCAGTTCGAACAAACGTTGCAGGAACAATGGTGAAGTACGCGAAACGATAATTTTAGGATTACCATTACGGTTGTCGACCTTCACTACTACCATGCGAACGGTATCACCTTTACGGTAAAAGTCGGCCGGAATTTGCTCTGTTTTAGGAAGAATCAGTTCGTTGCCTTCATCATCTAAAAGCAGAATTTCCTTTTTCCACATTTGGTATACTTCCCCTGTAACAATCTGACCAATACGGTCTTTGTATTTGTTATAGAGATAATCTTTCTGAAGTTCCAGAATTTTTGAAGCCAGCGTCTGACGCAAAGTCAAAATAGCACGACGACCAAACCCAAGGAAATCAACAGCATCGGTAACTTCTTCACCGACTTCGTAATCCGCGTCAATTTTTTTCGCATCGGTCAACGAAATCTGGCTGACAGGATCTTCCACTTCATCGTCTGCAACTACCTCCCGGTTGTGCCAAATTTCAAAGTCGCCCTTATCTGGATTGATAATGACATCAAAATTTTCATCCGACCCGAACATTTTTGCTAAAGTGCCTCTGAAAGACTCTTCGAGTACACTGATTAGCGTAGGACGATCAATATTCTTCAGCTCTTTAAACTCGGAAAAGGTGTCAATTAAATTGACAGGTTCAACTTTGCTCATAGCTATTTGAATCTTATTAGATATTTTGTATATTTTACTTCGTTATAGGAATAAACCTCATCTCCTTCTACCGTGATTTTTCGCTTGGCGCCCTCCGGCTTTACCTGCTTCGTAACCGTCACTGTAAAAGCATCTTCAGCTGCATCTTTTAATATCGCACTAAATTTTTTACCGGCTTTTGTAAGCACTTCCACTTCATTGCCGATATTTTTCTGATACTGTTTCAACACTTTGAACGGAGAACCAAGGCCTGCAGAACCAACTTCCAGATCGTAATCTTCTACTTCTCTGTCAAGTTGCGATTCTATAAAACGGCTTAATTCTGCACAATATTCAATATCGATGCCTTTTTCGGAGTCAATCTCCACCACGATATTGTTTTCGGGGTTCACTTTGACATCAACAATAAAATTGTCTGTGTCAGAGATAAATGCCTCAACAAATTGATATATCTGTTCCTTTTGTATCATAAATTATCCGGATAGTGCATTAGCCGCAAAGATAATTATTTTTTCACTGAATTACAACCGGTTATATACCCGGACACATTCATTCTGAAGAATAAAAAAACCCTATTGAAAGGACTTCAAAAGGGTTTCCCGGTCACTGCCTCGGCAGTATATCGTGTAAAACTATTATCCCTTTGAATTTAAGCACAAAAGACACATATCTCATTGAAAAACGGGTCTTTGGGTAGATGCTTAAATTGCTTTTGCGGTGAAGTTGCACGAACATTCCAACAGCAAAAACGTTGCAAAGGTACTATTAATTTCTTAAATAACAATAATCAGAACTTGGATTGCAATGGATTGAGAGATTATTTCATCATCTTTTTCATCACATCGCCAATAATTTTGATCCCTTTTTCAATTTTATCTTCCGCCGTATTGCAGTAAGAAACCCGGATATATCCGTTTGATGCCCCCTGCGGATCGAATGTTGAACCAACGACAAAAACTGCTCCTTCGGCAATAACCTCTTTAAGCAATTCCATCTCGTCAATTCCATCCGGCAGTTTTATCCAGATATAAAATCCTCCTTTAGGCTCTACAAACGAAGCTTCGGCCGGGAAGTAACGTTTGATAGCATCGACCATATATTCACAGCGTTTATGGTAAATACTGCGAACGCTTGCCACATAAGTGTCAAGTTGCCCTGAAACTAGGAAGCGGTGTGCCAACACCTGTGTAAATGTTGGTGAGCAGGCATCAATACATTGTTTGCAGAGTTCGGCCTTGCGGTAAAATTCCTCCCCTACCAGCATCCAACCCAGACGCATTCCAGGTCCGAAGATTTTTGAGAATGAACCTGTATAACAAATTTGTTGTTCTTTTTCCGACTGAATTTTCAACGGCACGATATGCTGTTTATCCTCCTCATCAAACCAAAGTTCGCCGTAAGCATCGTCTTCGAGAATAGGCACTTCCGTTGCATTCATCACATCCAACAGCTCCCTGCGTCGCTCAGGACTATAAGTCAAACCGGCAGGATTGTGAAACGTCGGAGTAATATACAGAAACTTGGGATCCAGTTTTAATGCTTCCTTCAACGGTTCAATCAATATGCCGTGCCCATCCATATTGATGCCGTGGATAGTTGGCATGTAAGAACCAAATGCCGACAAAGCCCCGATAAAAGCCGGATTTTCGGTCAGCACCACATCTCCCGGATCTATAAACATCTTCGCCCAGATATTAATTGCCTGTAATGAGCCGGTGGTGATAATCAACTTATTGGTATCCATCGGAAAGCCTTTCTTGCGGAGCCACTCTCCGAGAGCTTCCAGCAATGGAGGATAACCGGTAGTGGGTCCATATTGCATGGCAACCTGCTGTTCTTTCACCGACAAATTGTCGACTATTTCCTGCACCTCATGAATGGGGAAAAGCTCGTTATCGGGCATTCCTCCTGCAAATGAAATCATATCGGGACGCGTAGCCAGGCTCATCAGGTCGCGAATGGCCGATGAACGCAACGCACTGACTGATTGTGAAAAACGAGTCATTTGAATAGATGTATTAGATATTAGAAATTTTTCAAACTTTGAACAGGTAAAGATACGTTTTTTTGCCGGCTTTTAGCTCCAAAACCAGCATTGATTACTTAAACAAACAGCCTTACTAACCCAAAATTGCGTATTATAAGAATGCGGAAAGGGGCTTCCGCCCCTGTGACCCTGACTTCCTTTTTGCCTTGAAACAAAAAGGAAGCAAAAAATTCAAGGCTATGCCCGCTTCGCTCAAAAAACTGGCGTTCGGAAGCGGGAATCGTCCAAACTTGTTTCCTCCTTTCGTCGGAAACTTCAAACAAGGACGATTCTTTCCGTTTCCTTACTTGTTTTTTGGCTCACCGAGCAATGCCGCTCCCAATCTGACATAGCAACATTTACTAATCAAGAAGGGTCCCTATTGCTAAATTTTTCAACACCGAATTTCTGCTTCACCAAGCGAAATTGCAACACATTAAATACAAATCGCTACCTTTGCACCACTTTATCCGATAGTTTAACAATGGAATCTTTCGACATTCGCGACCAACAGCCACATTCTGACACTGACAAAGAATACGAAAACGCTCTTCGTCCCCTTTCCTTCCTGGATTTCAGCGGACAAACGAAAGTCGTCGAGAACCTTTCCGTGTTTGTGAGTGCTGCCCGCATGCGGGGCGAATCGCTCGACCACGTTTTGCTGCATGGCCCTCCCGGCCTGGGAAAAACAACACTTTCCAATATCATTGCCAATGAATTAGGCGTCGGCTTCAAAATCACTTCAGGGCCCGTGCTCGACAAACCCGGTGATCTGGCAGGATTGTTGACATCACTCGAACCAAACGATGTGTTGTTTATTGACGAGATACACCGTTTGAGTCCGATTGTGGAAGAATATCTCTATTCGGCCATGGAGGATTACCGCATCGACATTATGATCGACAAAGGTCCGAGCGCTCGCTCCATCCAACTAACACTCAATCCGTTCACACTGGTAGGCGCCACCACCCGCAGCGGACTACTCACCAGTCCGTTACGCGCTCGTTTCGGAATCAATTGTCACCTTGAATATTACGACGAAGAAATTCTATGCGGAATCATTCAACGCTCTGCTAAAATTCTGAACGTGCCCTGCACCTACGAAGCTGCCGGTGAGATTGCATCGCGCAGTCGGGGAACGCCGCGTATTGCAAACGCGTTGCTGCGCAGAGTCCGCGATTTTGCTCAGGTAAAAGGCAATGGCACTATCGACCACCAGATTGCCTGCTTCTCTCTTGAAGCACTCAACATTGACAAATATGGTCTGGATGAAGTGGATAACAAGATCTTATTAACGATCATCGATAAATTTCAGGGCGGCCCTGTAGGTTTATCCACTATTGCAACAGCATTGGGAGAAGATTCCGGCACACTGGAAGAGGTTTACGAACCGTTCCTTATAAAAGAGGGATTTCTGAAACGCACACCACGTGGGCGGGAAGTAACCCCATTCGCGTATAAACATTTAGGGAGAAAAAGCCCTGACGAACAGGGATTTCTTTTTTAAGCATTTCAATCAACCTCTATAGTTTCAAAGGGAAAGCATGGCGGAAAAACAAATGAAATCGTTGGCGAAAGACACCGCCATTTACGGAGTCAGCAGTATTTTGGGGAAATTTCTGAACTGGTTACTGGTGCCTCTTTACACATATGTATTAGCAAGCTCGGCCGATTACGGCGTGGTTACCAATTTATATTCGTGGACAGCCTTACTGCTGGTTATTCTGACTTACGGCATGGAGACTGGTTTCTTCCGCTATGTCAACAAAGAAGAAAACAACCCCGATCTGGTTTACAGCACCTCCATGATTTCGGTCGGCATCACTTCGCTCATATTTGCAGTTTGGTGCGTACTCTTTGCTCCACAAATCGGGCACTGGCTCGACTATGACAATCACCCCGAATACATATGGATGCTCGGATTATCAGTCGCCCTGGATGCCTTTGCGTCCATACCCTTTGCATACCTGCGCTACCTGAAACGCCCTTTGAAATTCGCAGCGTACAAACTGCTCTTCATCTGCCTGAACATTCCGTTTAACCTCTTTTTCCTGATTGTATGCCCATGGCTGATGAAACACGCGCCGCATACGATTGACTGGTTTTACAACCCAAATTATGGAGTAGGCTATGTATTTGTATCCAACATCCTTGCAACAGCCATACAAACAGCATTTCTGGCTCCTTACATTTTTGCCGTTAAATTCAGGCTCGACACGGCGCTTCTTCGCAAGATCCTGAGATATTCGCTCCCATTGCTGGTACTTGGTGTTGCCGGAATTATGAACCAGACGCTGGATAAGATTCTGTTTCCTTTTCTTTTACCAGGCGCGAAAGGAGCTTCGGAATTAGGTATATATGGCGCCACATCAAAAATCGCACTGGTAATGCTCATGTTCACTCAAGCATTCAGATACGCGTACGAACCGTTTGTTTTTGCACAAAAGAAAGACGAGAACAGTCTGACAGCATACTCCGATGCCATGAAATATTTCGTCATCTTTTCGTGGTTCATCTTTTTGGGCATGACACTATATATTGATGTGTTCAAATTTATTATCAAACACACTTATTGGACAGGATTGAATGTTGTGCCGCTGGTTTTGGTCTCTTTCATTTTTCAGGGAATATTTTTCAATCTATCCGTATGGTACAAACTGACTGACAAAACAATGTACGGAGCGTGGTTTTCTCTGATTGGGACTATCATCATTGTCGTTGGCAACGTACTTCTTGTCCCCAGATACAGTTACATGGGTTCCGCATGGGCAGCTTTCGGGTGTTATTTTGTGGTAATGCTGGTTTCGTATTTTATCGGACAAAAATATTTCCCTATTAATTACCAGTTAAAAACGATAGGAAAATACTCTCTGCTGGCACTCGCTCTGTTTTTTCTGGGCTGGTATATCGACCTGCATTACATTCTGCTCAACTTGTTGTTCAGAACCGTTTTACTGGCGATATACGTTTGGTACATGACACGCCACGACTTTCCGTTAACCCAAATACCCTACATCAATAAATTTCTGAAGAAATGATAATCGGATACGATGCCAAAAGGGCTTTCTGCAATCGCCGTGGATTAGGAAATTACAGTCGCGATGTCATTCGGTTAATGTCACAGTACTACAATGACAACCAGTACCTTTTATTCACGCCCCGCATCAACGAAGGTCTTTTCGTGCCCGATACTTCGTCAACCAAAACCATACTTCCACATCGTTTTCTGGACAAGAAGCTTCCGGCACTTTGGAGAAGTAGCAGTATTTGCAACGACATTAAGGATCAACACCTTCAAATTTTCCATGGGTTAAGTCAGGAATTACCCGCCGGCATAGATAAAACAGGGACTAAATCGGTCGTCACCATGCACGATGCCATTTTTGTCCGTTATCCTGAATTATACGATCCCTTCTACAGAGCAATTTTTACCAGAAAAAACCGTTATAGTTGTAAAGTGGCCGACCAGATTATTGCTATCAGCGAACAAACAAAGAGCGACATCATTGAATTCTTTGGCGCTGACGAATCCAGGATTGACGTTGTATATCAGGGATGCAACAACATCTTCAGGCAACCTGTATCGAAAGAACAAGTTGATGCCGTAAAACAAAAATACAATCTCCCGAATGACTTTATCGTCACGGTCGGAGCCATTGAGAAGAGAAAGAACCAGGGCATTATTATTGACGCATTGCACCAAGGGAGAATAGATATTCCTTTAGTGATTATCGGAGGCAAAACAAAATATTTAGACGAAATCACTCAAAAGATCAACAAATATTCTCTTGAGCAGCAAATAGTTGTCCTAAGCAACGTTTCGACCGAAGATTTACCGGCAATTTATCATGCAGCATTATGTATGATTTACCCGTCTTTATTTGAAGGATTCGGAATTCCGATTTTAGAAGCCCTCTGTTCACAAACACCAGTTATAACATCGGAAGGAAGCTGTTTCGCAGAAACAGGAGGAGATGCGGCATTATATATCAATCCGAACAAAGCAGAAGACGTTGCTGACAAGTTAAGCAAAGTACTCTCGAGCGAAGAGCAACGCAAAACAATGATTACAAAAGGATTGATACACGCCGACAAATTCACAGACGATAAAGTCGCTGATAAATTATATTCGCTCTACACGTCTTTGATTTAGGAGTTTTCAATAACAAATTCCCCCAACCCCGTCTCTATCTGCCAAAAGAAAATTGTATTGAGATTAAATCTCTGTTGACTGATTCAAACATTTCAGAATACCAACGATTATCCAAAACTTTTGTTTAAGGGAAAGTGACACACACAACATCTTCGCAAGTGGCATAACGACCACGATCAAAAATATCGGTTATGGCACTAAATTAAAATTAGCAACATAACAGAATATATTTTCAGAAAAATGAAAAATAAAGTCGCAGTTATAATACCGATGTATAAACCATCGCTAACACCAGCAGAATTACTGGTGCTCGACAAATGCTATGAAATACTGGGAAAACATCCCATCTACTTTGTAGCACCTGATTCTCTGGAAATCGACCCTTTGCTAACAAACAAAGCCTCTACCAAAATCATTCGTTTTGCTGATCCGTACTTCAAAAACATTGCAGGGTATAACCATTTGATGCTAAGCAGCGAGTTCTATCATGCCTTTTCGCGCTACGAATACATACTGATTTATCAATTAGACGCATACATATTTGAAGATGATCTCATAGCCTGGTGCGAAAAGGGTTACGATTACATTGGAGCCCCATGGATTCCATCTCAAAAATACGAACACTCGCACTACAAAATGGGGCTGCAGGTATTCAATTTCCTGGGACGACTCACCAGAATTAAAACAGGTACACACAACTATTATCAGGTAGGAAACGGAGGCTTCTCATTACGAAAAGTTGACTCTTTTATAAAAATAACAGAGATAGAAGAAGATAGAATTTCATATTACCTATCAAGAAAGGGTGCACGGTTTCACGAAGACGTATTTTGGGGTGTGGACATGGTGAAACGTCATAAAAACTTCAAAGTTCCAAAATGGAAAGAAGCTTTAGGCTTTTCATTTGATGTGCGACCTCATTTAGCATATAAATACTCCAACCACAAACTACCGATGGGGTGTCATGCCTGGAATTCAAAAGCACATTTTGACTTCTGGCAGAACCATATTAAGACACATTCTCCAAGACACAAAAATCTGGTTGTAGACTAGTACATTTCTTTTGTATCTTTGTATTCTTGTAATTTTCGATTTTAGACAAACCACCTTATTTAGCAGAGATTTGTTGAACCAACAACAAAAGGCTCTCTTAAAATTTCATGAAAGTAGTTATTTTAGCAGGAGGATTAGGTTCCAGATTATCCGAAGAGACCGAAATTAAGCCCAAACCAATGGTAGAAATAGGAGGCATGCCAATTTTATGGCATATCATGAAAACCTATTCACTTTTCGGATTCAATGAATTCATCATATTATTGGGCTACAAAGGGTATGTGATTAAAGAATTTTTCGCTAATTATTTTCTGCACAACTCCGACATCACAATCGATTTAGCGTCCAACACTATAGAAACACACTCAAAACAGGTAGAGCCCTGGAAGGTGACCTTAGTTGATACCGGAGCTAATTCCATGACAGGAGGTCGCATTAAAAGAGTAAAAAAGTACATTGGGGATCAACCTTTTTTGCTGACTTATGGCGATGGTGTAGCCGATATTGATATAAATGCTTTAATTGAAACGCATAAAACGAACAAAGGATTAATCACAATGACCGCAGTCTTACCTGAAGGTCGTTATGGAGCACTGAAACTGGATGAAAACAATCGCATTCTTAATTTCGAAGAAAAACCAAGAGGCGATGGCAACTGGAGTAACGGTGGCTTTTTTGTCTGCCAACCTGAAGTGATTGACTATATTGAAGGTGATAACACTATTTTTGAAAAAGAACCACTGGAAGGACTGGCTAAAGACAAACAGTTGTATACATATAAACATTATGGCTTCTGGAGGCCAATGGATACCCTTCGCGACAAAGTACAACTGGAAAGCCTTATTCAACAAAACAAAGCCCCCTGGATAAAATGGTAATGGAAAATCTATTCGACGGCATCTTCGCAGGGAAACGTGTATTTATAACCGGCCATACCGGATTTAAAGGCAGTTGGCTGGCTCTGTGGCTGAATCAAATGGGAGCTACCGTTAAAGGCTACGCTTTGCCCCCTAACACACAACCATCCAATTGGGAATCGATGCACCTTGACATTGAATCTGTCGTTGGAGATGTAAGAGATAAAAATCATCTTGCTGCCGAAATGACATCATTCAAGCCCGACATTGCCTTTCACCTTGCAGCACAACCCATTGTACTCGAATCATACAACAATCCGCAAACCACATTTGAGACAAATCTGATGGGTACTGTCAATTTCTTTGAAGCTGTACGCAATACCCCGGAAGTGAAAGTTGCGATCAACATTACAAGTGACAAATGTTATCAAAACAATGAATGGGTATGGGGCTACAGAGAAAATGAACCAATGGGAGGTGACGATCCGTATAGCGCATCAAAAGGATGTTCTGAGCTAATCACCCATTCTTATTTGAAATCCTTCTTTTCTGCTGATGGTTCCTGCCACATCGCCTCTGCCAGAGCCGGCAACGTAATTGGAGGTGGAGATTGGGCCAACTACAGAATACTGCCCGATTTTTTCAGAGCTATTCAGAAAAACGAAAAGCTTGAAATACGCAACCCGCTTGCTACCCGCCCCTGGCAGCATGTATTAGAACCACTATCCGGATACCTTTTATTAGCAAAAAAATTGTGGTGTGAAGGTAAAACATTCTCCGGAGGCTGGAACTTTGGACCCATTGCCAACGAGCAACACTCAGTACGGGAATTAGTCGATCTTCTCATTCAATGTGTAGGTCAGGGTGACTACTACACGCCAGACAAAGACGGACTACTACACGAAGCAACTCTGTTAGGTCTGGATGTTTCAAAAGCAGCATTACACCTTCAATGGAAACCCGTACTCAATTTCGAAGAAACAGCTGAATTTACAGCGCGTGGTTATCTCGATGAAATTAACGGCAACGGAACTCTTACCGACAAACGAATTGAGCAGCTCAAGGAATATTCAAAGCTTGCCAAAGAGAGAAAAATCGTATGGAGTTGAAAATATCGGAAACTGACCTGAAGTACATTTGCCATGCCATAGAGAAAGATCTGCCTTCTTTCCGGAGAAAAAGATTTTTTATCACCGGAGGTACCGGTTTTATAGGAAAATGGATACTGGAAACCTTGTGCTTTCTCGACAAGACTCACGTTCTTTCCTTAAGCATAGTCGTTTTATCCAGAGATCCAGACAAATTCAAACAACTTTATCCTCAGTTCAATCACCTTACTTACATCAAAGGCGATATCAGGACATTTAATTTTTCTGACATTGATTTTGATTTCGTAATACACGCAGCCACAGAAGCCAGCGCTTCGTTGAACATAAACGACCCTCTCACGATGTCGGACGTTATTTGTGACGGCACCCAAAGAGTGCTTCAACTGGCTGCAAAAAATCCGAATTGCCAAATGCTTTTTCTGAGCTCCGGAGCTGTATATGGCGAGATGCCCCCTTCAATTGGTGCTTTTAAAGAAGACTTTCAGGGAGGCCCAAATCCATTACTTCCCGGATCTGCATACGGAGAATCGAAACGATTGGCAGAACTCTATTGCGCGACATATGCCCGCAATGGGAATGTCAATGTCAAAATAGCCAGGTGTTTCGCTTTTGTAGGACCATACCTCAGCTTAGACACCCATTATGCCATCGGAAACTTTATAGGAAACGGATTAAAAAATGAACCTATCGTTATCAATGGCAACGGAAGCCCTTTACGCTCCTACCTTTATGCTTCCGATCTGATTATATGGCTCTTAACCATCCTGACAAAAGGTAAAAACGGAGAAGCATATAATGTAGGGTCTGACGAAGCGGTTTCCATCCGGCAACTTGCAGAAACAGTGGCCGGTTTCTTTCCGGGACTGGAAGTGAAAATATTAAATCAGATAAGGATTACAGACAGAAATCAGGACTATATCCCCGATATCTCAAAAATAAAAGCCGAACTGGGCGTTTCTATTGGAGTTTCACTCAAAGATGCTATTTACAAAACCATACAATTTCACCGCCAATGAGCCTTATTAGAGTAAGTGATTATCTTGTACAACGATTAGTTGATGCTGGTATAAGCGATGTTTTTCTTGTAACCGGCGGAGGAGCCATGCACCTGAACGATGCATTCGGCAACCACGAGAAGATACGTTTTCATTGTTTTCATCACGAACAGGCTTGTGCAATAGCCGCCGAAGGTTACTTCAGAGCCTCCGGACGTCTTCCCGTTGTAAATGTCACCACCGGTCCCGGAGGCACCAATGCCATAACCGGTGTACTCGGACAATGGCTCGACTCCATTCCGGCTATTTATATTTCAGGCAATGTAAAATGGGAGACAACTATCCGGTCGTGTCCTGATTTGAAGCTTCGTCAGTTGGGAGATCAGGAGGCCGATATTATCAGCATCGTTTCTCCGATTGTAAAATACGCTTCAATGCTTACAGAGGCAGAAATGGTGAAATATGAAATAGACAAAGCACTGTACATCGCCACACACGGAAGACCAGGCCCGGTTTGGATCGATGTTCCACTTAACATTCAGGGCGCTTTTGTTGATCCGGAAAATTGCAAAGACTATAACGCTGAGGAAAACGGTCCTAAATTCAATACGGAAATAATATCGAAGCAAATTGACGTGCTTATCGAACAACTACAAAAAGCTCAATCACCACTTTTAATGGTAGGAGTCGGTATTCGACTGGCAAAATGTGAAGAAAAGCTATCCGAACTATACACCAAATATCATATTCCGGTACTTACCGGAATAAGCGGACATGATTTGATAGAATCAGAGAACCCATATTTCTTCGGCATGCCAGGTATTTGCGGCGACCGCATGGGGAATCTGGCGGTACAAAACTGCGATTTGCTTCTGGTACTCGGAACCCGGTTGGGATTACGCCAAACAACATATAGCTATACTGATTTTGCAAGAAATGCTTATAAAGTGATGGTTGATGTTGATCGTGCAGAATTAGAAAAGCCGACTTTACTGCTGGACCTGAAAATCGAATCGGATTTAGACCTCTTTCTGGGCTTGCTTTTGAAAAAGCTCGCTGCTCAGTCTCAACTGCCTGATTATGCAGAGTGGAATCAATGGGGACAGCAGGTACGTACGAAACTACCGGGTGTTACTGCCGATAATCCGGCAACTGCAGGCTACATCAGTTCCTATTTTTTCACAGAACGTCTTTTTGACTTACTACCAGACAACAGTGTCGTTGTAACCGGAAATGGTACGGCTTACACATGCACATACCAGGCAATGAAGGTAAAAAAGGGCATGCGGGTATTTGCCAATCAGGGCTGTGCATCAATGGGATACGATTTACCGGCTGCTATCGGGGCTTCAATTGCAGGGAATAAATCAGAGGTTATTTTAATAACCGGAGATGGCAGCATTATGATGAATTTGCAGGAATTACAAACCATAGCGGCGAACAATCTTCCCATTAAAATATTTTTACTAGAAAACGAAGGATATGTTGCTATACGGACAACCCAAACGTCTTTCTTCAACAAGCGCTTTGTAGGCGAGTCGCCCAGATCCGGATTGCATCTTCCCGACTTCAGGAAAGTAACAGAAGCTTTTGGCATAAAATTCATCAGGACAAACGAAGAAAGAACATTAGATGCCACTATTCGAGAGGTATTAAATGAGCAAGGCCCCGTATTTTGCGAAATAAAAATGAACCCGGAGCAAACGCTCTTTCCAAAAGTTGCATCATACAAAACGGAAGACGGAAGAATGGTATCAAAACCCATGGAAGAAATGTTCCCCTTTATTGACGAGGTACTCTTACACAACCTCTCATTTGCAAAAGACTCCAGTATAACAAAATAGAAATAAATACATTAACAACATAAGCAATTTGTAATTGAATGAAAGATATTAATACATTAAGAGCGGAAATTTTAAAACTGACGGAAGAATACTATCACGCAAAATTCGGACAGCAGGAGTTTATTCCGGGCAAAAGCAAAGTGAATTACGCCGGACGTGTGTTCGATGAAAAAGAACTTGTATCACTAGTCGATTCTTCTTTGGATTTTTGGTTGACTGCAGGCAGATACTCTGCATCATTCACTCAAAAGCTCAAAGATTTTTTCCAGGTATCCGATGTTCATCTTACGAATAGCGGATCATCTTCAAACCTGATAGCGTTGAGCGCTCTAACTTCAAAAAAACTGGGAGACAAAAGACTGAAACCCGGAGACGAAGTTATTACTGTAGCCGGTGGATTTCCTGTTACACTTACTCCAATCCTTCAAAACGGACTCATCCCTGTTTTTCTGGATTTGGAGATTGGCACTTACAACATTGACGTCACTCTGCTAAAAGAAGCTATAACTCCCAAAACGAGAGCTATCATGATCGCGCACACCCTGGGGAACCCGTTCGATCTGGGTGCGATAATGGAAGTTGTCAAAGAACATGACCTCTGGCTGATTGAAGACAATTGTGACGCACTTGGCGCAACCTACAACGGACAATTGACCGGCACATTCGGACATGTATCCACCTGCTCCTTTTATCCGGCACACCATATTACAACCGGAGAAGGCGGCTGTGTCGTAACAAACAGCAGAAAGATCGGGCATCTGGTGCGGGCATTCCGCGACTGGGGACGCGACTGTTATTGCGAAGGTGGGGTTAACGACACCTGTGGTCGCCGTTTTACACAACAATTTGGCACACTTCCGTTAGGTTACGACCATAAATATGTTTATTCTGAGATCGGATACAATCTCAAAATGACGGATATGCAGGCTGCAATAGGGGCTGCTCAAATGGACAAGCTGCCTTCGTTTATTGATGCCCGTCGTCAAAATTTCGATAAAATTTATAACGGATTGAAAGACCTTGAAGAGTTTCTGATCTTGCCACGTGCAACAGCAAACTCAAATCCATCGTGGTTTTGCTTTCTTCTCACTGTTCGGGAAAACAAAGGCTACACCCGTAATCAGCTAGTTGAATTTTTGGACGAAAACCACATTGAAACGCGAAACCTTTTTGCCGGCAATTTGTTGCGTCAGCCCGCTTTTATGGACATCAATCACAGAGTTGTGGGTTCACTTGACAACACCGACTATATAATGAACAATACCTTTTTCATAGGAGCTTATCCCGGCATGACAAATGCTAAAATCGATTACATGATAGATAAGTTTCATCAATTTTTCAAACAATTATAATGCGTACAGAAGAGCCACTACTGACATTATGCATACCGACGTATCAACGAGCTGATATTTTATTAAACACAGGAAAGCATCATATAAGTCTGGTTGAGCAATACGACCTACCACTGATCATATCGAACAATTGTTCGACCGATCACACAGAAGATGTTGCCCATGCATTAAAAGAACTTTATACCAACGTTGAATATTACAGGCACGAAACAAACATTTATGACAAGAATTTTCCGTTTGTTTTACGCAAATCAAAAACTCCGTATGCCTGGTTATTAGGAGACAAGCACAAAATAAAGGCCGGCAGCATTGAACGATTCTTTGAACTAGTAAAAGATGAAAGTTTCGATCTGATTGTGACGAATCATGATATGCACGTAAAAAATATACCTACGCAGGTATATACGGATCCCGCAAGGTTATTGTCTGATCTTGGCTGGCATATGACAGATATAACATCTTTGATTTTTTCGAAAGATTTCATTGAAAAAATTCCATTTGAACGTTTTTCGGGGACTAACTTTATGCATACAGGAGGTATCTTTGAAGCGTTTGCAACGCACCCATGTAAAGTTCTGTGGGTAAATGAGAATTTCTTTGAACGTATTACTTTTGGTGTTAAGAGTGGTTGGGTGGAAGATATGTTTGATGTCTGGATGAAATCCTGGCCTACAGTAATAATGGCTCTTCCTCCAAGCCATTATTCGTTACAGAACAAGGTTGACTGCATAAAACGACACAATGTGAATACCAAAATGTTCACATTCAAGAAAATTAAAATTGCCAGACGATGTGGAAAATACAATTTCAAAGAATACAAGAAGCTGAGAATCTTTTTCAGGTTATGTTCGAATAGATCAGGACTGTTCTTTCTCTATATGGCTGTTTTCCCAAAATGGATTTTGAAATTTATGCTGCTGGTACAAAACACTTTTAACTCGATATTTCTGAAGCACAAGAGATATAATAAATAGACATTCATGTCAGAACATCATATTTATTAATAACCAAACAGGGGAGATGAAATCATCTCCCCTGTTTTATTATATACCATGTAAGACTATATATTTCAACACATCTGTTTCTTCACTCTATCCATACTGACCATCTCCCAAATAATCCGCAACCATAGCAACGTACATGGCAAAGCCTGAAGGGCATTCGGCAGTATATAGTGTTTATAAATAGTTCGAGGGAACAAATCGGACGGTCCGAAACTTGCCAAGAGCAACACAAAGACAAGCAATCCCCAGTCCCAATACGAGAACGGACGTTGCTGGACGACAAACCAGATAGCAGTTCCTACCAACGCAATGATATAGGTATTCGGCTCGCTACCGGTGCTAAACAACACCACAAACAGCAACACTGAAGCCAGCATCCGTAATTGATACCCTTCGTTTTTATATGCTTTGAAATTCAAAAAAGATATAGCAACAAGCAAGATTCCGGGCAAAATTACAAGCATACTTGACCACTCAAAATGACCGGTTGTTTTTTTGATCATTCCAATAAGAGAAACATTTTGCATCAATGCCATATTGTTATCTCCATTTTTCATAATAAGACCTTGCAACCATTCCTTGTGTTGGCTTACTACAAAATCGACAGAAGATAGCAACATTGGTAGCACAAAAAAGACAACACTCCACAGCAGGCTCCATAGCATGAGCTTTGTTTTATGTTTTGAAAAGAAGAAGAAGGCAAACCCTACTATCCCATAAAGCTTTACGAACGTCCCCAGCATTATCATAAATGCAGCCCATCCGTCTTTCTCCTTTTTAATCATCGTATACGACAGAACTATCAGGGCTGCTGTTGCTGTATTAAACTGCACATTGGTTTGGGCGATTACCAACGAATTGGTAACCAACCAGCAAATAACTACTATTTGCCATTTTTTCAACGGGAGTTCTTTTAAAGCAACGAACAACAACAAACAAAGACAGAGCAACCACAAGGTACTGCCCAAAATATCGGGCAGTAAAGCGAACGGAGCCATAATGACACTAAAGATGGGACCGTAATGATTTAAATCCCCATACGCTTCAGGGCGAGGTTGGTATAAAGGATACTGCTCTACAAGATTCAAAAATGCATATTTATATATCTTGTAATTTCCGTGTATACCATGCGTAAGTTGCTTGATAACAATAACTCCTACTGAAAGAACTGACCAGACAGCCAGAATAAAGCGATAATCCGAAAAGACAGGTTTCTTAAAAAACCGGACAACTCCTTGTAACATAAAATCAATTTCTTTTTTAGACCGACAAAGATACACCTTTTCGTCCAAGCATCCTCATCCTTAGAACTCAAGCATTAATTCAGATGAGCAGTCATCGTTATAATACATTCTAAAACATTTTTTTATTTAATACATAAAAGAGGAAAAATACAAAACTAATAGCTATTTTTGTACCGTTTGTTTGGCTACTGACAAAGCCAATCTGTCAACTAAAATCATTACTTATTAATTACACCTTATGATTAAAAAGATGCTTTTTTGCATGAGCATGTTTGCTGTGCTCCTGCCTGGGGTTGCTCAAAAACCTGCCAATTTTTTCAACACAAAATTAGCTAATGGGCTTGAAGTGTTGGTTGTTGAAGACAAAAGCGTTCCTCTTGCCACCGTTGAAATTACGACCAAGAATGGTTCTTACACAGAATCTCCTGAGTTCAATGGACTGAGTCACCTGTATGAACATATGTTCTTCAAAGCGAATAAGGATTATCCAAGTCAGGAAGTCTATATGGCAAAAACACGTGAACTTGGAATCATATTCAATGGAACAACTTCCGAAGAAAAGGTCAACTATTTTTTCACTTTGCCCAAGAACAATTGGATAGCTGGTCTTAAATTCATGAATTCGGCTATCCGGCATCCCTTGTTTTTGCCGGAAGAAATGAAAAAAGAAAATGTTGTGGTAGACGGCGAATTCCAAAGAAATGAATCCAATCCCTATTTTCCTTTGTTTATGGCAATGAACAAGGCTATGTGGGGGGATCTTTTCAGTCGCAAAAATGTGATTGGCGACCATACAATCATCAACACGGCTACTCCCGAAAAAATGCAGGCGATCAAAGACAAATACTATTGGCCAAACAATTCGATGCTTATTATCTCGGGTGATGTGAATCATACGGAGGTTTTTGCCAAGGTGAAAGAAATCTTCAGTTCATGGAAAGCATCCGGCTTCGATCCTTTCAAAAAGTGGCCGATTCCGGAATTTAAACCACTGACAAAGAATGATTATTTTGTTGTTGAGTCAAAAAATGCGAGAGTGCCCATGTTTATGCTTGGCTGGCATGGCCCGGACACCCGCAGCGACCGTCCTGCAACTTATGCCGCTGATGTATTTTCTTTTATCCTGTCTCAAAACTCGAATAAATTCCAAAAAGAACTCATTGACAAAGGCATCGCATTACAAGCACAGGTCAATTACCAGACATTAAGCCACGTTGGCCCGATCCGGGTAATAGTTGTCCCCAACCCGGGCAATGTCGCTGGATGTGCTCAGGCGCTGAAAGAACAAATTGCCCAGTGGGATTCTCCCGATTATATCACAGACGAACAACTGGCAAATGCAAAACGTCAGCTTGAGATTCAGAACCTGCAAGAATTTGATGTAACCTCATCTTTGTCGCACAATCTGGCTTACAACTGGTGTACTGCCGATCTTGACTATTTCTACAATTATGTTGCCAATGTAAAGAAGGTAACCAAAACCGACCTTCAGAACTACGTTCGCAAATACATTAAAGGCAAAAACTATTGCGCCGGATTATTAATCAATCCAGCACAAAAAGATCAGTTAAAGCCGGAAACCTTTTGGAAAGAATAACTGAACAACTAACAAAATTATCAACCACTAAATATTAAACAAATGAAATTCAAGATATTTGGAACTTTGATGATATTATTGGCCTGCAATTTTTACATACAGGCTCAGGATGGTGTCACAGAAATCAACATAAACGGGTTAAAGGTGATTTTCAAGCCTTCAACCAAACAAACTGTCAGCGCTTATCTGTTCTTCAGAGGCGGAACTTCCAATTATTCGGCACAGGAACAAGGTATCGAATCGCTTACCTTAAGCGCTGCTACAGAATGCGGGACGGAAAAATATCCGAAAGATGCATTCAAAGATATGGCCGACAAATATGGCATTAGTCTGGGTAATAACTCAGCCTTTGATTTTGGCTATATCAGCATGAGCTGTGTCAAGCCTTACTTTAACGAAGGATGGGATTTGTTCACCGAAGCAGTAAAACATCCGGTATTCGACACGAAAGAGTTGGCTTTACTTCAACAAAAAATGATTGCAAACCTTAAATCCATGGAGAGCAATCCGGACAATGCCCTCACAAAACTCACCATGCTCGATGCATTTAAGAACACACGCTATGCCATTCGCCCCGAAGGTTCGGTAGAAACCGTTAGCACATTCAAACAGGAAGATATCAAGAAATATTACTCCCAGCTATTGAATGCAAATCGTTTATTATTGGTTATCGTGGGGAATATGACTGCACAGGAAGTAAAACAAAAGGCAGAAGCTGCATTTGCGCAACTACCATCGGCTCCTGTTGCTAACGTCAACGCACCTGTTGCCACTCAAATAGATTCGAATTCGCTAAACGTTGAAAGCCGCAAAATTGCGACCAACTACATAGCCGGAATCATGGGAGCGCCTTCCATTACCGACCCTGATTTCAATGCTTACAGATTAGCCTTTTCTATCCTTTATGACAAGCTTTTTGAAGAAATCAGGACAAAAAGAAATCTTTCCTATGCACCATCAGCCTCATTATCAAGCGGTCTTATTCCATATTCACGCATATATGTCACAACCACCAAACCCAAAGATGCTGTTGTTGCCATGACCGATGAAATCAAAAGATTGCGTAACGGAGGTTTTACCGCTACTGATCTTAGGAATGCAAAAAGCCAGTTATCCACTTCTTATTTTATGAGAAACGAATCTACCTCAGCTAACGCTATGGCATTGGGTGTTGCTGAAATCAAGGGCAGTTGGAAAAATGAAATCTCGCTCTTAGACAAAATCAATGCGGTCACACTTCCTCAGATGCAGGCGATATTTAGCAAATATGCTGATGGTATCAAATGGAGCTATCTGGGCGATGAAACATTAGCCGACAAAGAAGCTTTTGGGAAAACCGTAAAGTAGTAACTCTACCAGAATAAATGACAAAGGCAGTCCGTTTGAGACTGCCTTTGTCATTTTATATAGTGCAATAAACTATTTTTCGCCGTAAATAACGCCAAGCAGCGTCTGTCCTACCACAAGAAGGGTTTGTTTATCGACATTATCCATAGTATCGTGCGTTGTGTGCCAATAACTACCAAAGCCTGTCTGACTGTGAGGATCAAAATGAATGATGTCAATACAGGGAATTCCAGCCAACCGATTGACATAAATATGATCGTCGGTAAT
Organism: Bacteroidota bacterium; assembly: GCA_030706455.1. Classification (GTDB taxonomy): domain Bacteria; phylum Bacteroidota; class Bacteroidia; order Bacteroidales; family Paludibacteraceae; genus Microbacter. The sequence goes on from JAUZOL010000004.1 coordinate 50,121, forward strand.
CGCACCGCCGGTTCCATCCACAAAATTGGAAGTATAACCATATTCGCGAGCCTTATTCCAAACTTTATCCACCACAGAAGGTGCAAAATTTAACGACTCTTGTTCTTTATAAAAAACAGCTCCCGGGGCTCCCACCATGTCCAGCAAAATTCCGAAACGAGCCTTATATCCTTTTACATGAGGATTTTTAGCCCAGTATTGGGTACCCAGACACCACGAATCTTCATCGTGTACACCCTGATAAAACTCCGGCGTTCCATAGTCTTCCGAATCAAGAAAGATAATATCAACACCGACCGCCGGCTGTTGCTTATTAAGTTGCCGGGCTACTTCCATCAGCACCCCCACCCCGCTGGCAGCATCGTTAGCACCCATAACAGGCTTGTGATGGTTTGCCGGATCTTTATCCTGATCGCACCAGGGACGACAATCCCAGTGAGCACAGAGCAAAATTCGCTCTTTCAGCTCGGGTTTATATGAAGCAATAATGTTAGTCGACTTTAGAATAGTTCCGTCATATCCTTTCAAGTCGGCTTTTTGCCGAATTACCTTTGCACCAAAAGCTTCCATCTTTGACACCAGATAATCCGCACAAGCATCATGCGCCTTTGAATTAGGAACCCGTGGACCAAAATTGCATTGGGTTTTCACATAAAGGAAAGATGAATCAGAGTCAAATTGCGGTACTGCTACCTGTGCTGTCTGATCGGCTGACGCCGACTGTTTGCTGGCAGAACTGCAACCAACCACAAAAAGCAAAAGACAACATACGGTTGTAAATTTATTCATATGGATAATAGCTTAAAACTTATATTTCAATGAAACTTTGGCATCAAATGTAGCATAACTCACAAAAGGAAAATGCACGTAATTGGACGTACGGATAAAACTCCTCTGTTCAAATACCAATCCTAATGAAGGAGACAAGTCAAAATCAAAAGTTGGCGTAATCATAAAGATTGACGTACGTCCCTTATCTCCCTGAGCATTCAAATACAACTGCTGTTCGTGAGTAAGGGTCGTCAAATCAAGCCCGTTCGGATAGCCCTTCCACGTATAAATATTGAGATTGTACAGTTTAATTCCGAATTCACCAACGCCTTTATACTGTAATGTTGCACTCAGATTAATACTGAATCCCTGTCCCATACTATATTCCCGGTTCATTAGTTTGAAGTGGTCCGACAAAGAAGCACCCAACAAAACAACACTCGCATAACTTGCTCCAACAAAACCGAGTTTATCGTTTTCGGTATCCAGCTTATAAAGAAGTCCCGGACCAAACGAAACAGTTTCTGCAATTTGATAAGGAGTAACGTTAGAGCCTGTCGACAAAACCGGGTTTGAATCGAAAAAGTTAAAATGCTGGTAAAGGCCTAGAACCAACTGCTGCTTATTTGACAGTTCGACATTGCGACCGGCCAGTAAACCGACAGCATTGACAGAGCTAATAGTCGGTTGACCGCCCCCGAAACTAAAATTCATCCGTATATTAAACCAGTCGTACGGTTGATAGTTTTCTTTCTCAAACGGATTTCCGTGTTTTGCCTGAAATCCCCAGTCAGTAGTATATGCACCCTGAAACGCGTGACCTTTTTCAGAAAGATATCGTTCACCGATAGAAACTTCAAAAACAGTAGGATTATAACGAAAATAGTCCGAACGGCTATTCCTCCTTACTTTCCACGCCTTTCCTGTAATTAAACGGTTAAAGCCCTGCATCGGAGAAAGAAGTCCTCCCAAAAGCTCACGCCCCACACGAGCTGCGCCGGTTCTGGAATCATCATACACAGACGATGAAAGTCTGAATAGCATTTCTCCCATCATTGCTCCTCCCAGAGTCGTCGCCATTAAATCGTTAATTGCCGGAGGTTCCGTCTCCATCAGGTTCTCCCACATCATGCTTCCGCAAAAAGAATAGGGCAACGATTGCCAAAAGTTCATCCCATTGGAACGTGCAGCTGCAAAGTACAAACCTCCATGGTATGGATGCGCAAACAGGTTCGTATTTAATTGGTCATTATCCCACACCCATTTATGCGTTATATTTTGCTTCATGCTGGCCAAACTGATTTTCGCAAACTCAGCTCCGGCTAAATAATCCATTCCCCAAACTCCCAGATTTAAGCCGACCACCTCGGCGGCGGCGACCAACGGCTTCTTCTTCAGTTTTTCTGCCGTTTGCTGAATACTATCGGAATACGCAGGCACCCCGTGTGACTCTGCGATGCCCTGAGCAAATACGGGCAGAAAAGTAGTTAATGCCAGAACCAATATATGTACTATTCGTCTCATCATCTGCTTGATTTCAACAAATTAGGCAACACAATACCTAATTCAATAATTGGCTTAAGCTCGGCGGAGCTTTTCCTTGCAAAGAATCTTCGTACAGAATAGCCCCCGGAACATATCACGGACACCTGCTTATCTAGTGCCAGTTCAACATTAACCCGGCCTTCCGCCGACAATGCTGTCTTTTCGCCTGTATCTATGAATTTGGAAATAAAACTAGCGCCGGCATCGGAGCTCAACGTAAGTCTTCCGATTTGTTTGTACAATCCTAAACGATAAAAGAACACACCCGAAGAAGTGGAATGCGGGGCATCATACGGTGTTCCTAACCCCAAAATTGTGTACGAAATGCGGTTCATAAAGCGAAATCCGACATTCAAAGTAGCCAGTGTACTGTAGTAAATAACAGGGCGTATTTTCGTTTTGGGAGAGATGGAGACTAATCCGATTTTGAGAGTAGAAGAATCTGCCGAATAATTTACCAGGCCCACCTGAACACCTTTCATTCTGCGTGCAAAATTAGCAGCGCCAATTTGTACACCCCGCATGGATGTTGCATAGTTAAATCCTGACAACTGTATCCCGCTTCCTTTATCCAATATAAAGTTAACGATTCCTGACAACTGAACTCCGTGCATATCGTTCGCCACATTAAAACCTCCGGCTAGCTGCACACCGGACAACATCTGACCGGTAACATTCATAAGAGAAGCAGTCTGAAGACCGTCCGTGTTGAACATACAGATATTTTGCACTCCGGAGAGCTGAACTCCATGCTGATTTACAAAGTTCATATTGGCCAAACTACCAATCTCAACGCCACTCATAGACGCCTTATGGATATTGTAAAGCCCAGACACGGTCAGACCTTTAGCATTTCCTTCAATTCGGGAATAGAAACCGGCCACCTGCACTCCTGTCATCTTCCCTGTAGTAACCCCACTAAATCCATTTGCACTGAACCCGTAGAGATTATTTACTTTAGACTGCAACAGCCCGACAGAGACCATCAATGAATTATCGTAAGTATAAGGGACAATCGCCACTGGATTCCAGAGCGACACATTCAACCATTTCGTGTCTGTTTGTGCGGAAAGAGAGCCTGTTAGTAAGCAGGTAACTATCAATATCAAAATTTTATGCATATAGGCTCTTCTATAAAAAAGAAACACAAAGGTATTTATTTTTCGTTTTACTGCAAGCAAGGCTTTTATTTTTCATTTTTCTCCTATATCTATTTGCACTATCTTTGTCTGTATATTTTATATAACCAGATTGCATCATGCTTGTTTTACTAAAAAAAGAATTTGCCAACTTTTTCAGTTCTGCGGTAGGTTACATCATTGTTGGCATTTTTCTTTCCCTTACAGGACTTTTCTTATGGGTATTCCCCGGTGAATATAACATTCTCGATTCGGGTTACGCACAGCTAAACGGACTTTTTTCGCTCGCTCCCTGGCTTTACCTGTTTCTGATACCGGCAATTACCATGCGGCTCTTTGCCGAAGAAAAACGGATGGGAACCATCGAACTCATCTACACCCGCCCTATCAGCAAACTACAGATCGTTGCCGCCAAATATCTTGCAGGCTTGCTTCTGGTAGCAATCTCTCTCATCCCAACCATCATCTACTATTTTTCGGTCTATCTAATGGCTGAACCAGTAGGAAACATTGATTCCGGCGCTTTTTGGGGATCTTTTATCGGACTGCTCTTTCTGGCATCTGTTTATGTGGCAATCGGTATATTTACTTCCGCATGTACCAGCAACCAGATTATCGCTTTTGTATGCGCAGTAACCCTCAGCTTCGTCTTCTACTTTGGGTTCGACCTTATTGCTTCACTTTCCCTTTCCGGCGCCATGCAGGCATTTATTGCTTCCATTGGCATCAACAGCCATTACATTGCAATGAGCCGGGGAGTAATCGACAGCCGCGATGTTGTCTATTTTCTAAGTGTAATAACCGTCTATTTCCTGTTTACACGTTGGATCATCAGAGCAAAATAAAATTATTGGCGCCCTGTCGTGCTAATACAAGAAAATCCGTCGTACAGATTGTGTGCGACGGATTTTCTTATTTATAGGATTATTTATTTTACCGCCTTGAAGCTCATATCGAGACTCTTCACTGAGTGAGTCAGCGCCCCGACTGAGATATAGTCGACGCCGCATTCGGCATAAGCACGAAGCGTGTCGAAGGTGATACCGCCCGACGATTCGGTTTCAAAACGGCCCGCGATCAGTTCCACCGCCTTTTTTGTATTCTCAACCGAGAAGTTGTCGAGCATAATGCGATCGACTCCACCCAGTTTCAACACCTGATTGATTTCGTCGAAGCTACGTACCTCAATCTCTATTTTGAGCGATTTGCCTTTTTCTTTCAGGTAGTTTTGCGCCGAAAGAATAGCTTTATCGATACCACCGGCAAAGTCGACATGATTGTCCTTCAACAGAATCATATCGTACAAACCGATCCGGTGATTAACTCCACCGCCGATATGCACCGCTTCTTTCTCCAACAAACGCAGCCCCGGAGTGGTTTTGCGGGTATCGAGCACGCGGGTTTTCAGGCCTTCGAGCTGTTTCACATATTTACGGGTAACGGTTGCCACGCCGCTCATGCGCTGCATTATATTCAGCATCAGGCGTTCGGTCTGTAGCAACGAAAGAATTTTTCCTTCCACCACAAAGGCAATATCATCCGGATTTACTTCGGCACCGTCGTTGATAAACACTTCGATTTTAAGCTCCTGATCGAAGGCTTTGAATATTTCTTTGGCAATTTCGACACCGGCCAAAACGCCCTTTTCTTTAATGATGAGCTGCGATTTCCCCATGGCAGTTGCAGGGATGCAGGAAAGTGAAGTATGGTCGCCATCGCCTATATCTTCGGCAAACCAGATTTTGATCTGTTCTTGTAAATTGTCAATCATTTTTAAGTAGAAAATAGTCGGTTAAAAGAAGCCGATCGGCAGTCTCCGACTTGTTATTCAATGCGTAGTTGATATATTTTCAGCACATTCCCCTCTTTCTTGAAGAGCATATTTACCCGAAAAGAAGAGGTGGCTGTGGTAAGTTGCCCCACAATAAAGGAAACATTGGCACGAGATCCCTGATGGAGAATCTCAAAAGATTTAGTTGGCTGTTTGGCAAAAAAATCGGCTACATGATTGCGTGCCTGAACTTTGGGATAGGTATCATCCAACCCGGGAAGCACAAGTTCTACGCTATTGCAAAAATAAGCCGATAGTGCGGTTGCATTCTTTGCATTGAAGGCAGCTGCAATAGACGCACTCTGGTTTTCAAAGCTTTGTGCGTTACAAAACTGAGCACTTACGAGCGTAGTCAGTACAAACGATAAAAGTGCAATACACCGCTTCATAATCTATTGTTTTTGAATTGTAAATTGCAGTGCAAAGGTACGCACTTTTACACCAAATAGCAAGTTAAAACAGCGTTCCCTGAGGATTGACGGGAGTTGCAGAAGTTGGCTCCTGCCCTATCATCGCAAGAAACTCTTCTTCGTTAACAATTGCCACTCCCAACGCTTTGGCTTTCTCCAGTTTGGCAGGCCCCATATTGGCTCCGGCAAGGATAAAAGTGGTTTTAGCCGACACAGAACTTGTCTCTTTGCCCCCGTTTTGTTCAATCAGAGTCTTGTATTCGTCGCGGGAATGATGGGTAAACACCCCGCTCACCACAATAACCTTACCTTCGAGCAAAGAGCTTTGAGTTGCAAGTTTTTCTTCCGAAACTGCCAATTGCAATCCGTATTCCTTCAAGCGTTCGATCAATGTCCGGTTGCGTTCGTCGGCAAAGTAGTCGACCACACTTTGAGCAATGCGTTCGCCCACATCACGCACGGCAGCCAATGCGTCCTCTTTGGCCTGCGCTAATACCTCGACACTTCCGAAAGCTTGCGCCAGCGTCTTAGCCACCTTTTCACCCACAAAGCGAATGCCCAGTGCAAACAATACCCGTTCAAACGGCACCTGCTTGGAGGCGGCAATACCGTCTATCATGTTCTGAGCCGACTTCTGCCCCATCCGTTCCAGACCGACAATCTGCGGCACTTTCAACAGATAGAGATCGGCAATATTTTGAATCAGATCCTGCTGATAGAGCAGATCAACTGTTTCGGAACCGATGCCGTCGATGTTCATCGCCTTGCGACTGATAAAATGCTCGATTTTCCCTTTAATCTGTGGAGGACAACCATTCTCGTTCGGACAATACCAGGCCGCTTCGCCTTCGTTGCGTTGCAGATCGGTGCCACAATCGGGACAATGGGTAATGAACATTATCCGCTCGCCGGCCTTTGCCCGCTGCTCCAAATCGACGCCCACAATTTTCGGAATAATCTCGCCTCCTTTTTCGACAAA
>JAUZOL010000040.1 GCA_030706455.1 Bacteroidota bacterium
AGAAAATAATAAACTTTTCCTGAGTTTCAATAATACAAGAAGTGCAATGTACTTTGTTTCTGATGCAGATTTCTTTATTGCAGAATATCGGGATGAATTTAAAATACAGAAAGATCCCGACGGAAAAATCAGTGGATTATTATTTCGTGGCATGAAAGCAATAAAATTGAAATAGTAATCGCAGGAAAAAATGCTGCAAAATCTAACACGGACGGTAAAATTAATAGGCTCGTCACGGTTTTTGTTTTTATTACGAACCGGATCTTGGCAGCTTGCTTTTTGAGCAAGACTAGCAACGAAAAGACATCTATTCTAAATGGCTCCTTTCAATTCGTGCGGCATCTAGGGTTTATTCGCATCATTTGCGTTCAAACCCAGATTTCGTGTTGTTCCGTCATTTCCATGTTTTCCGTGTGCTAAATCCTTCCAAAATGTGTTTTATAACAGATTCCTCTTTTGTTATATTTAACAACTTCAACATTCCTCTTTTCTGAATTTCATCTACTTTTGCCTATGTAATTATCAGCATAGTTCAGCACAGAAGTAAATGAAATTTTCCAACAAAGTAAGCAAAGTAAATCAGGTGGTTGACAGTATCACGCAGGAGATTGCTGATGGTGTGTATGCTCTCGACGACCGGTTGCCTTCTGTCAACGAACTGAGTCAGAAAATTCATGTGTCGCGCGATACGGTTTTCAAAGCGTATAAGGAGCTGAAGCAACGCGGACTCATTGATGCGGCTCCCATGAAAGGTTATTTTGTGTTGGATGAGGTGAAGCGTGTGTTGTTGCTTCTGGATGTTTATTCTCCATTTAAAGAGAAGTTGTACAATGCTTTCGTAGAAAACCTTCCGCAAAATGTGAAGGTGGATTTGTTGTTTCATCAATACAACGAGAAGCTGTTTGATATGATTATTGGTGACAGCATCGGGAAATACAATTCCTACGTGGTTATGAATTTCAGATACGATGAAATGACTCCCAGCCTTCTGAAATTGCCGTCGTCGAAGCTTTTGTTGCTCGATTTTTGTTCCTTCCCGAAGGAAGGGCTTTCTTATATCGGGCAGAATTTTGATGAGGGATTCTATGCTGTTTTGGAATCGGCTTTAGAGCAACTCCGCAAATACAAGCGTCTTGTTTTCGTTTTCCCCGAAGATTCTGTGCATCCGATAGGAGCTGGTGATGCTTTTGCCCGTTTTTGCCGGGACTATCATTTTAATTACGAAATTCAAAGGAAGCACTTTCAGACAACAGATTTGTCGGAAGGAGATGCATATGTTTGTATAATGACGGACGATCTCGTCGCTGTTGTTGCTGCCGCCAATAAAGCAGGATACAAATTTGGCAAAGAGGTGGGCGTGGCTGTCTATAATGACATGCCTTTGCTTGAAATTATTCAGGATGGAATTTCGGCATTCACTATCGATTTTTCCCGATTGGGACAATTGGCGGCCTCCTTTGTGATGACAGGCGAAAAAATACAGGTGGATATGCCTACCTGTTTTGTGGAACGTAAATCGCTTTGATTATGGGTGTTAGTTCCTCTCTTTGGAGTGGTAAAATGCTGAAATTAAGAAATAACTTAAACGGAATTATGTTTATTAAACTTTTAACTATATAACTATGGAACAGCACTTAAAACAGGGTTATCCTGCAAAACAATTTGGGCAACCGATCAAACGCTATTGTCAACAACTTGATTTGGTAGACGATGCAGCCCTTATCGAACAATATAAATATTGGCATGCTCCGGCTAATAACTGGCCGGAAATTGCTGCCGGAATCCGTAGTGTGGGCATCCTTGAAATGGAGATTTACCTGCACAAAAATCATGCTTTTATGATCGTGGAAGTGCCTGCCGATTTCGATTGGGATAGCGCTTTTGCCAAACTTGCTACGCTCGATCGTCAGGCAGAATGGGAAGCTTTTGTCGCTAAATTCCAGTGCTCGAAGCCGGGTGCTACATCCGACGAAAAGTGGCAACTGATGGAGCGTATTTATGCCCTGACCGAATGCAAATAACCTGAAAATCTTATAATCATGGCGAAACACAAAATTGTTGACAAAAAGTATTTATTGCCGTTTATACTGGTAACCTCGTTGTTTTACCTGTGGGCAATTCCGAACAATCTGAATGATATTCTGATTCCCCAGTTTATGAAATCGTTTGAGTTGAACCGCTTGCAGGCGGGTTTGGTGCAATCAGCTTTTTATATGGGGTATTTTTTGTTGTCACTGCCGGCGGCTTACATTATGGATCGTTACAACTATAAAACGGGCTTGTTGATTGGATTGATTTTGTACGCCATGGGGGCGTTCCTTTTTTACCCGGCAGCCGTTGTCGGTACTTATGGTATGTTTTTGCTGGCTCTGTTTGTAATTGCCAGCGGACTGGCTTTTCTTGAAACGGGGTCAAACTCATTTATTGCGGTGCTGGGTGATCCTGCCACTTCGACTCAGCGTCTGAATTTTTCGCAATCGTTCAATCCCTGGGGAGCGATGAGTGGTGCGTTGATTGGCAATGTTTTTATCTTTTCCGGCATTGAACATTCACAGAGTCAGGTCGATGCGTTGAAGGCAAGTGGGCAGTATCAAAGCTACCTGCACAGCGAAATTCTGCGTGTTATTCCTCCCTATATGGTGATTGGTGTTATTATTTTGGTGATTGCTTTCGTGATGTGGAAAGTGAAATTCCCGGCAGAATCAGAAACCGGTACTCACAGGAAAATGGATACAAAAAAAGAGGGAAGCCATGGACATTTTTCCAAACTGTTTCAATATCCTCACTTTGTAAAAGGGGTGATAGCACAGTTTTTCTATGTGGGTGCACAGGTTGGAACATGGAGCTTTATGATTTCCTATGTGAAGGATTACCTGCAAAGACCCGAAAAAGAAGCCGGCTATTTTCTGTTTGCTTCCCTGCTCGCTTTCGGTGTCGGCCGTTTCGCCTCTACAGCTTTGATGCGCAAGATCAATCCGCATAAACTGATGGGCGCCTATAGCCTCATTAACGTTGCTTTGGTAGCTGTTTCCGTGGTGCTGCCCGGTCAATTGGGAGGATATGCGCTGGTGGCCTCCAGTTTCTTTATGTCGCTGATGTTCCCGACGATTTTTGCTTTTGGGGTAAAAGGTCTTGGACCGAATACCAAAATCGGTGGCTCGATGATTATTATGGCTATAATCGGCGGCGCTGTATGGACTCCGATTATGGGTCTTATTTCCGATCAAACCAAAAGTCTGGCATTGGCAATGATCGTTCCGTTAATCTGTTATATCTATATATTTTACTATGCAATAAAAGGCTCCATTCCATCCGGGCCACTTTACGAACAAGATGAAGCGGTGATCGCCTCTCATTAATAACTCAACACTAACCATTAACCATTAATAGAAGACTGCTATGTCTAAATATCCAAAAGTAGGGATTCGTCCCATTATCGATGGACGCCAATATGGTGTTCGCGAAAGTCTGGAAGACCAGACTATGAATATGGCCAAAAGTGCCGCTGCTCTTATCTCTTCAAAGTTGCGTTATCCTGACGGTTCTCCCGTTGAGTGTGTTATTGCCGACACAACGATCGGTCGTGTTCCGCAGGCGGCTGCATGTGCCGAAAAATTTGAAAAAGAAGGTGTCGGGTTGACTCTTTCAGTAACTCCCTGCTGGTGCTACGGTACGGAAACTATCGACCTGAATCCCTATTACCCGAAAGCTATCTGGGGTTTCAACGGAACCGAACGTCCGGGCGCCGTTTACCTGGCAGCTGCTTTGGCGGGTCATGCGCAGAAAGGCATTCCGGCTTTCGGAATCTATGGCCATGATGTGCAGGATAGCACCGATACCTCAATTCCTGCCGACGTGGAAGAAAAGATTCTGCGTTTCATCAAAGCCGGACTGGCAGTTGCTATGATGCGCGGAAAATCGTATCTCGGTATCGGCGGCCAGTGTATGGGTATTGCCGGTTCAGTGGTTGATCCCGATTTCTTCCAGGATTATCTGGGGATTCGCGTGGAAGCCGTAGATGAAGTTGAAATCATTCGACGCGTTGAAGGTGAAATTTATGATAAGGAAGAGTTTGACAAGGCAATGGCATGGGCTGAAAAATATTGCAAGTCGAACGAAGGCCAGGATTACAATGTGCCTGAAAAACAAAGCTCGTCCGAAAAGCGTGAAAAAGACTGGGAATATGTGGTGAAGATGACCATCATCATGCGTGACCTGATGATTGGTAATCCGAAGCTGAAAGAGTTGGGTTTTGCGGAAGAAGCGCTTGGTCACAATGCAATTCTGGCCGGTTTCCAGGGACAACGTCAATGGACCGACTTTATGCCAAACGGCGATTTCAGCGAAGCATTGCTCTGTTCATCTTTCGACTGGAACGGGATTCGCGAAGCGTTTGTGTTGGCAACTGAAAACGACTCGTTAAACGGTATTGCGATGTTGTTTGGTCACTTACTGACCAATACTGCTTCTATTTTCTCGGATGTACGTACCTTCTGGAGCCCGGAAGCTGTGAAACGAGTAACGGGTTACGATCTCGAAGGTCCTGCTGCCAATGGTATTATCCACCTGATCAACTCAGGGGCAACCTGTCTGGATGCGACCGGCGAACAAACCAATGCAGAGGGACAACCAGCCATGAAACCTTTCTGGGATATTACCGAAGAAGAAGTGTTGAAATGTCTCGACGCGACCACCTGGTATCCGGCCGATAAAGGTTATTTCCGTGGCGGAGGTTACTCTTCCAATTTCCTTTCTAAAGGAGGAATGCCGGTGACGATGTTGCGTGTGAACCGCATCAAAGGCTTGGGTCCGGTGTTGCAAATCGCAGAAGGATGGACTGTGGATCTTCCTGCCGAAGTGCACAATGCCATCAACGTGCGTACCGACAAAACATGGCCTACCACATGGTTTGCTCCGCGTCTGAACGATTCGCAACAGTTTAAAGACGTGTACAGCGTGATGAACAATTGGGGTGCCAACCACGGTGCAATCAGCTACGGACACATCGGAGCCGATTTGATTACCCTGGCTTCTATACTTCGCATTCCGGTTTGCATGCATAATGTGGAAGAGGATAAAATCTTCCGTCCGGCAGCCTGGAACGCATTCGGTATGGATGCCGAAGGGGCAGACTACCGCGCCTGCCAGACTTACGGGGCGTTGTATAAATAATCACTCTGTTCTTACAGATAAAATCGGAAGGTTTGGGGATGCCCGGGCCTTCCGATTATTGTTTTATAGATGTTTTGCTTGTTCTAACTGTAAGATGTACAGGTGAATAAAAATATAATAAACATATGTTTAAAATATGAACAATGTTCATTATATTTGCACTGTTATTTAATCACTGTTTATTATGGTTACAAACAAAGCTATTCAGGAGCAACGGATGAAAGGATATTTCATTCAGGCGACAAAAGATATCCTTAAGGGAGAAGGTCTTAAGGGAGTGAGTGTGAGAAATGTTGCCCAACAGGCAGGATATTCGTATTCAACAATTTACAACTATTTCAAAGATGTGAACGATCTTGTTTTTGTCTGCATCTCTGATTTTCAGCAAGAGTGTGCTTCTTTTGTTGCCGATCAGGCGCAGTCGTCCGCTCCGGGAATCGATAGGTTGAAGAAGCTTGTGGTCGGGTATGTGAATTTTTTCGTGGAATATCCGGGCCTTTTCGAGCTTTTCTATCTGGCCAAAGTGGGCGATTTTGGACACAAGGAGGCTACGATTAATGTGATTAATAGTTCTTTGGATGCTATTTGTGAAAAGGAATGGAACTATTGTATTGCACGTGGTATGGTGAAGGCCGCAGATGTGGAACGCCTTAAAGCGCAATTGCGTTACATGGTCATCGGTTTGTTGTTGCTGTACCTGAATCGTCGTTTCCCGGCTTCATATTCTGAGTTTATGAATCAGCTCACGATTCAGATAAATGCCATTTTGGGTAGTGAAACACCATCGGGGCAAACAGTCGCTAATACCGGCCAGGGTGGGCCACTTGTACAAAACTCGTTGATTTCGGTCAACATCAAATAATCGGATATGGAAAGAGTTGATGTGTGGGAAAAAGGGATTGAGTTGTCGGAGATTTATGCAAAATGTAGTATTTCAGGATCGTTTGCCGTGCTGCATATTGCACCGGATTATACCTTGCTGGTAATAGGGACAAAAGCGGAAGAACCGGATGCTGTTTGGAAGTTTGCTGTCGGAACGGAAAAAACGGCAAACGAATTCTTCAGACACAACCCTCCGACTCCCGGAGAAGTGGAGAATGCCATAATGGTGGTGGAAGATGAAGTGATGCAGGTAAGTAAATTGATTCCGGCCGGAACGCATCTTTTTTCATCCAATGCAGCTGTAGAAGAGATTTATAAGCAACTCGAGCTTTACCAGCAATCATCCGCTCGTCTGCTCTACCGTCACGATGTTGAAGCTATTTTCGGTCGTCTGTCAGCAATTATATCAGGTCGCCCGGCCTCTTCTGATACACTTCCGCAAACGGCTACATTTGCGGCGGCTCTGTTGATCCTCCGCGAAGTGATGTTTCATCTTGGGTTTGATGAGGTCACCCTGTGTTAGTGAGCTGCTGAAAAGCAAAACGGTTGAGAGATTCTCCCAACCGTTTTTTTGTCTTTTTATTGCCCGATAATTAGTTGCTTAACTTGAAGGTTTTTGTGATTCCTCCAGAAGTAGCTGTGGCTGTATTGTCGCAGGTTCCGTTGCCGTAATCAATGACAACTGATTTGCCGTTAACCGTAATGGTTAGAGAACCTTTTTGGATGTAAGGGCAAAGGTTTCCAACAATGAGTGGATTATTGCTGTCAATGATCATCGAGTAGGTGTTTCCTTTAGAGTTCATTCCTTTAGAGTAGCCCTTTATGGAGAAAGTATCGTCATAAGGAATCAAAGGAGTTCCGTTGATTTCGAGCCGTTCGCGGATTTTTCCCGAAACGCAGGTAAATACCGTTTTATCGGGTTTGGTGATGGTGTCGCTTGCTGTCATGGTCCAGTAAGGATGATTTTTATCGTTGTATCCCTTATATGTGACCGTTTTTGAAGCTCCTACTTTATTGTCATTGACGTAGAAATTGGACGTTCTGATATTGTAGTATGCATTAGCCACAGTTAAGCTATTGCTAATGGTAATGATCAGTTTGCCCCTGTAAATGTTGCCGCGTCTGCCTGTAAATCCGCTGGTTCCAAAATCAATGGTGATTACTTTGGGAAAAGTCACGAGGTCGGGTTTGTCAACCGTAATGGTAATGGAGGAACTGGCAACTCCTGAGGTTTTCAGGGCTGAACTACTGCTTTTGTAGCCGTTTGACGACAACGCAGAGATGTATTCATCCGTCTCATTAATGATATCGTCGTCGAGACTTGATGCTTGTGAGTCGTTTGTGGCAGAAACCAACAAGTCAGAGGTGGAGGAGAGTTCTTCGACCTGAGAACAGGAAGCCATCAAACAAACTAAGCCGAACCCGGCAGCGAGGAGGGATAATAGTAAACCTTTTTTCATACGCCTTAAAGTTTTGAGGATTTGTAATAGGTGTGTATCAAACAAAGAGAACGTTTGTGATTGTTAATTCTGCAAAGATATTGGTTGTGTTTGAAAATAATTGCATACAGCAACTGTTTTTTTCGGTTTGAGGGTGATTTTTTTTGAGAAAGAGGTTCTTTTAGAATAAATCTGAAAATTTCTTGCCTAAAAGTTTAACTTTTAGAGCTTCAGGGCATTGATTGCCAACATGACAGATGACTCCTTTTTCGATGGTGAGGGTTAATGAGAGGGATTCGCCATTCAGTTCTGTTGTATGTTCCACGATGGCTTTTGGGCTTTGCGCCCAGTTCCATTCCCATGTATCGTATCGCTCGGTTTGTAAAGCAGAGATACTCTCTGTTTCTTCGGGGGAGAAGTGTTTGATGGGGGTAAAATATCTTTTTGAGAATTGGGCTGCAAGTTGTTTTAAAAAGCCGTTGGAGCCTATGTTGCTTAACGATTCAGTTTCTTGTCGGATATTGGTGACTTTGCTGCGTACTGATTTTACTGCTTTGCTTTCGGTAATGTGGGGAGATGTGAGCGCTGTTTCAAGCGTGTCAAGGTTGGTGTCGTAGAGCAGGGTGCCGTGAAAAAGTACATGAGTTCCGCTACTGTGTACCGCCGTTCCGGTAATTTTTTTCTGGTTGAGGTAGAGATCTTTTCTTGTGCCAACCGATGTTTTGACTCCCAGAGAGGAGAGTACGGATACAATTTCAGAGAGCGGATTGTAATCTAGCGGATTGCTTGCTTTGGTTGTAATAAAGCAAAAATTGATATTCCCTCTGTCGTGATAAACAGTACCACCACCAGACAAGCGGCGCATTATCTGAATGTTTTCTTTCAGGCAATAGGGTAGATTGACCTCGGCATAGATGTTTTGGTTTCGTCCAAGCACCACGCAAGGGTCGTTGATATAGAAAAACAGAACGTCGCAAGGACGTTCTGTTAATAGAAATTGTTCGGATGCAAGATTGAATGACGGCGAATGTGATTCGCTGACAATGATTTGCATGATTATTTTACATTAAATGCAATGCGTAATTCGTCAATTTCTTTGTCTCCCATCGGCTGCAGTTCGCCTACAGAGGCAGCCATCACCAATGAGTTTGCTGAGAATTCTGCCACTTCGAGGTAGTCGAAAGTGTTGAGCAGTTTGTCGCCGGTTACCACCACACAGTCGTTGGCTACCAGTACCACACGGTTATGGTTGAACATTTCAGCCATGGCTTCCACATCGCTGTAAAGCGAACCGAAAGGAATGGTAGGAACATCCTGCAGGAAGATCCAGCTTTCGGGAATGGTACGCACGTCGAACTTCTGTCCGCTTACCGCGTGAGCCATCAGGTTGATCGGTTGGGTCGAAATGATGGAGTTGATGTGCGGATTCATCTGGTAGATGCGTTGGTGCAGTGCTACTGAACGACTCGGAGTTTTACCGGCTTCTGACATGCCGTTCTTTATCTGAACGAGATCGCTCGGGGTAATATCCCAACGGGCAACATCGCGCGGAGTAATCAGAAAGTCGTCATCTCTCCATCGTACGGAAACGGTGCCGTAGGTCGAGATCATCAGGCCCTGATCGCAGGCACGGCGAATCATTTTCACCATGTCGGTACGAATGGCGCGTTCGTCCGAAGGATATTCCACATCCATAAACGGAGTGACATTTTTCGGGAACATGTCGATATATTGAGAAATTTGCTCGTCGGTGAGCGTATTTACATTGCCTAGTTTGCCGGCAGCAACGATGGTGCGGCAGCAAAATTCCAGAGTTTCGAAACGTTGATAAGCGTCCATCATGTCGGTACCACCCAATACAACACCATGGTTCTCCATGATTACCGCACGGTATTTCGGGTTTTCGAATTCTTTGGCAATCTTTTTACCAAGGTCTTCGCTACCCGGACAGCCATAAGGTGCATAACCGATTTCACCGCAGATGAAACGAGCCTGAGGAATGATATTGGTGTTGGGAACCTTGCGGGCAATGCTGAATGCCACCAGTCCGGGAGGGTGAGCGTGGATAATTGCCCGGAGTTCCGGACGAGCTTCAAAGATTGCTTTGTGGAAAGGATATTCTGACGAAGGCTTGTGCGGACCAACAATGGTTCCGTCTTTTTTGACACACATAATGTCTTTGGTTGTCAACGATCCTTTATCAACGCCCGAAGGTGTGATCCAGATATCACCGTTGTCATCTCTGATCGAGATGTTTCCACCCGAGGTGGTGGTCATGCCACTCCGGTAAATACGTCCGATAATCACATTGATTTGTTCTACCGGATGCATTAAGTTTACATCTAATTGGTTCATCTTAAAAAATTATATAGTTAAAACACACATTGAAGTGCTGCTTTCCTGATGAAGCAGGAATTGGTTCCTGCTCGTTTTCTTTATTGCCTTTTTCTTCGATATTTTTCGTTTTTTGAATAGAAAATATCTCGTCTGTTTACAATCTATTTTGAGTAATTGCTTAATAAATAGCTTTCTGCCTCCACAGACCAAAGCCCTTTGTTTTTCTTGCAAATATCGGCTAAATTTTTCAAAACCGGGTCTGTTTTCCCTTTTTCTTCGAACTCGGAGATGGCTGTTAACGGAAAATTAATATGGGTGTAGATCAATTTTTTTCCTCCCGGAATTTCCGGCAGGTGATTGGTGGCTTCTGCAACGGCGTCTAATCCTCCGATATGGGTCACCAATCCGGCCGGATCGAGCCCTTTCGACATCATTTCCAACGCTTCCACCATATCGGCAGTATTGCCTCCGCTGGTTCCCACCACGTGGGTATAGGCATAGTGAACATTGTAGAAGTTGAACGAGGCGCTGAAGGTCGGATCGCCGGGGCCTGCAAAAAAGTTGAGGCAGCCGTCGAAAGCCAGAATGGCATCGCCCTGTTCCACGACAGGTTTCACGGGAGCAAATACGAACACATCGTCGTAGCCGGTCCCGCCGCTGATAGCCTTCAGCTCGTCCACCGGATTTTCCATTTTGCCGGTATTGATATAACGCAGATCGATGCCGCGCGACTGGGCAAATTCTACAGGCAGGATAGTCGCCGCGCGGTCGAGGCGGGTCTGATCGACATCGGTCACAACTACCAGCGATGGCTTGCGGTCTTCACGGCGAAGTACGTAGTTGATGGCTGCCAGTCCCATCGGACCTACACCGGCCAAAATGGCCATTTTGCCACCCTCCACGATTTCCATTTTGTGCACGTAACTGCCTGGTGTGGTATGGTAGTTGGCATGCATGGCGCCGATCACGCACGAAAGAGGTTCGGCCAGCGATGCAGGATAATAACCTTCGCCTTTGTAAGCCAACAGGCAATTTTTCTCCATCACTTCGTTGGGGATGATGACGTAGGTAGCATCGCCGCCGATGTGGCGGTAACTGTAACCCGGAGCACTCAAAACGCCAACGGGTCCGTCTTCGTAGTACAAAGCGGGCTGAATGGAAAATTTGTCGCCGGCCTTGAATTTGTCGGCCCATTTAGCGCCAATTTCCACCAGTTCGCCGGCAAACTCGTGTCCAATGATGATGGGGTTCTCGGCAACGTCATCGGGCACGCGCTTGTGATCGGTACCCTGACTCGAAGCCTTGTAGGACGACATGCAAAGCGAGTCGGAGACTACCTTTGCCAATATCTCATTCTCTTTTATCTGCGGCAACTCGAACTCTTCCAAACGAAGATCTTTTTTGCCATATAGTCGTACTGCTTTTGTTTTCATTTTTTTTGAGAACCAAGAGCCAAGAGCCAAGAATCAAGACTGTAATCTGACGCAGGCTGGTGTCTCATGGATTTGTTTTATAGGTTGTTTTTGAAACCGATGATCATTTTCTGTAACTCGGATAATTTTTCCTGCAATCGATTGTATTCTTCAACGTCAATGTATGACAAATTCAGTGAAACGAGTAGCTCTGTTTCCAGCTCAAAAGTAGAACCGAGAGAAATTTCAAGAAAACGGGCAAAATCCTTGTTGCTTGTTTTTGCAGACCCTTCAGAGATATTTGTTGGGACTGAAACAGCAGCCCGTTGCAACTGAGAAATCAATCCAAAACGCTCATGGCTCGGGAATGTGTTAGTGATTTTGTAAATGTCAGTAACAAACTCTACAGATTTGGTCCAGATGGCTAATTTTTTGAAATTATGCATAACTCAAAGTCTTGTTTCTTGGTTCTTGACTCTTGTGTCTAAGATAACATTACCTGCCCTCCTGTTATCGGCAATGCCTGTCCGGTTTCGCCGCACTGTTCCATCAGGTAGAGTGCACCTTTGGTAACGTCTTCAGGCGAACAGCCTTTCTGCATTGGAACTTGCGCCAGATAGAATCTCTTTACATCTTCTATTGTTTTTGCACCGGGAACTTTGCCAGCACGCAGATATTGTACGAACAAACCGTTGTCAGGATCGCTCCAGAGCGGACCTTCATAGAAATTGCCCGGGCAAATGGAATTCACCTTGATGCGGAACGGAGCCAGTTCCAATGAGAATGATTGGGTAAGTCCCACGCCACCGAATTTTCCACCGGCATAGGCGAAGTTAGCTTTACTGCCCCGCAGTCCCGATTTCGAATTGATCTGGATAATGTCGGCATAATAGTCTGTTGAAGCATATTTGGTCTGTAACTTCAATACTCGGCTTACCACTTTCGTGCAATAGAAGTAGGCGTTGTAATTGATCTTAGTGACAAAATCGAAATTTTCGGGTGTCATATCATCCAATCCGCCGGCACGCAGCACGCCGGCATTACTGATAAACGTATCAATTGCGCCGAAGTTGCAAATGGTTTCGTGCACCAGATTCTCGATGCTCGGTATTTCGCTTACGTTGGTTTTTACGAAGATGGCCCGGTTACTTTTGACCAATTTGTTGAAACGTTCCACCGTTGCCATTCCGACGGTGTCGTTCATGTCGGCCACCACGATGTTGGCGCCTTCCTGCAACAGGCAACGGGCAATTCCTTCCCCAAATCCCTGTGCGGCTCCGGTGACGATGATCGTTTTGTTTTCGGCACGACCTTTGGCACTTCCGGCAGCCACACTGCGACGATAGTTTTCTACTTCCCAGTTGTCGATGAAGTCGATCTGAGCCTGCGTCATCGGGTGCGGACCGCCGAAAGAACCGGCAATCCATGCAATTTTCATCGCATCCTCGAAAACGTCGAGAATAATGTCGCACTGCGCGGCATTATCGCCTACAGCCACCAATCCGATCCCTTTTATCAAAAGGACTTTGGGCAGGTAACCGAACCTTTCTTTGAAGGCGGAAATAGCTTTGGAAGCTTCTGCAAGTATAGCTTCCGGCTCTTCGTCGTTGATGAAAATATAGTTCGATTTGCAATAGACAATAGCATCGGGCGTAAACGGACGGGCAATCTTTGTCTGGTTGTCGGTGTTGTCGTAGAAGTGTTTGATCAGTTCGTTTTTACGGACTTTCAATGTCTTTAATCCCTCTTTTGAGAGTACCATGCGGATACCCGGCAGAATTTGTTCGGTGCAACTGCATGTAGCCCGTGCTTCGGTCGGAACCGGCACTTGTATTGCTTTTTCGAGCTTGTCAAGAATCTTCGTGTAAAGCACCTTTATCTCTTCGATACTGTTGGCTCCCACGAAGATGCCATGGTTTTGCAGCCAGATAATTGCTGGTTCGGCACCGCCGTCTTCTTCGCGAAAAGCCTTGATGGCGTCTTCTACTTTCTTGAAAAGTACGTAACCGGGATCGGTGTATTCGATATACAAAGCCTTTTCGCCAAATATTCTTTTCAGGTCGCTTTCTGCATTTTGCGAGCACATCAACCCGTTGACGGTAGTCGGGTGCAGGTGCACCACGAAAGCGTAGTCGATGGCATTGTGCATGGATGTTTCTACCGAAGGACGTTTGCCTTTAGTCAGGGTAGCTGCGGCAAGATCGTTTTTTACCTCTTCTTCTCGTTGAGCCGCGTTGCTGCTATATTTTTTATCGGACATGATGGACAGTTTAGCTCTGTCCAATATAGCAAAACCTTCTTCGGTGATGGTTGCCAATGACGAGCCACTGGCTTTGACCCAGATCATCTCTTCATTTTTATAGGAAGTGTTTCCTCCTCCCGCAATTACAAATCGACTGTCGCGACCATAAAATTGCGATATTTCAATAAGTTGTTCTATTTCTTTCATCTTCTTTCTGATTTTTCTTTTTTTGCCACAAAGATCCAAAGATGCATTATGAAGTCGTCTTGGCTTCTGCGTTACGTACTCCTTTTGGTATAAAACTGGTACAAAGCGTGTCGTACCTACGGTACTTCATGTTATTCCGGGAACATGTTTACTATAAACCGGTCGTCCCGAAGGGACTTAAAATGCCGTAGGCATGTCAGGTTTATAGTAAATGATCGACCAATCAAGCGAAAAGTTCCGTAGGAACGACACATGGTAATACATCAAACGGTTAACCCTGTTCATTAAGGTCAAGACGACTTCTATAAATTTTGTGTGCTCTTCGAGCCTTTGTGGCAAAAAATAAATGTACCACAAAGGTAACGTATATAACTGTTTTCGATGTGTTACCGGCTTTGTTAACCGCACTGCGCATTGTTTTCTTCTTCGGAATATTTATAGATTTTGAAGTCAATATTCATATCATTCGATTCGGGAGTGCCAGCGTTGGTGATCAGCTGATCTCCCAGTTTGATAAACTCATCACGATGTTTCGTATCGGCAATGCCTTCCGCATTTACATAACCATTCAGACCCTGTTTTACCAGATATTGATGAGCGGCTACCACGCACGCTCCCTGATAGTTAATCTGTTGTAACTTCGGACTCAGGGGCGCTCCGCCTCTGGTGGTCAGGGTAATCGGTTCCATGGCCGGTGTATTATGCTCGCTGCCGAAGGTGACCACAAAACCCATCTCGTCGAGTGTGCCGGCATATTGTTCCAATACTTCTGCCGAATTGCGGGTAGTGATAAATTCCACCGAATAAAAACCACGTTCCTTTAATTTTGTTGCCGCTTTGGTTAAATCGCCCTCGAAATCGGTGAATACGCCCTTGGCATCGTCGGCCAGAAAAGGATAGGTGGGGATACCGCCTGCCTTCAGAATAATCTTTTGCACCGTTTCCATGGGCAAAAATGCTTTCGGATCTTCGGCTACAAAGGCCGCGCCACCGGCTTTTAACAAATTGCCACGTATTTCATTTTCAACGGCTGCATGGTCGGATACCGGCGCTTTCAGGGCTTTACCACCAAACAGTTTTTCAAACAAAGCTTTTATCTCTTCTTCCGAACGGTTCTCATAAACTTTCAACCGCAAGGCTTTCGCCAAATGGCGTTCGCGAACGGAACCTTCGGTCAACTCTTGTTTGATGGTTGCAAAGTCGAGCGAGAATCCGGCATCGTTTGCTTTCAATAATTCGTTTACTTTTCCGCACATGGCCTCTACCTGTGCGTTGGCTTCTGCTCTGACCGCTGCCAGTTGCGAAGCATAAGGTTCTTCCAGTTTGAACGGGAACGAAAGACCTTTTCCGCTTAGGTATGTACGTCCCGGATTGCCCGGATCGTTCACCCGGAGGCCGGCTTTTTGATCTTCCTCGTTCAGACTGATAAATTCTATGTTGAAAAGCGGATAGAGTTCGCGTTTTTTACACCCTTCTGCCCAGGCTTGATAGCCGTCGGGAGTATAAAAATCGTTGATGCCTACCACTTTTACCTCTTCTTTTTTTGCCATATCCAAAGCCTGATCAATCGATTCGAAGGCACTGAACGAATATGGCGTATGTAAATGTGCATTGACTTTCAATGTCATGTTGTGTTGTTTTCAGGTTAGAAATAAAGGCATTTTGCACACGGAATACACGGATTTTACAGAATTACAGATCGGAATATTAGCTCGTGTTTTTCCGTTTTTTTCTGTGTGTTCCGTGTGCTGCAATTACAAATCAGATTCCCAGTTTGGCACGACGGATTTGCTCTGCTTCGGTGAAGTTGGCAAAAGGTACGTGTCCGGGCAGGGGAACAATCTTTTCATGAATGGCATCGATGATGGTTTCCGGTTGCGGGAAGAATGCGTATTCCAACTCGTAAGCCGGGGTAATCCAGTTGCGCGAACCTACAACAACAGGAGGCGCGTCCAGATAATCGAATGCCAGTTCGGAAATATTTTGAGCCATGTCGTTGAGGAACGAACCCCGTTGGGTGGCGTCGCTCGAAAGCACGATCTTGCCGGTTTTCTTTACCGATTCAATCACTTTTTCATAGTTGAACGGAGAGAGTGAGCGGGTATCGATCACTTCGGCGCTCATGCCGTATTTTTCTTCCAGTATTTTAGCAGCATCCAAAGCCCGGTACAAGGTAGCACCGATGGTAAGGATGGTGATGTCTTTTCCTTCACGTTTGATGTCGGGTTCGCCGAATGGAATTTCATAATAACCTTCAGGTACGCCTTCCGAGTGGAACTGTTCGCCGATCTCGTAAATACGTTGACTTTCAAAGAAAATAACGGGATCAGTGCCGTGCAATGCGGTATTCATTAAACCTTTTGCATCATACGGAGTAACCGGGAAGCAAACTTTTAAGCCTGGAATGTGAGCAACTAAGGATGTCCAGTCCTGTGAGTGTTGAGCACCGTATTTCGAACCGACGGAAACACGTACCACTACCGGCATTTTCAGAATGTTGCCACTCATAGCCTGCCATTTGGGCAACTGGTTGAACACTTCGTCGCCGCAACGGCCAAGGAAGTCGCAGTACATGATTTCGGGGATCACACGGCCGCCGCACATAGCGTAACCGATGGCAGTGCCCACAATCGAGGCCTCCGAAATGGGTGAGTTGAACAGACGATGATAAGGAAGCGCTTCTGTCAAGCCACGGTACACGGCGAAAGCTCCACCCCAGTCGCGGTTTTCTTCACCATAAGCCACCAAAGTCGGATCGGTGTAGAAACGATGTGCAATGGCTTCGAACAAACCGTCGCGCAGTTGGTACTGTTTCATTTTTGAGACAGGATTGCCCTCTTTGTCTTTGATGTAACGCACTTTTCCGGCAATCTGTTTGGCGCGAGGATTTTCGCTCAGCGGATGGTTTACCTCTGGCGTCGCATCCGAGAAAGCATCCACAGTTTGGTTGGAGAACATCATTTCGCCCAGCAATTCCGGGTTTTTGTGCAAATCCATGCGGGGAGAAATCTCTTCGTCGATGGCTAATTTGAACACATCGACCATGCTCTCTTTTATGTCGGCTTGTATTTTGTCAAGATCTGTCTGCGAAGCCACTTTGGCATCAATTAGTTTTTTGCCGAAAGTTGCAATACAGTCGAACTGTTCCCACAGCTCCATCTCTTCTTTTGAACGATACGATGAAGCATCGGAAGGAGAGTGACCGCTGTAACGGTAAGTTACCACATCAAGTAGTACCGGACCGCCTTTTTCGTTATCGAGGATTTCGCGTTTGCGACGGTAAGCGTCAATCACAGCCAACGGATTGTAACCGTCCACACGTTCGGCATGCATCTGTTCGGGATTCACACCTGCGCCAATACGGGCTGCAAAGTCGTAACCCATAGTTTCGCCGCGGGTCTGGCCGCCCATGCCGTATTGGTTGTTCATAATGTTGATTACCACCGGCAGGCCGCCTTTCATGTCGTCGCCCCACAGTTGTTTGAATTGATCCATGGCTGCAAACATCAGGCCTTCCCAAACCGGACCGCAGGCCATAGAGGCATCACCGATGTTGGCCACTACGATACCCTGTTTACGGTTTACTTTTTTGTAGAGAGCAGCACCCACGGCAATATCGCCGCTGCCACCCACGATGGCATTGTTGGGATAGATGCCGAAAGGAAGGAAAAAGGCGTGCATACTTCCGCCCAAGCCTTTGTTGAAGCCGGTTTCGCGAGCGAAAATTTCGGCCATTATTCCGTAAAGAAGGAAACGTTTTGCCAAATCTTTTGCCGATCCGTTGAAATTTTTCTTCACGATTCCATAAGCAGTTCCCCCGAAGAAGTCTTCCATGATTTTGGTCAGGGCAGCGTCATCCAATTGCTGAATGGAACGAAGACCTTTTGCCAGAATTTCGCCGTGGCTACGATGCGACCCGAAAATAAAGTCTTCGATGGTCAGTGTGTAAGCCATCCCGACGGCTGCTGCTTCCTGACCTGCAGAAAGGTGAGCCGGGCCGGGATTGTTGTACGAAATGCCGCTGTAAGCACCGGTAGTTTTTACCAGGTTGAGCATGGTTTCGAATTCACGGATCATGGCCATATCGTGATAGATATGCAACAGATCTTCTGTTGAAAAATTCTTGCTTTTCAGTTCGTCCTGAATCGTTTTGTTATATTGGTTAACAGGAATGGGTTTGAAGGTAATTTCGCCTGCCTCAAAAAGAGGAGCAGGATCGACAAATAGACTTTTAGGCATGGTATTTTGTTTTAAACACAAAGACTCAAAGACACGGAATGTGTAATCTGTTTTTTTTGTGACTTAGTGTCTTTGTGTTGATTGTTAATCTAAAATTCAAAACTGGTTTCTTTGAAAATTTCGCTGACTGTCGGGTGGGGGAATACCACCTCTTTCAGCTCTTTGAGTGTAAGTTCGGCTTCGATGGCCATGCAGGCGCCGTAAATCATTTCACTGGAGGGGTTGCCCAGCATATGAACGCCGAGAACTTCTCCGTGTTTTTCGCCGACAATCACTTTGCACAGGCCGCTGCCGCCTTCGTTTTCAGCAACAAAACGTCCGGCATAAGCCATCGGTAGTTTGGCTACTTTTACGGCAATGTTTTTGGCTTTGGCTGCTTCTTCGGTGAGGCCAACTCCTGAAATTTCAGGATTGGTGTACACTACGCCAGGAATGGCATTGTAGCGCATCACGTCTTTTCCACCGGTCAGGTTATTCACCACCACTTCTCCCTCGCGACTGGCGGTATGTGCTAAGAGTGAGAATCCGGTAACGTCGCCTGCGGCAAAAACATTCGGAATATTGGTGCGCATCTTTTCGTCCACTTTGATGCCGCCATTGAGAAGTTCGATACCCAAATTTTCGAGACCGAAACCCTGGGTCACGGCACGGCGACCGACACTCACCAGAATCTTATCTCCACTGATGGTATAGGTTTGACCCTCTTTTTCGTAGCTTACTTCGGTGCCGTTAACGGCTGTTACTTTTGCCGAAAGATTGAACTCGATGCCCTTTTTTGCATACATTTCGCGGAGCATAGCACTCATTTCGGTATCCATACCGGTCAATATTTCGGGCAGCATTTCAATAACAGTCACTTTGGTGCCGAGGCTGTTGAAGAAACTGGCAAATTCCATTCCGATAACGCCTCCGCCGATGATAACCAACGATGCAGGTTGCTCTTTCAATGCCAGAATTTCACGGTTGGTCAGGATGACGTCACCCGATTCTTTCAATCCGGGAATGGGAGGAACAAATGCTTCCGAACCGGTACATATCAAAAGGTTTTTGGCCAAATAAGCGTTTTCTCCGCTGGTAATTTCAATACCTTCAGACGAACGTCCTTTGATGAAAGCATCGCCTTTGACAACCTCTACGTGATGCGCTTTCATTTTTGCGCCGACACCGGCAACCAGTTTGCGAACCACCTTGTTTTTGCGGGCCATCATTTTGCTGAAGTCGAAACTCACGTTTTCTGCAAACACCCCGTACTTGTCGCCATGAACGGCGTTGTCGTAGGTTTTTGCACTATATAATAAAGTCTTGGTGGGAATGCAACCTTCATTGAGGCATACGCCACCCAGATCTTTCTTTTCAAACAGTACTACTGAGAGGCCTTTTGCACCTGCACGTTCTGCGGCTACATATCCTGCAGGGCCGCCACCGATAATTGCTAAATCAAACATTTCCATTTACGATTTAAAGATTTTCAAATTAAATTTCAAATTCAAGGTTTTCAATCTCAATGGCAATTTGTTTGAGGAAGCGGGTTGCTTCGCCACCATCCAGTGCGCGGTGATCGTAGGTGAGGCTCAGTCCGATAAAAGGAACGAAGCCGTAAGCGCCGTTACCCAGATCTTTCGGTCGCGGAACAATGGTGTTGACCCCCAGAATGGCTGCCTGCGGCAGATTGATTACTGGGGTAAAGATCTCCACTCCGTAGTTGCCGAGATTTGAAATCGTAAAGGTAGCAGCTTCCGACGAAAGTAAATCGGGATCGATACTCCCTTTTTTGCAGGCGTTGGCAATTTCTTTGAATTGATTGGAAAGACCCTGAATAGAAAGGTCATCGGCATTCTTAACTACCGGTACCATAAGGCCTCGATCGGTGTCAACCGCAAGGGCAAGGTGTATTTTGTTGAAATATTTAATGCTGTCGCCAAGGAAATGGGTGTTGACTTGCGGGAACTTTTTCAATGCTTTGATCACGGCAAACCCTACCATGTCGTTCAATGTGATATTGGTTGGATAGCCTTTCTCCATTGCTTTTTTTACCTTTTCGCGCAGTTCGAGGATGCGGCGGGCATCAGCTCCCAAATGGTGGGTAAGCTGAGCTGAGTTTTGCAAAGAAGCGTGCATTGCCTTAGCAATGATTTTACGCATGTTGGTAACCGGTTTAACTTCAAAGTCGGCTCCGTATACGGGATTTTTCGCGGCTGACAAATCTTTGGACGTAACGCTTCCTCCCAATCCTGTGCCTTCTGTTGCTGTTGCACCTGTTGCTTTGGCTTCGGCTTTTGCCAGCGGAGTCAGTTTTGGGCGGCTTTCAATGGCGGACTGAACGTCGCGCTCGATGATGCGTCCTTTGGGACCTGAGCCTTGAAGGTCGGCTGTAGCAATGGCCTCTTTCTCGGCCAGATTTTTGGCGCGGGGAGAAATTGCTCCGCTGGTTGTGGTTGTAGTCACTGCAGTCGGAGTTGATGTCGTTGATGCAGAAACGGGTGCTTGCACTTCCGGCTCTTGGCTCTTGGCTCTTGGTTCCTCGCTCTTTGCTGGTGCAGCTGCTCCTCCCGGACGGAATTCTTCGATCGATTCGCCGGCTTGTCCGATCACCAATACATTGGTTAGTACGGGCACTTCGTCACCGTCGCCGAAAAAGATGTCGAGAACAATCCCGTCAGCCGGAGAAACTTCTTCGAACGAGGCTTTGTCTGTTTCGTATGCAAAAAGGAGTTCGCCTTGTTTGACGCTGTCTCCCTTTTTTTTGTTGAACTGCGTGATGATGCAGCTTTCAACCGATTGCCCTTGCTTGGGCATAATTACTACTGTTGCCATGAATATTGGAAATAAGATGTAGCCCTCAATTCGGGGCGGTTATACTATAAAATATTGTGTGTTGTTTCGTGTTTGTGATGACGTTTGTCATCTGTCGAACACAAAGATACAACTATTACATATATGTACAAGTTATTTTTTAAATCAAAAAATATATCTGATAATCAGTATATAATATTTATTTGTATGCATAAAAATATATATTTGTACGTACAAGTTTGCTAAAAAAAGTTTTGTCGTATTGATGATAATACCTACCTTTGGACTGTAATTCATAAAATGCTTTTTTCTTGACTCAATGGCAGAACTTCCTGAACATAAAAAACTGTATGAAGCGCTTCGAAGGCTGATAAGTGACGGCGTATATGCTGAAGGTGATTTACTTCCTTCGGAGAATGAGTTGAGTTCGGTGCATGGTGTGGCGCGTCATACGGTTCGCAAGGCGCTGGATCGCCTGGTGGTGGATGGTTATATTCTGAAGCATCAGGGGAAGGGTAGTGTTGTAAAAGGCGTGCCAAAGGGTATTGGTATTCTGTCGTTGATGAGTACGACTTCGGCTGTGGGTGATAATATTCTGACGACGAAAATTATCGGTCGGCCCGAAGTGAGAGCCTGGAAAGAGGCGTTTACTTTTGAATTGAGCGATGTGGAAAAAGAGGTCGGTTGTATTTATTTTGAACGGCTGCGGTCGCTCAATGGGAAGCCGGTGTTTTATGATATTACCATGTTGCCTAACCTCAATTTTCCCCGTTTTACTTCATTGAATCTGGAAAATAAATCGTTGTTTGATGTGTTGCGTACCAAATATCAGATAGAGGTTACAGGTGGCGTGCAGCAAATCTTTGCTATTAAGGCGGATGCAAAATTACAGGAGCATTTTCGCGTGAGACCCGGACATCCTGTTCTTCGCTTGAATCGTAAACTGAACACGAATAAAATGGGAGTCTATATTTATAGTCAGGTTTTCTGTATAACCGATGAACTTGGTCTCTCCGGTACTTTTTAATCCATGTAATGCGTCCCGCCTTCTTCCCGGAGAGGAATTAAAATAAATTTTTTCGAGAAACGAAGTATGTTCTGAAATTTTATCCGTATCTTCGTGCTCGAACACGGTAAATGTGCTTGTGGTGCTAATGCATTGATAATTAGAATCTAATTATAATACCAAATAATACAAACAGAATACGTATGAAAGCTTTCATGGACAAAGACTTCATGCTCGACAACGAAACAGCGCAACAACTGTATCATGAGCATGCGGCTAAAATGCCGATTATTGACTATCACTGTCACCTTAACCCTGAATTTATTGCGAAAGATCGCCAGTTTGATAACCTGGGTCAGATTTGGCTCGAAGGCGACCACTACAAATGGCGTGCTATGCGTACCAACGGTATTGACGAGCGTTTTTGTACCGGAAAAGATACTACCGACTGGGAAAAATTTGAAAAATGGGCAGCTACGGTTCCTTACACCATGCGTAACCCGCTTTACCACTGGACTCACCTCGAACTCCGTTCTGTTTTCGGTGTCAACACGCTGCTGAAACCCGAAACTGCCAAAGAAATTTTCGACGAATGTACCGCTAAGTTACGTACTCCCGAATTTTCTGCACGTGGCCTGATGAAACGCTGCAACGTAAAGGTTGTTTGTACCACCGATGATCCTGTTGATTCCCTCGAATATCATATTGCGCTGAAAAACGAAGGCTTTGAAGTGAAAGTTCTTCCTACCTGGCGTCCCGATAAAGCGATGGCAGTAGAAAGTCCGGCTAATTTCCGTGCTTACATCGAAAAACTGGCTGTTGTTTCCGGAGTTTCTATCTCCAAATTTGCCGATGTAATCGAAGCGTTGCGCGTACGCCACAAATTCTTCGAATCGGTAGGCTGTAAACTGAGCGACCACGGCATCGAAGAATTCTATGCCGAAGATTATACTCAGGCTGAAATCGATGCCATCTTCAACAAAGTGTATGGTGGCAAAGAGTTGACCAAAGAAGAAGTCGTAAAATTCAAATCGGCAATGTTGGTTGAATTTGCGGTGATGGACTGGGAAACAGGGTGGACACAACAATTCCACTATGGTGCAATCCGTGACAACAACAGTCGCTTATTCAAGAGCTTAGGCGCTGATACCGGTTTCGATTCAATCGGTGACTTTACAGTTGCCAAAGCCATGTCGAAATTCCTTAATCGTCTTGATACAGACAACAAACTGGCCAAAACAATCCTATACAACCTCAATCCACGCGACAACGATTTGATTACTACCATGATCGGAAACTTCCAGGATGGCAGTGTTGCCGGAAAAATTCAGTTCGGTTCGGGCTGGTGGTTTCTCGATCAGGAAATCGGCATGACTGCTCAAATGAACTCACTCTCCGTTTTAGGTCTGTTGAGTCGTTTTGTTGGTATGTTGACCGACTCCCGCAGCTTCCTTTCTTATCCTCGTCACGAATATTTCCGTCGTATCCTGTGTAACCTCATTGGTACTGACGTAGAAAAGGGTAAGTTGCCGGCAAGCGAACTGGCATTTTTGGGTCAGATGGTAGAAGATATCAGCTACAATAACGCTAATAACTTCTTCAAATTCTGATTTACCGTACAAAGCAATGTAAAAAAACTGTAAGCATTCAAAAGCTGAACAATTCCAATAATGTGATGGTTCTTTGTAACAATCTGTTATTGTTTAATTGGGAAAAAAGCAGTTTCTTTGCATTCGCAAAATTGGCAGACCAATTTAATCAAATACACAATCAATACAATGAGTAAGAAAATTGTAACTTTTGGAGA
>JAUZOL010000041.1 GCA_030706455.1 Bacteroidota bacterium
GGACGTAGCTCCATCGATGCAAAAACGCTTTGAAAAAATTCAGAACGGAAAATAAACCCGCACAAGCCAGCAAATGATAACTTCGCTACACATAGAAAACTACGTACTGATTTCCAATCTTGACATACAGTTCCGACCCGGATTTTCGGTTATTACCGGAGAAACCGGAGCCGGGAAGTCAATTATACTGGGAGCTCTGGGACTTATTCTTGGACAACGAGCCGACTCTAAAACCATAAAGAATGGCGCCTCAAAATGTATCATTGAAGGGTCGTTTCGAATAGGAGATTACAACCTGCAGGAATTCTTCACACAAAATGATCTGGACTACGATAACGAATGTTTGATTCGCCGCGAAATATCCGGCAACGGAAAATCACGCTCATTTATCAACGACACTCCCGTTGGGCTTCAACAGCTAAAAGAGCTGGGCGACAAACTAATAGACATTCATTCTCAGCACCAGAATTTACTGCTATCAAACGATAGTTTTCAACTACAGGTTGTAGACACAATCGCAAAAAGCAGACAGGAATCAATCACATACCAAAAAAAATATTTCGACCACAAACGTTGCACACAGGAACTTTCGACACTCAAAGCATCTGCTCTGCAACAAAAAGCTGAAAGTGATTTCCTGCAATTTCAGTTCAGCCAGCTCAATGAGGCTCAACTTACGGCAGGTGAGCAGGAACAACAGGAACAGGAATTACAATTGCTTTCTCATGCAGAAGAAATCAAGACCGAATTATCAAAAGCCGCATATCTGATTGACGATGAAAATGCCTCCGCAATGCCTCCGCTCAAAGAAGCTTTGATGGCTTTGCGGCACGCAGAAAAACTTTATCCTCAAAGTTCAGAATGGATGCAACGCCTCGATTCCTGTATCATAGAACTAAAAGATTTGGCTACAGAAATACACAAAACGCAGGAAAACATTGATGTAGATCCGGCAAAAGCGGAACAAATCAAACAAAGACTGGATTTGCTTTACACGTTGGAACAAAAGCATCGGGTTGCTTCGGTAGAAGAACTCATTGAACTACGCGAAAAATTTGACGGGCAGCTGCAACAAATAGAATCTCTCGACGACAAAATTGAGCATCTCGAAAAAGAAGCTACCAAACTTTACAACGAAATGCTGGAAGCCGGTGCTAAGCTGACTCAAAAGCGCAAGGCAGCATTCCCTCTGATTGAAAAGCATCTGGTTTCTCAGCTCAAACAACTCGGAATGCCTGAAATCCGGTTCGAAGTAAGACTCACTCCCCGCTCCGATTGGTCGGTAACCGGCAACGACGATATTCAATTTTATTTTTCGGCAAACAAAAACAGCCAACTTCAACCCGTTGCACAAACCGCTTCCGGAGGTGAAATTTCGCGCGTAATGATAAGTCTCAAATCGCTAATTGCCAGTGCGAAATCATTACCGACCATCATTTTCGACGAAATAGACATGGGCATTTCCGGCGAAGTCGCCAATTCTATGTCGCTCATAATGAAAACCCTGGGAACATATATGCAGGTAATTGCCATCACTCACTTACCCCAGATTGCAGCGCAAGGATCATCGCATTATAAGGTATTTAAAAGCAACCAAAACGATTCGACAGAAACCTCGATCAAGCAACTCACGAACGAAGAACGAGTTACCGAAATTGCAGGAATGCTGAGCGGGAATTCGATATCTCAGGCTGCCATAGAAAACGCAAAACAACTTTTATCTGCTATTGCATAGCATTTTTTGGAGTAAAAGAGCATCAATCCACGGAAAAGTAACTATTTTTGTACAAAATACAGGTGCTTATGAGGAAATGCTTTACCATTCTATTATTGTCATTTTTCCTGTTATCAGCCAGCCATTTAGCTGCACAAACCACTACTTATCCTGACACACAGGAGCAAACTCAACGCATTGGAGTTGTGGTCTCTGAGAAAAAAATGACCGTGTTTAATGCCCCTTACAACACCTCATTGAAGGTTTTCAGCCTCGTAGGCGTGAAAGTCGCTGAGTTTAAGGTCACGTTAACACGACAGGATTTTTATCTGGATCTCCCAATTGGCTATTACATCGTCAAAGTTGGAGAACAGACGTTCAAAATCGCGATAAGATAAACAAGAAAGGATGCTGGTTGGCATCCTTTTTTTGTGTCCCTTGATGAATACGACCAAAAAGTACCACTTTTTTTCCTGTTGATATTACCACATCCGCCTTTGAGTATCGTAATTTTGCATCAAAGAAATTATTGTTGTTTCAGCTGAAAGTAACACAAGAACTAAAAATTACGATTATGAAAAAGATTGCTTTATCAATAGTTTTAGGCATGTTTGCCTTATTAGGTTCCGCACAGACATGGGTTTCGGATCCTGCTCACTCCCATTTAACCTTTGCCGTCAGTCACATGACCATCTCGGAAGTAACCGGCAATTTCACTCAGTTTGAAGTGAAAGTTACAGCTACAAAACCCGATCATAGTGACGCAAAAGTGGAGGTAACCGTTCAGGTTGCCAGTATCAACACCGACGTGGAAGCTCGTAACAACCACCTGAAGACAGCCGACTTCTTCGACGTGGCCACCTATCCGACAATGACATTCAAAAGCACGTCGATTAAAAAAGTACAGGGAAACCATTACAAAATGGCAGGCAACCTCACCATGCATGGAGTAACCAAACCTATTGTTCTGGATGTATATTACAAAGGCACCGTTACCAATCCGATGAACAAAAAAGAGACATCCGGATTCTTGCTTAAAGGAAAGCTCAACCGTATGGATTACGGCGTCGGCCCGAAATTTCCGGCAGCATTCGTAGGAACGGACATTGCCATCTCCGGCAGCGTAGAATTTACAGAGAGTAAATAAAGTGTTTCCAGATTTAAACGACAAAAGGCAGCCTAAAGACTGCCTTTTGTCGTTTAAAGAAGTTCCGGAATTAATCCAGCTTATGAATTACCAGACCTGAACGCAATTTCGGTTCAAACCAGGTTGTTTTTGGAGGCATAATATTTCCGCTATCAGCAATATCGATCAATTGCTTCATCGAAACGGGATAAAGAGCCAATGCCACCTTCATTTCTCCGTTATCTACACGGCGTTTCAATTCACCCAGACCACGAATACCGCCCACAAAGTCAATGCGCTTGTCAGAACGAAGGTCTTTGATGCCGAGAATTTCGTCCAAAATCAGGTTCGATGAAATAGTTACGTCTAACACGCCAATAGGGTCGTTATCGTTGTAAGTTCCTGCTTTGGCAGTCAGTGAATACCATTTACCAGAAAGATAGAGAGCAAAATTGTGTAAAGCTGTCGGTTTGTAAATGTCGGCACCTTTTTCTTCTACAACGAAATCTTTTCCCAAAGCCGACAAGAACTGTTCGTCTGTCAACCCGTTCAAATCTTTCACTACGCGATTGTAGTCGATAATATTCAGCTGGTTATCAGGAAAACAAACAGCAAGGAAGTAGTTGTATTCTTCGTCGCCGTTGTGATTAGAATTTTGTTTGCGTTTTTCGTCACCCACCAAAGCAGCAGCAGCGCTACGGTGATGACCATCAGCAATATACATAGCCGGAATAGACGCAAAAATTTCGGTAATGCGACTAATGGTAGCATCGTCATTAATCACCCAGAAATGGTGACCAAAACCATCGGGAGCCACAAAATCATATTCGGGAGCGTTTTTCGTAACATTGCTGACAATAGCATCCAGTTCTGCCTGATGCGGATAGGCAAAAAATACCGGTTCGATGTTGGCATTATTCACGCGAACGTGTTTCATGCGGTCTTCTTCCTTGTCGCGACGTGTAAGTTCATGCTTTTTGATGTTGCCTTTCATGTAGTCTTCTACGGCAGCTGCCACGCAAAGTCCGTACTGAGTGCGACCGTTCATTGTTTGTGCATACACATAATAACGATCTTTATCATCCTGCACCAACCAGCCTTCTTTTTGAAACTTATTGAAGTTTTCCACGGCCTTGGCATACACTTTGTCGTCGTGTTCGTCAGTACCGACAGGGAAGTCGATCTCCGGCTTAATAATGTGATAAAGCGATTTCTGGTTATCCCCGGCTTCAGCACGGGCTTCTTCGGAGTTCAACACATCGTAGGGGCGCGAAGCCACCTGTTCCACTAATTCTTTCGGTGGACGCACGCCCCGAAACGGTTTTATTATTGCCATAATCAAGTATAAATTTGGGTTTTCAAAGGAGTAGCAAAGGTAGCTACTTTTCCCGACTTATTAAAGCAAAAGCAGGCGATGTTTACTCCTCATTATCAAAGAAGAAAGCCACAATAAAAATTTACCAAACTCTTTGGTTTGAAAGAAAAAAATGATTACTTTTGCATCCTGATTTTCCGAAGGGGTCTTTAGAAAGTAGCGCTGTTGCAGAGATGCCGCATCTCACCTCCCGGATGTAATTGAAAAACAATTTATTACATGTACGCAATTGTTGAAATTTTAGGACAACAGTTCAAGGTGGAAGCCGGACAAAAACTGTTTGTTCATCGCATGCAGGAAGCCGAAGCTGGCTCGCAGATCGAATTTGAAAAAGTATTATTGGTAGACAAAGACGGCGCTGTTACCGTTGGTGCTCCAGTTGTTGAAGGCGCAAAAATCGTAGCCGAAGTAAAAGGACACGTAAAAGGCGACAAAGTTCTTGTTTTCAAAAAGAAAAGAAGAAACGACTATCAGAAAATGAATGGTCACCGTCAGTACTTCACTGAACTGTTTGTAAAAGAAATCGTAGCATAAACTCATTAAAACTTAACAATAATGGCACATAAAAAAGGCGTCGGTAGTTCCAAGAACGGTCGCGAATCGGAAAGCAAACGACTTGGTGTGAAAATCTTTGGAGGCCAGTTTGCTAAGGCAGGCAATATCCTCGTTCGTCAACGTGGCACTGTTCACAACCCAGGCGAAAACGTTGGTTTAGGCAAAGACCACACACTGTTTGCTTTGGTTACAGGCAAAGTTGTTTTCCGCAAAAGAAAAGACAACAAATCTTTTGTATCTGTAGAACCGGTTGCTGAAGCATAAGCCCAGGCACTGCAAAACAATATAAAACCTCTCCGTTCGATGAACGCGGGAGGTTTTTTTGTTATTCCACACAGAAAAAGCCTAAAGACCCAAAAAAAGAACAACACTGCGACCCACACCGTTCATTTGATTGCGTTTTAATTTAAATCCATTTCAATAAACAGCGGATAAATCGTACCTTTGTTTCCTCTGCGAAACACAGACCAAATATTTCAATTGAAAATTGTAAATTATAAATATACAACATGTTAACGCTAAAATTCATCACCGAAAACAAAGAAGAGGTGATTCGCCGGTTGGCAAAAAAACATTTTGATGGCGCCGAAATCATCGGGCAAGTTGTAGAACTGGATGCAAAACGCCGTAGTGTACAAGCATCACTGGATGCCGAATCCGCCGAAATGAACGCTCTTTCGAAAGCTATCGGAGAACTTTTCAAACAAGGCAAACAGGCAGAAGCATCTGAAGCAAAAGCTAAAACTGCCGAGCTGAAAGAGGCTATCAAAGCTCAATCGACCGAATTGGATGCCATCGAAAAACAGTTGATCGACATTTTGGTAACCATCCCGAATCTTCCTCACGAATCGGTGCCCGAAGGACGCGTTGCCGAAGACAACGTGGTGGAAAAAATGGGCGGTACTGTACCTGAACTACCCGAAGACGCCCTTCCCCACTGGGAACTGGCAAAAAAATACGACCTGATTGATTTTGAACTGGGCGTGAAAATAACCGGAGCAGGCTTCCCTGTTTACAAAGGAAAAGGTGCCCGTTTGCAACGCGCTTTAATCAACTTCTTTCTCGACAATGCACGTGACGCCGGCTATCTGGAAATACAACCTCCTTACGTGGTAAATCAGGCTTCCGGCTACGGAACAGGTCAGTTGCCCGACAAGGAAGGCCAGATGTATCACGCCAATCTGGACGATCTTTACCTGATTCCTACAGCAGAAGTTCCCGTCACCAACATTTACCGTGATGTAATTTTACAAGAAAGCGAACTGCCCGTCAAAAACACTGCTTATTCGGCCTGTTTCCGTCGCGAAGCCGGTTCGTATGGCAAGGATGTTCGCGGATTAAACCGTCTTCACCAGTTCGACAAAGTAGAAATCGTTCGCATCGACAAACCGGAACACTCCTATGAATCATTGAAAGAGATGGTTGCCTACGTTCAAACATTGGTGGACAAGCTGGAACTTCCCTGGCGCATCCTGCGCCTTTGCGGTGGCGACATGAGCTTTACTTCGGCACTTACATTTGACTTCGAAGTATTCTCTGCCGCTCAAAAACGCTGGCTGGAAGTAAGTTCGGTATCCAATTTCGAAAGCTATCAGGCAAACCGTCTGAAATGCCGTTACAAAGGAGAAGATAAAAAGGCTCAGCTTTGTCACACATTGAACGGAAGCGCTTTGGCTCTGCCGCGTATCGTTGCAGCATTACTCGAAAACAATCAAACACCCGAAGGCATTCGCATACCGAAAGCTTTGGTTCCCTACACCGGATTTGAAATGATCTAAGACAATATTTCAAAGCAAAACTTCAAACCGCTCTTCTCCGGAGGAGCGGTTTTTATTTTAAATTGAAAATAAAAAGGCAATTAAAATTTCAATTTAAAACACAAAGCGTTAATTTAATTGAATACACATCAATTTTTACCAAAACAGCCCGTTTTATCAGTTTATTCTTTTTATCTTTGTTGTGCAAACATTCAGGCAAGGACTGGAACACACACAACACAACAACAGGTATAACCAACCTCCCATTTTCAGCCCGCTTATTCGTTCTCCAAAAGAGACATCTGATTTGCATCCTAATGAAAGGATAAGGCAACTAACCATTCGACAAATGACGGCAAAAGTTAACTAGCCGTTATCTTTTTTGTGCCACTATCCCTGACTGATGAGTCAGAGCAAATTATCATCCCAATGATATCCACTGAGGCATACATTCTTACCTAATAAAATATAAACGCTCATGAGTATGCATAGCATCTCATTTTTTTCTCAATTATTCACTTTTAAGTTACAGAGCGACGTGAGGTCGCTTTGTAACTACAACACCACCCTGCTGATGTTTCAGAACGTCCTCAAGCCCCGTTTACCCTTAGAAAACAATAGCAAAACGCAGCTCCTTAATAGCCGACAAGACTTTTATAGTGCTTTCAATTTCAACCCGGACCGAGCTAACAAACTCTCCAATGAAGGCGTAACCATTTCTTCTCCGGCTTTCAGCACCAATTTTGCGCACGCTTCGGCATCTGCTCCCGCACGGTGGTGGCGAAACCGTATATCAAACATATCGCACAAGCTGTTTAATTTATAAGATGGTAGACCCTTCCATGTTTTCTTCGACAAGGATACACTGCAAACATAATCGCTATGAGGAAGTGCCAGGTCGTAATGGCGCAGCGAAGCCCGCAACACTCCCATATCAAAAGCCGCATTATGAGCCACCAGAACCGTATCCTCCAACCATGGATGTAATTCGCCCCACATCTCCTCAAATGTTGCCTCAAACTGCAGATCGGAAGCCGAGATTCCGTGCACTTTCTGACACCAAGGATTCATATATGGAAAACACGCAGGCTTAATAAGCCGCGAAAAAGTTTCTGTAATATCACCGTCTTCGACCCGGCACAACCCTATCTCACAAGGAAACTGCGCATGTGCCGTTTCAAAATCTATTGCTGTAAATGTCATTATATATTGATATTCTGAATTTTAATTCACTAACGTGCAGATGTATTTTTTCATCACTTTCCCTGTTTGTCAACATCATCAATCACCCATCGTAACTCAGGATCTGCACTTTTTAATCGGTCATCGAGTGTCGGAACAACGGGAACATCTGGCATAACACCTCTGCCATCGGGATTGGAAGCATAAGGCGTCGCGACCTCAAGCAGTCCGAACGACATTTTTAGTTTGCTTCCGGGAAGTGTAAACGATGGCATTTGACCTGCAACACAACCATTATAAGCCCCTCCGGTTTCCTCGCCCACAAACAAAGCGCGGCCGGAACCTTTCAGATTGGCAGAAATAACAGAGGATGCCGAAAAACTACATCCGTTAATCAACACGTATACTTTTCCTTTGAAATGATTCGCTTTAGGATGTTTCTGCCAAATAGGAGGATAGTAAAAATAGTAGCGACCATCTGCTTTTTTATGCGTAATAAGTGTCTTAAAAGTATTATAAACCAGCCAACCGGGAGTTCCCAAAATACGCAACACAAATTGCGATGGAGAGGAAACATTGAAATAGTCATCATGCCACAAACTGGTTTTTGAGGTAACCACCGCAGGTTTCACAAAGCGAAAGTTACTTTCAGCCAGATACGCATACAGACATTGAATATCAGAAAGGTCTCCGCCTGTATTATCACGCAAATCCAATACCAGTGCACGAGCCTGAACTGAGTCTATCTTCCGAAAACTATCAGCATAAAAACGCTTGTACTTTCCTTTCACAAAATCCTTCACAGTAATAACTGCGACACAACTATCCTGCCCCATAAAACGCAGATTCTTACTATACTCTCCGGTCAACGCATCATACCCCTGCACCTTTTTTCGACGTTCAAACACTCTCTTCTTCTGTTTTTCCGCATCGGAAGGCGAAGACAAAGGCTTCTCCTGCTTTTTCTTCTGCCGCTCCGGAGGCTTGAGCCACACAGACCGAACAACACCACCATTACTCACCTTACAAAGCACACTATCTCTCACTCCTGTTTCGTAATAAAAGTATGATGCGAATTTCTTATTAAAAAGGCGATCGTGAAAAGTCGTATTAAAACCGTCGGAGGCAAATGTAGGAGCATATTTAGCAAACAGCTGCTGAGGGGTAATACTGTCGAGCGACAAAATTTCCGACCCCGGCTTCAAAGTCGAATCGGAAGCCGTTGGTTTCAACAAATAAAGCCGGCGATCCACCCATCCCAGATGCAGTTTCATTACCGGAGAAGCGCCGTTTTTCCGGGCTTTGACCATTTCCATTTTCGTCAACCGTCGTGTCAACGGGAAAATGCGTGTATGTCCCTGACGAACAGATGCGACCACAGGACTTATCCGAAAAAAGAATTCATTGCTGGTCATCGGCGATGTGATGGCAGTTTTCAGACTATCGAATTTACGATCCAGCTCCTGTTTACTTATATATCTGTATAATGACGGGTGAAGCTTTTCCAGCTTGTGATGCACAAAATCGACGTCCGACCTCAACGCTTTCACTCTTTTAGGAGTACGAAGTTGACTATTAAAAGTTTCGACCGACGCACAACCACACAACACAACAATAAAAGAAAGCAAAGCAACCCCAATTCTCATCCCTAAATACCTATTAATTTATTTATTTCACGGCAACAACACAGGCAATCTTTGCCTTTTCCCGTTTACCTTTGAGCGGCAAAACAGCATCTACATATACAACATAAACGCCGGCATTGGCAAGTTTACCCGCATCCGTCAGCCCATTCCAAATCAAGACACCGTCACCTCCCAACAGTGCATTATTGGCAATCTGCCTCACCCTGCGCCCCATGGCATCGTAAATCGTCACCGTGGCAGAATAGCCGTTATCAGGCATTTTATATCGCAGCAAAAGCATATCCTCCAGACCATCATTATCCGGCGTAAAGGACTCATTATCGAGCCAAAAATACTTTGCCGCAGTTGCACTGTCTGACATTTGCCTGAACTGCGAGTTCTCGTAACCAGGCGTAGCATATCCGGCATCAGAAGCGCAGGAGTGCCAATTATCGGCATTATTACTCGCCCAATCGGGATTTACCCTTTCAAACGACACCCCGGCAGGATCTTTAATCGTCACATCGTGCCGTTTTTCATCGTAACTCACAGAGTCAATCACAGCTCCGGCACGGTTGACCAGCATCACATTGCCTGATGCATTAGGCAACGACACAAAATTACTCATTTCGTTCCACTTGCTCTCTGTTTTACAATCATAAAAATCATTCACTCCTTTTTGTGAATCCGTCAATATCAAATAATCTCCCGGTAATATTTGGCGGCCCTGAGGCGCAATAGGAAAACCAACATCCAATGCACCATCAGACTTAATCCGGTTTAGCCAGAGATTCTTCAATTCAATAACTTTTTGCGAACGATTATACAACTCAACAAAAGTAGCTCCCCCGTTTTTAGGGTGAGACAATACTTCATTAATTACCAAATCATTATATTCGCAACTATCCGGCACACCAAACATTATCTTTTCGTCCAAAAAATTTTGATTTACATCTCTTAGGTGGCTCAACTGCAACTGGTACAAAGAACCGGTTTTGGCAGCTGGCGATAACGCCAACCGCACCCATTTTCCCTGAGGATAATCTGCTTTGACCGACTTCAACTCTAATCCACTTCCCAAAACGTAATGAGACAACACCGACAAATCAGACAACAACATTGATTTATTAAAAACAACGAGCAATGTATCAGGCAAAATATAAGAAATCGCCGATACGTGGGGATCAAGATTATCTTTTACAATGGCAACCGAAGAATTCTTTCGCCCCGGAGTACCCCCTGAAACATCCGAAGATGCAATCCAATTGGATGATGCCCCACTCATATTTTCACTGTCCATACACTCAAGAGACCAGCCACCAGAAGCTTTGAAATCACTTTTATACCAACTGTTGCTATAATTCACGAACGAGATCAGAGAATCCTTTTCATTGGTCAGATAGAGTAATTGTCCCGTGGAAGAAAGAGATGGAAAGCTGCTCATTGTGGCCGTAGCGCCACAAGACGACATGGCCGGCACAGAAGCGGAAGCGCACAACAAAACATAACCATTTGCCGGAATTTTACCTCCGGAAATTTTATACGGCTTATCTCCATAATAGAGTTTCCAGCCCGAAAGTTCGATCGGAAAATCCTTTCTATTGTAAAGTTCTATATATTCCGACTCAAGTAGTCCAACTTTCGGAGTAGGATCGCACATAATCTCATTAAAAACAAGATCACCAAACGTGGTAGGGAAAAGACCAAACGACAACTCGCTTTTAGGAAGAAAATTGCCGGCAACATCCACGATTTTATCCAGAGTTACCACGAAGGTTTGATAACGAGGAACCGGCTTATCGAACAGAAGAGTAAGCGTATCGCCCGACAAGCTCTGAGCATAGCTCCCCAATGAAGCAGGAACTGTAACCTTTGCACCGGACAAAGATACAGGCTCTGAAAACACCACCTTCAATTTTCGATCTCCCAAAAGCTGATACGAAACTATAGAAGGAGGCACAGTATCAAGCACAGCAGAACCGGTCACAGCAAAATCATCAAACACAAACTTCTGACTGTTCTTTGAGGAGTATTTACAGTAGATTCCGGAGAAGCTGCTTTTATCAAACGTAGCATCATGCACAGTTCCTTCTAGTACAAAACCACTTTCCGATGGCAATTTTGAATAGAGAGCCCAGTTACCGGCGGCATCGCGCGTCACCCTGACTGTAATTTCGGTCACACTCCCGGAAGTCGGAAGCCGTTTGCTAACCCCAGCCACCTGTTTCGTTTTTGTCGTCCCCGACTGCCTGTACAATGCAACTTCTTTATTGGCATTACCAACCATCACATAATAACCGTTTAAGGCTTTGGACAGATCGCTATTATTCGCGGTCAAATAAAAGTTCACGTAATTACCGCTTGTCAGCAACAACCCTGCTTTCAGGTAAAATTGCCAGGAAGCATTATAGATTGCACCCGACGAGGTAGCCAAATAAGCCGATGAACTCGCCGCAGGAGCCTTCAACTGAAGTTGTTGAGAAGAAGATACCACGAATTTATCTGTTGTACCTATCCATGAAGGATTCGAAACAAACTCTCCGTCAGAAAAATCATCTTTATATTGTCCGAACGAATAAACCGTAAGCCAGAGAAGTGAAAAAGTAATAATCTTTCGCATAAAACAGTGTTATTTGAGTAAAATAGCGTAATTTTGCACAGAATTTCGGGTAGTGTGAAAAACTAAATAAAACCGGAATAAAAGTACAAACATTTTTTTAATTTTTCAATTTTTAGAAGAAAAATGAAAGTAGCAATTGTCGGCACAAGCGGCGCCGTAGGACAAGAATTCCTGAAAGTGCTTGCTGAGAGAGATTTTCCGATGGACGAACTACTACTGTTCGGCTCATCGCGCAGTGCGGGAACCTCTTACACCTTTAAGGGTAAACAGATCGTCGTCAAAGAGCTTAAACACAATGACGACTTCAAAGGTGTAGATGTTGCTTTCGTATCTGCCGGTGCAGGAATCTCCAAGGATTATGCCGAAACCATCACCAAATTCGGAGCTGTGATGATTGACAATTCAAGTGCTTTCCGTATGGACAATGATGTACCATTGGTTGTTCCAGAAGTGAACGCCGCCGATGCGAAAGTCCGTCCGAGAGGCATTATTGCCAATCCGAACTGTACAACCATCCAGATGGTTGTCGCGTTGAAACCCCTCAACGACATCTCCAAAATAAAACGGGTGCACGTAGCTACTTATCAGGCTGCAAGCGGCGCAGGTGCTGCTGCCATGGACGAACTTCTCCAACAATACAAAGAAGCACTCAACGGCGATCCTGTGACTGTAAAGAAATTTGTACACCAACTGGCATTCAACATGATTCCTCAGGTCGACGTTTTCACCGATAACGGATATACCAAAGAGGAAATGAAAATGTATAACGAAACACGCAAGATCATGCACACCGACGCTGAAGTAAGCGCTACATGTGTTCGCGTACCTTCTTTAAGAGCCCACTCAGAAGCAGTCTGGGTTGAAACCGAAAAACCGGTTTCAGTAGAAGATGCACGCAACGCTTGGGCAAATGCAGATGGCGTTATTCTTCAGGACAATCCTGCAGAAAAAGAATACCCGATGCCACTGTTCATTGCAGGCAAAGACCCTGTGTATGTGGGACGTATCCGCAAAGACCTCTCCAACGAAAAAGGACTCACTTTCTGGTGTGTCAGCGACCAAATTAAAAAGGGAGCGGCTCTTAATGCTGTACAAATAGCAGAATACCTGATAAAAGAAGGCGATCTGAAATAAGATTCCTTTTCTCAATATCCAACGCCGCCTGTAATCAGGCGGCGTTGTTTGTTTTTAAAATACAAAATACATGCAGGTTAAAAATTGATTCGTATCTTTGCAGCCAAAGCCGGCTCCGGCTTTTCCGCAACAACCCTTCATCTTTTACCGCAATTATTTTATTTACAATGAATGCATTAATCGTATATTCGGGAGGGTTGGATAGCTCAACACTCCTACACCAATACAAAGACGACATCCGTCTGGCCGTATCGTTTCACTACGGATCGAAACACAACGATCGTGAAATTTCATATGCCCGGCGAAATTGCGAGGAACTGGGGATTCGTCATATTGTGATCAACCTTGGCTTTATGAATGAATACTTCAGAAGCGACCTACTGCAAAGCGGCGGCGACATTCCCGAAGGGCATTATGAAGCCGACAATATGCGAAAGACAATAGTTCCTTTTAGGAATGGCATTATGTTGAGCATAGCTGTGGGATTGGCCGAAAGCAACGATCTTGACGCTGTGCTAATAGGCAATCATTTTGGAGACCATGCCATCTACCCCGACTGCCGCCGTTCATTTATAGATGCTTTCACAGCAGCAGCCAAAGCCGGCACAGAAGTAGGCATTCAGATTCTTTCTCCGTATTGCGATATCAGCAAAAGAGAAATCGCACTTATCGGACAAGAGCTGGGAATCGACTACAACAAAACCTATTCCTGTTATAAAGGAGGCGAAAAACATTGCGGCAAATGCGGCACCTGCGTCGAACGTAAGGAAGCATTGGAAGGCTTTGATCCAACTGAATACGAAGCATAAACCACAAAATAATGGAAATTGGATTCATCATTTTAGGCATAGCTGCCGGAATATTATCCGGATTGTTCGGCATTGGAGGCGGAATGGTAATGGTCCCTTCGCTAATCGCAATTTTCGGGTTGCCCATCCTCGATGCCAATGCCACATCTTTGGCCGCCATGCTCCTGCCTGTCGGTATTTTAGGAGTAATAACCTACTATAAAGCCGGATATATAAACATACGAAATTCTTTATGGATTTCCGGCGGTCTGGTCATCGGATCATACTTTGGAGCCGAATGTGCAGTCCTTGTTAAAGAATCAATTCTGGCAAAATGTTACGCAGCGCTACTATTTTACATTGCCTTCAGCTACCTCGACATTCCGGCATATTTCAAGAAAGAGAAAACACCGCTACCAACATCCAACCCCTCAAAACATCTCAATTTGTGGGGCTTGATATTAGTCGGCATAGCCGCCGGCATCATTGCCGGATTGTTTGGCAAAGGCGGAGGCATCATCATCGTTCCAGCCATGGTAAAGTTTTTCAAGTACGATGCGAAAGCAGCGGCCGCCACATCATTGGCTGCCTTACAACTACCAGTTGGACTACCCAGCGTGATGGTGTATGCCGAAAACGGACACCTAAACCTTCTCAACGCCGGACTAATTGCCGGAGGTATTGTTTTCGGAGCCTTTGTCGGCACCAAACTTGCCGTGAAAATGCCAAGCAAAATGTTCAAAAAAGTATATGCTGCCTTTTTACTACTGGTGGCATTCTACATGGCTTTTAA
The DNA here is from genome assembly GCA_030706455.1 of Bacteroidota bacterium. Classification (GTDB taxonomy): domain Bacteria; phylum Bacteroidota; class Bacteroidia; order Bacteroidales; family Paludibacteraceae; genus Microbacter. The sequence continues at coordinate 14,670 of JAUZOL010000041.1, forward strand.
ATACGCATAAAAAAAAGCCTCTGTTCTTTCGGAACAAAGGCTTTGATAAATATCGGGGGAAGAATTACTTTGCTGTAAGCAAAAAGTAGTTCTTCTTTCCTTTTTGTACCAACAGATAACGACCGTTCAATAATTGATCAGATGTTACCACGGCGTCCGGCTGAGCCAATTTTTCTTTATTAATAGCAACTCCGCCACCCTGAGTCATTTTGCGCATTTCACCTTTCGACGGGAACACTGCACTTTTTTCGGTTAGCAGATCAATTGCTTTGATACCTTCGCTCAGTTCTGCCAGAGAAATCTCAAACTGAGGAACACCTTCAAATACAGCCAAAAATGTCTCTTCATCCAGATTTTTCAACTGATCGGAAGTTGAATTACCGAACAGAATAGACGAAGCATCAACAGCCGCGAGATAATCAGCTTCCGAGTGAACCATTGTAGTTACTTCTTTCGCTAAAGCCTTCTGTAAAGGACGAAGATGCGGAGCCTGACGTTGCTCTTCAATTAAAGCGTCAATTTCTTCTTTTTCAAGGAAGGTGAAAATTTTAATATATTTTTCGGCATCAGTATCACTCACATTCAGCCAGAACTGATAAAACTTGTAAGGCGACGTGTATCGACGATCCAGCCAAACATTACCCGATTCTGTTTTGCCAAATTTGCCACCATCAGCCTTTGTAATTAACGGACAGGTAAGAGCAAAAGCTTCGCCTCCGGTTTTACGGCGAATCAACTCCGTTCCGGTAGTGATATTTCCCCACTGGTCGGAACCGCCCATCTGAATCCTGCAATTATGATGCTGATAGAGGTAAAGAAAGTCATATCCCTGAACTAACTGATAGGTAAATTCGGTGAACGACATTCCATCGGATGTTTCTCCGTTCAGACGTTTTTTCACTGAATCCTTCGCCATCATATAGTTAACCGTAATGTGCTTCCCAATGTCGCGAATAAATTCAAGGAATGAAAAGTTTTTCATCCAGTCGTAATTATTCACCATTTCAGCAGCATTAGGAGCATCTGACTCAAAATCGAGGAAACGAGACAACTGAGCCTTGATGCAATCCTGGTTATGACGCAGCGTTTCTTCTGTCAGCAAATTACGCTCCTGCGATTTCCCTGAAGGATCACCGATCATACCCGTGGCTCCACCCACCAAGGCAATAGGTTTATGACCGCAACGCTGAAAATGACGCAAAATCATCACACCCACAAGGTGACCGATATGTAATGAGTCGGCAGTCGGATCAATACCCAGATAACCGGCAGTCAGCTCTTTTTCAAGTTGTTCTTTCGCGCCCGGCATCACATCATGAATCATGCCTCGCCATGTCAGTTCTTCTATAAAATTCATGTTCAGATCTAATTATTTAAGTGCAGGCTCAGAAGTCTTTCCGCAAAACGATCTTCGATTCGGAAAAACAAACTGAAAAACCTCTTAAGTTATTAATTTTCGGACTGCAAAGGTCGCTTTTTTCAGCCGTAATTGCAAGAGTCTTTACCAAATACAAGAGGGCGAATCATCTCAATGATTCGCCCTCTTCGTTAATATTTCATACCTTTTCGAGTATTATTTTGCAGCACTCTTCTTGGCTGTTTTTTTAGCCGGAGCCTTTGTTTCTTTGGGCTCAGCAGCCTTCTTTGCAGGAGCTTTGCGAGTAGCTTTCGGCTTAACTTCCTCAAACAAAGGAACAACAATATTTATCGTACCCATTTCATTCCTTACAAAATACGGCTCCAACCCCGCATACAATTCACCATTATCATACACCTCACACCAGCAATCGTTGGTATTATCAAACACTTTGAACGAGAGAAAAGTTGAGTCTGCCGGAAGGGACACCTTAACTTCTTTACCACCATTGAGAAAGGCACTTTTTGCATCCTTACTATCCCAATCATTAAAATTGCCGGCAATAGTCATCCCTGAAGGATCTACATTCTCGACCGTAAAAACGACTTGCCATTTTGAACCCTTTTTGCTGTAATTTACTTTCATATCAAATATAATTTAGAGATTGATAATGATTCATATTTTTCAAAAAACATTCTTACATTTTAAGACTACACAAATATAAGAAAAAAATTAAATTTTATCCAGCCTATCTTTTTTTATCTCTCACAAAGCTAAAAAACATTTTTGATATTATTTCAATACACATATATTTACTTAATAATAATTATTTATATCCATAATACAACCACAACAAGCTCGTTTAATATAATATGTGTATTTTAAAAATCATTAGCATTCTAAAAGAACGAATTGCTTTTGCATTTTTTTACAATGATTAATTTACGTGAAAAACATACATAAACATCTCTCTCAAATGTTTTGCCGGAACAACTATTTTTTGTATTTTTGTTAGGTATCAACGTATTTATCCGGCAACAGAAAAGACTTGTTGCTCTCTATCTTATACCAAAACCCATTGAGATGATGTTTGATTTAGCTATTATCGGAGGCGGACCCGCCGGTTTTTTCGCTGCAGAATGCGCCGGAAACCAAGGGCTTAAAGTTATCCTTTTTGAGAAAGATACATTGGGAGGAGTTTGCATAAACGAAGGATGTATACCGGCAAAAACCTTACTACACAGTATACAGGCATACAACATCGTCAAAGATGCGGAAAAATACGGAATTATCACCGACAAAAATGCTTCGTTTAGCATGGAGCTTGCCCTGCAACAAAAAGAGAAAGTCGTAAGGAACATGCAAACTATTGTCAGTGACAAATTCAACAGCGATATAGCAACAATTGTACAGGGAAAAGCTTATATAAAAGGACGTTCTGCTGACGGCTGTATTACAATTTGTTGCGACAAAGAAAATTATCATTCAAAGAATTTATTAATATGCACCGGTTCTCGTCCGGACATGCCTGAAATACCCGGGATTGAAAGCCCGCTGGTATGCACATACGACGCAATGCTAAACAGCACGGAACTACCCAAAAAGCTGGTCATGATCGGTGGAGGGCAGGTAAGCATTGAGTTAGCTCATATTTACAATTCGCTCGGAGCTGAAATTACCATTCTCGAAGAGAACGACGAAATATTGCTAGACACCGATAACGAAATATGTTCTGTGCTGAGAGAAGAATATGCCAAAAGAGGCATTATCATTCATCTGAACACCAGAATATCAAAAATAGAAGGGAACAAAGTATTTTTTAGCATCAACGGTGTTGAAATGACCGTCGAAGGAGAAAAAATCATTTGCGACATCGGTCGTCGTCCTAACCTCGAAGGAATTGGGCTTGAGAATCTTGATGTGGAATGTTACAGAAAAGGTATACGCATCAATAATCAAATGCAGACCTCTGAACCCAATGTCTTTGCGGCGGGAGATGTCACCGGCTTTTCAAAGTCGGCTCATGCAGCATACTGCGAAGCCGCAGTTGCAATTAACACCATACTGGGCATTGAAGATCACATGAATTTCAAAGCAGTCCCAACATGTGTATTCTCCAGTCCTGAAATTGCGCACGTTGGAATTACGGAAGAAACATTGAATCTGGCATGGAGACCTCATAAAATAATCCGGTTACCACTCACTCAGTCAAGCAGGTACGTCATTCAGGACAATAAATTTGAAGGGCTCTGCAAAATTATTGTCGGAGAAGATGAAACCATTTTAGGTGTCCATATTATCGGCAACAATTGCAGCGAATCCATCGTTGCTGCCGTAATGGCCGTAGAATCACAAATGACAATTTCAGAATGGAGAAAAATTGTATTCCCCTATCCTACTGTTGGAGAAGTAATGAAAGGCACACTGATTTATGCCCAAATCCCTTTTGAACAACCTAAATATGATAGAAGTAATTCACGTAAATAAGTCTTTTGACAACAATCCTGTTCTAAAAGACGTTTCTGCCACATTCCAACCCGGTCAAACAAACATGATTATCGGGAAGAGTGGTTCTGGAAAAACTGTACTGATGAAATGTATCATCGGTTTGCACACGGTAGACTCAGGCAAGATATTGCTTAACGGGCAAAATCTGACGGAGATGACTTTTCAGGAAGTAAAGATATTACGTCAAAAAGTCGGAATGCTTTTTCAGGGATCTGCACTTTTCGACTCTTCCACAGTGCTCGAAAATGCCCTCTATCCGTTGGAGATGTTCTCTTCGATGAACAAAGCCGAGCAAATAGAACGTGCCAGTTTTTGTCTTCACAGGGTCAATATTGATCCGAAAGCATTTGGTCTTTATCCTTCTGAAATCAGCGGCGGTATGCAAAAGCGAGTAGCTATTGCCCGTGCCATTTCAATGAACCCGCTATACCTGTTTTGCGACGAACCCAATTCCGGCCTTGATCCGCAAACTTCTTTAATCATCGACCAACTTATTCACGAAATCACTGAAGAATTTAAGATCACTACAGTCATAAATTCTCATGATATGAACTCTGTTATGGAAATCGGAGACAACATCATTTTCATCGAAAAAGGAGAAAAATCGTGGCAGGGACATCGAAGTGAAATTTTCGATACCGGCAATAAAGCGCTGGAAGATTTTGTTTTCGCATCCGATCTCTACAAAAAAGTCAAACTATCCCACTCATTGTTAGCTAAATAATATTATTATTTAATTTTAACAACGTAAACTCTTGCCAAAATCCATTTGACGTTGTACATTTGCAATCGAATTACATTTGTAATGATTACAATTTTATTTCATTTTCAAATATGGATGCATTAGATATTTTAGTAAAGCACGACATTAAACCATCACTCCAACGACTGGCAGTAATGGAATACATGCTGACGCACTTTACGCATCCTACGGTTGACGAAATTTACAGTTCTCTGTCGCCTTCAATTCCTACGCTTTCCAAAACAACTATCTATAACACTTTAAGCCTTTTCGAAGAACAAGGAGTGGTACTATATCTTGGCATTGATAAAAAAAATGCCCGCTTTGATGGGAATACCTCTCACCATGCCCATTTCCGTTGTAAGAACTGCGGCGCAATCGTCGATATTTTCAATCAAAAACAGGAAGAAATTGTTTTGGAAGGGCATCCCGAACTTGTAATTGACGATGTACAAACATACTATACAGGATATTGCAAAAATTGCAAGAAATAACAATTTAACTAATTAATTAAATTACACTATTATGAAAAAGAAATTCATTTGCACCGTTTGTGGTTATGTCCATGAAGGAACCGAAGCTCCTGAAAAATGTCCGGTTTGTAATGCTCCGACAGCAAAATTTCAGGAAGTGGTAGAAAACGAAGGGCTTACATGGGCTGACGAACACCGTTTGGGTGTTGCAAAAGGTGTAGATGCAGAAGTTCTGGATGGCTTAAAAGCTCATTTCAACGGCGAATGCGCTGAAGTTGGCATGTATCTGGCAATGTCTCGTCAGGCTGACCGCGAAGGATACCCTGAAGTAGCAGAAGCTTACAAACGCATTGCATGGGAAGAAGCAGAACATGCTTCAAAATTTGCTGAACTGCTGGGCGAAGTCGTTTGGGATACAAAAACCAATCTCAAAGCACGTATGGATGCAGAAAGCGGAGCCTGCGCTGACAAAAAACGCATTGCAACAAAAGCAAAAGAACTTGGTTATGACGCAATTCACGATACAGTTCACGAAATGTGTAAAGATGAAGCTCGTCACGGACAAGTATTCCAGGGCTTGTACAACCGCTTTTTCAATAAATAAACACTAACCAAAATCTAGAGAGAAAGAGAGAGAAGAAAGGCGCTCCATTCGTGGAAGCGCCTTTCCCGTTTTATAGCATGCTATAGAAAATACGGAGCAAAAATTGATAGGCCCGGGATGGAATCCATGTTTTTGACATTGCAAAACCCACCTGAAGGATATTCCCCACCTTATATCTGAATTTGGGGTGCTTACTGTTCACAATACGAAATACCACTTTTGCCAAATGTTCCGGTTTCAATCCGTTTTGTTCTTCTTTCTCAATGTTCTTGAGCGTCTTTTCAAATTGAGCGCTATACTCTTTGCTTTTTTGAGTCGGCTCAGACAAAATGCGACTGGCAGTAAACCCTGTAGCAAAATCGCCCGGTTCGATAAGACACACCTTCACATTGAACGGTTTTACCTCCAGACTCAAAGCCTCGCTGTAACCTTCCACTGCGAATTTTGAAGCCGAATAGTAAGCCTGAAAAGGCAAACCCATCACACCACCCAATGAGCTCACATTGATGATCGTTCCTCCACCATTTTGGCGCATATGTGGTAACACGGCAGAACAAACATGCACGGTTCCCATAAAGTTGGTACGCATCTGCAAACGGATCTCATCGACAGAAGCCAGCTCTGCAGCACCGCCAATACCCATACCGGCATTATTGACAACCACATCAATATGCCCTTGTTCCGCAATAACTTTTTCAACGGCCTGCTTTACCGAATCCGGATCCGTCACATCCATCTGAAGATGCTTCACCGACCCTGTTTCCGGCATCGCACGTCTTCCTGTGCCATACACAATCAATCCCCGTTCCGAAAGATATTCGGCACAGGCTTTTCCCAGACCAGACGTTGCTCCGGTAATCAAAATAACTTTTCCCATTGTATGAATTTATTTGTGTTTTATATTCGCAATTGCACGTTTTCCAAATTATTGCTTCACAAGCTTATAAACTTCAGAAGATTGAGATCCAACCACCGATAGCAAATAAAAACCTGAAGGAAGGGCTGCCGTTCCTATTGTTGCCGGCAAACCCTGCAACTGCCATTCTGCCAATTTCTGCCCCGTCTGCGTATATAGTATGGCAATGGCAGGCATTTTCACTTTCGCAAGATAATCTATCTTCAAAGTTCCATTTGCAAAATAGACTTTCCCCTTGTTTTTATCTGACGAAGAATTTGGACTCAGATTCACAAAATTCTTTTTATAAATAGCATAAACATCCGGGATTCCATATCCAAGTATATTATCGGGAGCTGCATACATGGACGAATTCTGCTTGAAAAAATTAATAATCTGCATATTATTATAAGTCGGCAAGGCCTGCCACACACAAGCCACCAAACCAGCCATGATTGGGGATGCAAAAGACGTTCCATTGTTGGTAGCAATAGTATTGGCGGAAGTTGCAATCACAGCCTGGTAACCGACAGCACATACATCCGGTTTAATTCTGCCGTCAGCAGTAGAACCGTAGCCACTAAAAGAGGCATGAGAGCCGTTGTAATCGACCGCCCCTACAGTAAGAATTGAATCCGCATCGGCAGGAACAGAAATGTAATGCCATAATTTATTTCCTTCGTTACCGGCAGAATTGACAACTATCATTCCTTTACGAGCAGCCATGGTTGCAGCAATCGAAGCCCTTGATGTTTTGCCATTAAGTGACTGGTAAGTATAATCCATTCCGGAATTATCAAACTGAGTGTAGCCCAAAGAAGAATTCACTACGTCAACACCAACACTATCGGCAAATTCCAATCCGGCCACCCAGTTATCCGTTTCCACGAGATATTCCGAAGGAGAATATTCGGTACGAATAAGCCAATAAGATGCATCAGGAGCGGTACCAATCATGATGTCGGGCTGGTCTGCGGCCATAGTAGATAGGACGTTCGTACCGTGAAATTCAGTATTGGCAAAAAACGGAACAGATGGATCGGCAAAATCTTTTACACCCAACAGTCTCCCCTGCAATCGCAAACTATCAAACACCGAAATCTGATCGGTTTTATAAAATCCGGCATCCAACACACCAATCACCATCCCTTTACCCCTAAAACCTTCGGCATGTAACTTTCTCCCGTTATGCATATCTATTTGCTGGCTGGCTGTCCCGTAAACATCATTTATCATCGAAGGCATTTCCGGCATTTTAGAAGGCGGCGGCAATGTATATCCGACCGGAGTAAGCGTTAGTTCCACTTTTTTTACGAAAGGCAACGCCCTGATAGCAGAAAGCAAAGAGGTATCTGGCAATATTACCGTAATGCCGTTCAACCAACGGCTTGACGATTTCAACGCGGCTCCTTTTTGCAAAACAGACTGAACATATACATGACTCACAGGTAAATCAGTGGAGTCTACTTCAAGATGTTGCCTGGTTCGCCGTATAATTGCCTTAGATGATAAGTAAGCTGAAGGATTGGATAACGAGCCGGAGGTTCCTTTTTTATTTGCAAACTGTATCCAGCAATTGTATTGAGCTGTAACAGTCAAGAAAAAACCGAATAGTGGCAAGAATAGAAGAACCCGTTTCATTAGCGGCTGTTTTTGCATTTATTTGCAAAGATACACTCTTTGTACAAAAACACCACGCCGCAATCAATATTCTCTCGTTTTCATCAAACAGGCTTTGCCTTATTACGCCATCCTAAATAACGTTAATAGTGATATCAAAACAATATATCCATGCTATATTTGTTTACAATAATTCGCTTTACAAGCAGACATTCCGACACAACAAGACGCCCATCAATAACCATCAAAACAACATATTATGCAGACAGCAATCATTGTAGGCGGTAACTTTGCCGGTATTACTACCGCTTTGGAATTAAAACGCAAAGGAGGCAATGAGTTCAGGGTAATTGTCATTGACCGAAGCCCGGCATTCATCTTTATGCC
>JAUZOL010000042.1 GCA_030706455.1 Bacteroidota bacterium
CCCAGTGCAATGAGAGGATTTTATCAGCTCACAGCGACAGGCGAAGTTTCAAACCTATCATTTTTTCAGTGTGATTAAGGGATCGGAAGGTAAATTTAGGCGAAATTCCAAGTTGAGATTCCTTCCCTAAGCTCCAGCTTAACATGCCATTTTTATGTCTTTTGTTTATTTTGGATGCTGATATCGGTGCATCAATCAGAGAAGCCAGATAGTTTAATGAAAAAACTACAGCGCTGATACCTCCTATGAAGAATTCCATAAAAGGTTCGTCTTTGTGCGACATGGTGAAAGCACAATATGTTATCACACTCAAAGAACCTGCTCCTATTGAACTGAATATTATTCCTTTGGTTTTTTGTCCGTTGTAGAACTGTCCGAGACCTGGAAAAAGCAGTGAATTAACAAAGGCAGCTCCGGGTTTCTTTGGCAGCAGCGGCTTGCTGCTATAACGGATTGTTTGGATTTCATCATAGGTATAACATTGTGTAGTTCCGTTTGCAGTTTGAATAGTGATAGATTGGTTTGGCGTGCTTTGAAGAAATAGTCCCCTGATTTGCACTCCATTTTTTAATGTTATAAAAACGGACCGGACTCTGTTTTCGATAGAATCGGGGACTATTTTTTGAATTTCAGGGTAAGTGAAGACGAATGCCTTGCCATCAGCATTTTTAATACGTACCAATTCATTGGGTATGTTCTCGGTGATTTCTCCTTTTGCAACTCTTCCATCTTTTAAGTAGATGCGATAAAGCTCATTCGATTGAGCAATCAGTTGATAGCTCGCGAAGAGAAAGAAAGCAAAAAACAACACAACATAAGCTTGTATCCGTTTCATAAATCGTTTTTTTTAGGTGGTTTGCCTTGTGCTTTGGTGAGGTGTGAGAAATATAGTAACAAATTTAATGACAGATGGAAAAATGTGTGTGCCGGATGTCGATTTTAACATGCTAATTTTCAGTAGCCATAGATGAATAGATGATGATGTTTGTATTTATTCAGGAGGTACAAAAAACAAAGGCAACCTTCTCGGGAATTTAGAAGGCTGCCTTTGATGTGCATTAAAATGATACCTTACGGATGGAGGTAGCAAAGCGACATGGAATCGATCATTGCCTGGTTGATATTCCCGTTCATGTTTTCATTTTGAGATTCGAAAACCAGTGTCAATAGGTGATGCCCTTTGGAGAGTTTGACCTGCACGGAATTGGTATTCCCCCAGTTCGACCACTCGTTGGTACCGCGTTGTGGCAGGACGATTGTCCCTGCAAAAGCTCCATCAACGCTCAAGGTACGGATGGCGCATTTGTTTTCGGTGTTTACCGGACCGTTACCATTGGCATAGCGAAAAGCAACCGAATAAGTACCGGGTACAGCAATGTCAACAGCAACCGTTATCGAACGGTTGGCGGTTTTACTGATCTCGACAAAACCTTTTCCTCTGTAACTTTTGTAACCGTAAGGAGCTTTCGGAGCAAATTCTTCCATTTCAAAGTTCTGTTGCCATTGCTTGCCTGTGACAGCTATCGGCTCAGATGCAAAAGATGAAATTCCGTTGCGGTCGACGGCCATTACCTGGTATTCTGCCGGTGTGCCGGATGAAATTTTTAATGTGTTGGTTGTCGTGTTCAGATATCTTTTCCCGTTTTTCAACACGGCATACGACTTCGCATCCCGGATTTTGTTCCATGAAAGTTGTCCGTTGGCATATTTTGTAACAGGAGTTTCCGGCGTGATGCAATTAGGTCGTTTATTGATAGCTGAAGTCGGAAAAAACGTATTTTCCAATACAATTCGCAGGGAATGAGTGCCACTCATCGATTCGGAAATGGCTGCAGCCGACATGGATTTCCCATCCAGTTCAAAAGTTCGGATTGTATTGCCAAATCCCGTCATTTCAATATTCAGAGTTGCATTTCGGTATTTGAAGCCGGAAAGTGAACGTTTACCCTGTAATGCTTTGGGTACAAATGGATGAAAGAGTAGGCTGTCGGCTCTGAATTCGATGCCGAAAAGAATTTTGTGCACTAATGCCAGATTCCCTGAGAGACTCCATAGCATGTTGCTGGAGTTGATTTGCGTTCCTGCGAAATCGCCGGTTGAAGCTACAAAATTTTCTTTGTTTGTAAGAAAAAGCGCAGCCGGACGGTAGACGGCAGCAATGGCTTCGAGCACCGAACGTTCGTTGCCTGCTTTTGCCGAAGCCAACCCCCAGTAGGTCTCCACAAAAGGCCAGACGGCATTGTTGTGATAGGGAGGAATGCCCGGAATCTGAGGATAGATGCAGGGAATGCCATAATCCATCACGGGAACTACTTCAACAATGCTTTTTTGCTGCTTTTCGTCAGCAATGCCGAACCATACGCAGAGTGCTTCACCCAGAGCTTCTGCGCGTGGCGAATGCGACCGGAAGTTTCGTCCGTACAAGTATTGTCCGTAATAACCTTTGTCAGCCATCCAAAGGTGCGTGTTGATTCCTTGTTTGATTTTTGCTGCAATCTGTTCGTATTTGGTTACTGCTGCCGGTTCATTGAGCAGCGACGCCATTTGTGACAGGATTTTGATTGCCTGATAATGAACTGCATTCGTGCCCAGATTTTCCGATTCATAAATATCGGCAGGTTGCATCCAGCGTGGGTAAGTCTGTTCGCGCCAGTCAAGAAAAGAAGATTCACCCCGCATCAGTCCTGTGGAAGGATCGTAAATATTCTTCAAGTCGTCCTCTACCGAATTGCGGACAACTTTGTACGCTTGCTGTAACCATTCCCGGTCGCCGGTGACTTTGTAGAGTTCCCAGGCTGCGATGGCCCAGACAATGCGGTCGGAAGACGCGGGGTAGGCGCCTCCGGTGCCGGTATCCTGAATGATACGGTCGTTCTTCACTTTGCGCAACAGGCTGTATTTTGCCACCCGGGGTTGCAAGTGCGCCATGGAGAGAATAATGCTGTAGCTAATGTCGCGCGTCCACACACCAGCCCACTCTTTACCGGTACGGAAAGTGCTGTCGGGTTCCACCGCCTTAACCATCTCTTCCAGTGCGAGATTGTAAAGCGCATCCGAAATGGGATAATCCGATTTGTATTGAGGAAAAGCAGTAATGTCGCGGGAGAGTTTCCACTCTGCGGCGGTGTGTTTCTCGTCGCTCTGCTTATTCATCACGAGAGTTGTTTCATAAATACCATCACCATCCGGGTCTTTCAGCTCCAGTTCCGGATGATTCCTGAGGTTGTTGAAATCCCAGATTAGCGGAGCCGCGCTTCCTGCAATGTAAACTCCTTTGAAGTCGGCTTTGTCAAGGCGTTCTCCGTTATAGAGAATATAATAGCCCTTTTCGTTGAATGCTTTGATGACTTCGCGCATGTCGAGACGAATTGTCCAGCGCGTATTGGGCGGCAAATTGATTCCTGGTGTCATTGGGCGTGTGCCGGTGTATTGTTTCCCAAACTGCACGTTGGTAACGCATTGCCCGTTTACAGGTTGCAGGGTGACATGATGGTCTTGTCCCGAAACCATCTCGTTATCCCTTGAATTGATGCTGAATTTGAAGCTCAGGGTGGGCGAGTACCTGTCGGCATCCGGACTCCTATAGTCGGAGGTCATGGCCGAGGAAGAGAGAGCTGTCGCCTTGTAATTTCCTTGCCGGACTTCATTACTGAAAATGCTGAATGCCTTCGATTGATAAACGGGTTGCCCCTGCTGCGCCATACAGGTAACTGACAAGCAACTGAATGCTATTATTTGGGTTAGTAAAAGCTTCATTTTAATCTACGTTTATTCTGCTTTGAAGCATTAGTTTTTGATTTCAATGCTTGTGGTTCCTTTATTATTTTGCCATTTAATCAGGCAGATGCCTGTTTTCTTGTCCCAGCTCCATACTGCTTTGTCGGAAAGGATTTCCCAACTGCTTTCCAGCCTCTCCGGCGCAATTTGTTTCAGCTTCGTGGTGTTCATTACAATCTCTTTGGGAGCTTGTTTCGTGCGGATTTTAATGCCGGAATTGCGTTCGGAAGCGGACTGAAATCCATTTTGATTGCTGCAGGTAAGTTGAATGGAATAACCCTCTTTGGTGGTAAGGCATTTTACGTCTGTGCGGGCACAAACATCTTTTTTATAGTCATTCGATTCGCCGTCGTCTTCATAAAGAGAAAAAGTTGCAGCACGGCCTTCCGAAGCCGGGTAAATATCTAACCACACCGGTGCGTTTTTCTTTTCGCCGATATATTGCATGACAGGCATTTGTGGAACAATAGAGCCTTTCTTTACAAACATCGGGATGGTGCCAAGAGTAACCGGACAGGTGATCCATTGCTTGCCTTTGTATACGGTAGAGCCATCGTTAAAGTCGATCCATTCCCCCTGGGGTAGGTAAACTTGCCGTTCCGAAGCCTCTTTTTCCACCACAGGAGCCACCAGCAACTCTTTACCAAAAAGAAATTGCGTGTTGAGTTTGAAAGTTTCCGCATCGTCAGGATATTCCAACAACATGGCGCGTATCAGTGGCAGTCCGGTATCGTACGCTTCGCGGGCATACGAATAGATATATGGATGCAGTGTGTATTTCAGGTTGATAGCTTTGCGGCAGAGTTTTTCGGCTTCCGAACCGAAAGTCCAGGGTTCGGCTGCGTTGTTGCCTTCGTGATGGGCACGGCTCAGTGGATTGAATATCCCGAACTGCATCCAACGAACGTAGAGTTCGGCCATGGCGTCACGATCTTTAATGTCGCCGCAATACCCCGAAATGTCAGTCGTCCAGAAGGGAATCAATCCCATGCCTGCCGATTGAGCTAACGACACCTGTGCCGTAAGCTTGTTCCATCCGTTCAGTACATCGTTGCCATCGCCCGAATCGCCCGACCAGGCAAAAGTATAACGTTGCATGCCGGCAAAAGAAGCCCGGGTCATCTGGAAAACGCGTTTATTCGGATTCCGTTTTTCAAATTGTTCGGTAACAGCCTTGTCCCAGGTCAGGCCGTAAACATTATGGATTTCATCGTGCATTCCGAGTTGATGTTTCATAAACAGACGGTCGGCTTCTTCTTCGTTGCTCCAGGCAGGCTCTCCCATGTCGGTCCAAAATCCCTTTACACCGTCGTCCAGCACTTTCTGTTGATAGTTTCCCCACCATTCCGCTGCCGCAGGCTTTGTAAAGTCTACCACTCCGCAGTTGCCACCCCATGGCCATGGCATATCGTAGCTTTTGCCGGTGCGGATGTCTTTGACGAAATAACCCAGCGAATCGGCTTCGTGCCACTGCTTTTTATTTTCCTGTGAAATAACAGGGTCCTGTGATACGATCATCTTAAAGCCTTGCGCCGCCAAATCGGCCACCATTTGCCGCGGATTCCGGTAATTTTCTTTACGCCATTCAAAATTTTGTAAATATTGAGTCCAGCCGATATCCTGATAAATAAGATCACAGGGGATTCGGCGTTTGCGGAATTCGGAAGCCACATCGCGTGCCAGTTGCTCGTTAGTATAAAGTCCGCGGCATTGCGAAAATCCCAGCGCCCATTCCGGAGGCATAATAGGTTTGCCTGTTAGTTGGGTATAACGGTTGATGATTTGTTTGTAGGACGGTCCGAAGATGAAATAGTAAACCATTGCTCCTGCAGGAGCCTCAAAAGAGTAGTATTCGTTCGATGTCGTTCCGAAATTAAATGTGCTTTTATAGGTGTTATCGAAGAAAATACCGTATCCGAAATTGCTCATGAAAAACGGAATGCTTTTGTACAGAGGGTCTTCATCGATCGAATAACAGGGTTTATCGCTGTTCCACATCCGGAAGGTTTTTCCGCGACGATCCAGTCCTCCGTTTTTTTCACCGAGGCCAAAGAAATGTTCATCGGGGCGGAGTGTTTTCAATGTAGCCTGATGTTGCCCGTCTTTGACCAAACCCTTTCCCTGATAATCTTCCAGCAATAGCTTCTGATATTTGTCGAAAATACGTACCTGAAACGGATTCTTATTGATCCTGATAATCAGTTCGTTGGTATAGATTTCATAGCTTCCTGGTTGTTCTGACACGGATACGGAGAGATGGTCGTCGATATTTTCGTTGATAATGGCAAACGACTCGTTATTACGATGGAAATCTCCCTGCTGATACCAGAAACGGACGATGCCGGCACTGCATAGCCTGAGCGAAACGTTTATGTCGTTTTCGCAATGGAAGATGGCTTGCGATCCAGTAACTTCATATCCAAGGCATTTACCCGGCGTTACAGTTTCCTGACTCGCCGGAGCGGCAAGAATCGAATTCAACGAGGATAAAACAGTGAAAATTAGAAATATGTATTTTTTCATTGAGTTCAAAAATAGACTTGTTAATATTCGACGACAATCATGTCCCAGTATTGAAGGCTTGGCAATGTAAACGAGACGGTTGATCCGGTTTGAGTAAAACTGAGCTGGGTTGGAATACCGTAATTTATATCAGGGGAAGCAGTCCATATTTTCCTGATGGTTTTAGAGGAGGTGAACGACAGAGCGGCTCCCTCTACGATTGCAGGGACAGCCTGATTGCCGGAATTGTCCCTCCATGCCAAAGAGGTGGCATTGGTAAAATTGATCAGGTGAATGACTTGCCGGTTGGTCATCTCTTTGCCGACGACAGCGACATTGCCTGTTTGCGGTGGCCACTGGTTGATTAGTAGCTTACCGTTGCTGCACGAGATGGCCGGGGTATTGAACGAGCCTCCGTCGCGCAACAGGTTCTGGTAAGCAACCATAAAATCGTAGTAACAGAAGAGAGAATTCCGCAAATCTCCCTTCATCTGGAGGTTGCTGTTGGGAAAATACTCCTTGCAAAGCATGTGTTCTCCCAGTTCAAGGTGCGCTCCACCGAAAGCAAAAATTACAGCATCGGTCAGCAGTACGCCTGCCGTATTGAAAGATCCGTTGGAATTGGCTAAATCATAATCCATGTATGCAGCCAAGACGGTTTTTTTCGTGTTGTTGCAATAAATATCGTTGTTGTTGATAATGGTTGCCAGGTCTTTATAGCCGTCGTTGGGGCTCCATACTTCGGTATACAGGAAATCGACCGGTGTGGTGGCTATATTTTGTTGTCCGAACTGGTTGACGGCATTCATTACCAGCCGTTTGTCACTTTTGGCCGTTTTCATGGCATTGATAAAACTACCGTAAGCCGCCGGCAGATTTACCGTTTGTCCCGAATAGTTGTACACCGTGCCCCAGTCACCTAACTGGTCGATGTGGAATCCGTCGAAACCGAGCGCGGTATAAACATCTTGATTGCGTGCAGCTAAGTATTGTTGCCAGTTACTGTTGGATGGATCCATCAGCCAGATGCTGCTTTTGAACATGGATGATGACAGATCGAATTTTGCTATGGTGGAATGGCTGGCATCCTTGTATAAGCGCCATTGATCCTGAACCCCGTCGGATGCAGCGTCACTCAGGGCACCATAGGCAAGGTTGTAAAACATCGCCTTCATATTGCAGCTATGAGCCGCGTCGATATATCCTTTTACCGTCGTAAAATAGGTGTTACGGTTGGCAATGTCGGTCCATACTGCCGACGGATTGGTCGGTGTCCCCGACAGCGGCATGTGGTGCTTGTATTGCCAGTCGTAGAACTGAAGCCCGTTGATATGATAACGGTTCAATTCGTTGATGTAGTAGTTGATGGCAATCGATGTCATTTGCGGATAACCCGACAGGAATCCGTAACGGGGAAACCGTGCCCAATCGGACGAAACATCCACGGCAATACTTCCGTAAACGACATCTTTCCCATCGACCGTATTGTACACATCTGCCATATAGCCGGTAAAATCGGAGGATGGAGGAGTCCAGTTCCAACTGGTGCCGGAGATGGTGTTTTCTGAAAGAACCTCGTTGAAATGACGGTACCTGACTTTTGTTGTCGACGGCACTGCTTTATCAATGGTAAACGTAACGGGTTGTCCCGGTTGATAGGCTGCTTTGTCCGTCGAAATGGAAACACTGGATACATTATTGATTGCCGGTGTTGTCGGTTCATTATCGCCTGTTTTGCAGGATGATGCCAGGCAAACCATTACGATAGCCAGAAGCACAATTTGAATTCTTATCATACAAGAATGGTTCGGGTGAAAATTAAAGTTGAACGGATGTTTAGCATCACTTTCTTAAATAGAAAATTTTATTCAGGGTAGCTCCGAAGATGGTGGAACTACCCTGAAATACAACTCAATACCTATTGTTTTGCAATGCTGATGGTTAAATTGGCAACATCGGCTTTTATCTGGTAGTTGCCGGCGGATGTGATACTCCATTTATTATCATCCGAAGCGCCACCTTTATGCAGGTACATGTGGGTGTCGTCCGTTCTCATGTACATATCCTGCCCCCAATCGGTATTCCGGTTGACGGGAAACTTAAACTCTCCGGCAACCATCGGACCCGAATAGACGAAGACACATCCATCCGTAGCATCTTCCGTCAAAGCAACTGCATTGGAAATATCCCAACCGATCGGAGTTGCGCTACCAACCATATACAATTTTAAGCGGTTGATTGAAATTGTGTTGGTAAGAAGGTTTAAAGTAATGGTGTAGTATCCTCTCTTGGCGATTGTCCATTTATTATCGTCCGAAGCACCGCCATGATGCAGATACATATGGGTATCGTCCGTTCTCATGTACATATCCTGCCCCCAGTCCGAATTTCGGTTAACCGGGAATTTGAATTCGCCTGCATTCATAACGCCCTTGTAAGTAAATATATATGGATTGTCTGTGTCTTGTGTGAGTTGGGTGGCATTGGAAATATCCCAACCGTTCGGAGCGGCGCTTCCTACCATATAAATGGCGCTATAAGCAGGCAGATCAACTTTGGCAATCGTGATTGTCAAATCCAGCAGACTGACGGTCACCTTGTAAACAGCTGATTGGGTAATCGTAAATTTGTTGTCAGGATCTGTGTCGAGCTGACGGTAAACAATATGGCTGGCATCGCTACCCATGTTGTACGAAGGCAGGAACTGTCCGGATGTAGTGATAAATTTGAAACTTCCGGCGCTAAGAGTTCCCTGATAAACAAATACGGTAGGGTCGGTTGCCGAAGGAGTCAGGGCAAGCGCGTTGTTCGCATCCCATCCTTTTGGCGAAGCATCTCCGATGATATAGAGCGTTTTGCTGACCGGTTGGTAAGGCGTTATATTGATGGTCAATACATTGGAAGTTTCGGAACTTTCAGGTGTCGAATAGATGGTGGAAACCACTTTGGCCTCCATGTCGATTGCCATGCCAGCAGTCGCTTTCCAGCGGTTCAACAACGAGTCATTGAAAGCGGCAACGTTGAAATCTTTTGAATAGACACCTTTGCCCATGTCGTAAGAGAGCGCTTTGGAAAAATTATTTCCTTTTTTATCGATCAACAGTTTGTACGAAATAGAAGCTCCCGAACCGTTGTTGCTGCCGGTTGTCCAGCTTAGCGTGAAGCCCGTCTGACTGGCCAGTTTCTGATTCAGTGTCAGGGTAGTTGCTGTACTCGACAAGGTTAACGGACCGGCCAAAGCCAGTTTTAATGCTTCGAACTGATCACAGGAAGTCAGTAATGTGGCAACTGAAAGCGCAAAAAGCGTAAACCGTAAATAGGATCGTTTTATCAGGGCGCTGCAAATGTGGGTTATATCAATTTTTCTCATTGGAATTCGTTTTAGAAATTATACTTGAATCAATATCCCGGATTCTGAGTCAGGTTGGGATTGGCATCGCGTTCTTTTTGCGGAACCGGCAATAAAAGAAATTTGCTACTCATGTTCGATTTCCCGATCGAGTGGAGATAATCAATGCCGTACTGACCATTGTTAATCCTGACAAGGTCAAACCAGCGTTGTCCCTCGAAAGCCAGTTCCATGCGGCGTTCGTGAAGGATCTTAGCACGAAGGTCAGCCTGACTGAGGCCGGTTACATCTGCCAAACCGGCTCTGGCTCTGACTTTATTCAATGTAGCATTGGCATTCGAAGCCGGAAGTTGAGCATCGGTGGTTTTCCCCAATTCGTTCAGCGCTTCTGCTTTCATCAATAATATGTCGGCATAACGCAATACCGGAAAGTTCAACGGACTGTTGTCATAAGACGCCGATACTGATTTTGTGACCAGAAATTTGCGCAGGTTGTAACCGGTGGTGGAGTACGATTTCTGGTAATCCATTCCGTCGAATTTCGGGCCACCTTCGTATAAAACAGTGGCATCTTTGCGTAAATCGCCTGTTTCGTAGGCATCCATAAACTCTTGCGTCGGTTGGTTCCAGCCCCATCCGCCGGCCACCATGTTGGAGCCTCTTGGTCCGGTAAAGGTGCTTAGCCACGATGACTGGTTCTCGTTCGACCAGAAACCGTATCCGGCATTGCTGGTGTACTGAATTTCAAAGAGCGACTCTTTCGAGTTTTCGGTAGACGGGTTGAAATTGTCGGCGTAGTTTGCATTCAGATCATATCCCAACGTTTTTACCTGATCGCAGAGATCGGACGCCTGTTGCCAGTTGCCTAGCGTGAGGTAAACTTTGGCCAACATACCTACTGCCGATCCTTTAGAGGCGCGTCCAATATCGGAACCGGTATAGTCTTCACGTTTAGGTAACAGGTTGATGGCGTTAGTTAAATCGGATATGATTTGCTTGTACACATCTGCTTTCGGGGTTCTGACAGGACGCAGGTCGTCGCCGGGATTCACCGGTTGGAGTACCAGAGGAACATCTCCGAAGAAGCGAACCAGAATGAAGTAATAATGAGCACGTAAGAAATAAGCCTGACCCAAAACTTTGTTTTTTGCCGTTTCGCTGATAGTCATGGCGGGTACTTTTTGCAAAATAATATTGCAACGCAGAATACCGGGCCATGGACCGCGCCAGAGGTCGAGGACTCCCTGGTTATCTGTTGTGGTTACGAAATTGGCTTCGTCCTGGGTTTCGATACCGTCGGATCCGCCACCGGCTCCTACAATACTGTTGCCGGCCATAATGTCCGTTGTCCACATGCGCATGTTGTACAGTTTGGGCCATTGCAGGGGTTGGTATGCCCCGTTGACGGCAGAAATAGCGTCTTCTTCCGTCTGAAAAAAGTTTGAAGTGTTGATGGTGTCTTCAGGAGCTTTATTCAGAAAATCACTGTTACAGGCAGTTAATAAAAGGGCTGCCAGAGCGAAGGAAATATATTTTTTGATTTGCATAATATCGTTCATTTAAGGAATTATAAACCAATGTTCACGCCAATGCTGTAGGTTTTTGTAACCGGATACACATTATTGTCGATGCCGGTTGCACCCACTTCCGGATCGAATCCGGTATATTTTGTGAATGTGCAAAGATTTTCAATAGAGACATAAAACCGCAGATTGGTCAGATATATTTTTTTCAGCGTTTGCGTTGGCAGTGTATATCCTAATTTTACATTCTTGATTCTCAGGTAAGAACCGTCTTCGATGTAGCGATCGGATGGTCTTGTGTTTTTGTTGGGGTCGTTGTAAACGGCTCTCGGCATAGAGGTGCTGGTGCCTTCTCCTGTCCAGCGTTTAAGCGTTTCAGTGGTTTGGTTCTGAGCCACATCCATCGCTTCGCTCCAGAAACGGTTGGCATTGCAAATTTTATTACCGGCCACTCCCTGCATGAAAATGCTCAGGTCGAAACCTCCGTAGCTGAAGGTGTTGTTCATTGCAAATATGAATTTCGGGTTAGGACTGCCAAGATATGTTCTGTCCTGATCGTTGATGACACCGTCGTGATTCAGGTCTTTGAACCGTATATCACCCGGAGATGTACGGTTGTAGGGATCGTTGCCTGGAACCTGAAGAGCGTGGTTGTCCACTTCTTTCTGGTTCTGGAAGATACCGTCGGTTTTGAATCCGTAAAACTCGTTGATGGGCTGTCCTGCTTTGATTAATGCCAGGTTGTAGTTCAATCCGATGCTTCCGCTCGACATAGGAACGGTGTCGTTGATGGTGACCACTTTATTCTGGTTGTAGGAAAAGTTGAACGATGAATTCCATTTCAGTTTTCCGGTGAGGTTTTTCGTGTTTACGGTTACTTCCACTCCCCGGTTATCCATCTTGCCGGCATTGATGGATGGGACGTTAACGTCAGAATAGCCGGTAGACACGGGAACTACCATCGGAACCAGCATTTTGTCCGTACGTTTGATATAGGCATCCAGACTGATATCTACTCTTTGGTTGAACAGAGTGGCATCAAAACCTGCATTGGCTTGCTTCTGTTGTTCCCATTGTACATTCGGATTAGGCATTACGGTTGGAACTACTGCCGACACAACTGTATTGTTGAAATTGTATTTAATGGTGTTCAATGAGGACGCAAACGAATAGTTCCCTATTTCCTGATTGCCGGTTACTCCGTATCCGGCTCTGACTTTTAGGTCGTTGATGAAGGATATGTTTTTAAGGAAATCTTCCTGACTGGCTCTCCATGCCAACGAAACGGAAGGAAAGAGTCCGTATTTATTGTTTGATCCGAAGCGTGACGAACCGTCGCGGCGGATAGTTGCGGTGACCAGATATTTGTCGTTGTAAGCATAGTTGAAACGTCCCATTTCAGAGAATAGTGCCCAACTTGAAGTGCTTCCGCCAATTGTAGGTTGTAGAGTGCCGTTGCTCAGTTGCTGAGTCAAATCGCTGGCAAAGGCCTGAATGGAACCGTTCATATAATTATAACGGTTCTTTTGAGCGCTGGTACCAGCCATGATCCCGATGCGGTGCAGTCCGAATGATTTGTCAAACGTCAGGGTATTATCCCAGGTCCAGGTGAGATTTTTATTGTATTGTTCCGATAGATAGGAATTGGAATTGATACTGGTGTCCCATGCATATTTCGGAGCCCAGCTACGTGAATTCCAGAAGTTGGCCTGTAACCCGAAGTTGGATTTCAGTTTCAGGTATTTCATTATTTCCAGTTCTCCAAATACCGACCCCATGACATTATAACCCAAAGTGCTGTTGTCTACAGTTTTTGCAAGGCCAATCGGGTTCACAATGTCGCCGTCCCACATGGGTTGAGCTACCGGGCCGGAGTAGTTACCGTTGCTTCGGTAAATCGGTTGGGTTGGCAGCGCCAGCATTGTGTTTTTGATGCTGTAATTTCCGCTCGATTTGATGTCGTGATTCAACGTCAGGTTGTTGCCGAATTTCAAGACCGGTAACACCTTCGATTCGGTATTGAGTTGGAACGTATAACGCGAATATCCCGTGTTGGTCACTATCCCGTCTTGTTTCAGGTAGTTGCCCGATACATAATAACTTGACTTGTCCGAATTGCCGGAGTAGGAAAATGAGTAGTTGTGCATGGGAGCTGTACAGAACAGGGCATCCAGCCAGTTAGTCCCGGCACCCAGGCTTTCGGGACTCGAATATTCGGGATTTTTAGCCAGACCGGCATTGGTCATCATTTCGTTGTGTAATGTTGCAAATTGAGAGGCATTCAGCATTTTTATCGTGTGAGTTGCTTCCTGCAATCCGAACGAGTAGTTGAAATTAATGTGCGATTTATCTCCTTTCCCTTTTTTTGTGGTAATAATCACTACGCCGTTGGCACCTCTTGATCCGTAGATTGCTGTTGCGGAGGCATCCTTTAGAATTTGTAATGATTCTATGTCGTCCATATTCAGTTGGTTGAGTCCGCTCGAAACCGGTAGCCCGTCGATCACAAAGAGCGGATTGCTATCATTGATTGTTCCAGTTCCGCGTATTCTGAAAGTGGCATCGCTACCGGGAGTTCCAGAAGAAATTACCTGTACACCGGCTGCGCGTCCCTGCATGGCATCGCTGACACTCGGTACAGGTAAGGAACTTAAATCTTCTGTTTTAACTACAGATACAGAACCGGTCAGGTCTTTCTTGCGCTGACTGCCATATCCAACTACTACAATCTCTTCCAATGCCTTGGAACTTTCTGCCATTACTATTTTTAGAGAAGATCCTTTTGCTGCCACTTCCTGCGGATTATATCCGACGTATGAAACAAGCAGAACAGGATTTTTAATGTTCGTTGCCGGAAGAGTGAATTTTCCGTCAACATTGGTGATGGTGCCGGTGGAGGTGCCTTTGATCATGATACTTACACCAATTAACGCTTCTCCTTTTTGATCTACCACAACACCCGAAACAGGGGCAGGGTTTTGTGCAATAATGCCTGTCGAAATAAGCAGCATACATAATAATGCGGTTATTCCGGTAAGTCTGATTTTTTGATGATTCATTGATTTTGAAATTAAGGTTGACACATTAATTTTTTTATTTTTCATTCAGAACTAAATAATTTATTCGGATTGTTCATTCCAGCTTTCATTGACAAATCAAAAAATAACAAGAAGCCTGTTGAAATTGTCAGATAAAAGGGGAACGAAATCAGGAGCAAAAGCAACTACTTTCTCTTGATGTTAGACTGAGTCATGGAGAGAAAAAGTGGAAAGATGGAGTTCGGTTGGTCATGTCTTTTTTAATTTAAGGTTTACAATAAGGTTTCCTGAAAAAACAATATGCTCAGGATTGACTGTGCAAAATTAGAACAGATATAAATTCAATATTTTTTAAGTAAGAAAAATGTAGTGGAAAGTAAGGTCGGGTAAGATGTAATGTGTTTGCATTCAGTTTTATGGCGGATTGTTCGAATGCGAAAAATGTAGTGGTCTTGAAAAAGAAAAAGCCTTCGGATTTGTATTTCCAAAGGCTTTAGAAGGTATGTCGGTCTTGATTATTTGAAGCTGGTGCCAATTTTCATTACCTGCGTTTCGAAATCGTCGCGGGGTACGCTGGCTTTGTTCCTTAGCTTGGTACGGTAGTTGTAGATAGTCGATAGTGAATATCTCAGAAAATGGGAAATTTTCACACTATCGGTAATGCCCAAACGTATCAGAGCAAAAATCCGAAGCTCGGTATTGAGTGCTTCACCTTGCTTTAGTACTATGCGCCCATTTTCAACCAATAGTTCATTGAACTCTTCGACAAAACCGGGAAACAGTTGAAGAAAAGTGGTATCGAAGTTGGTATAAAATTCGGATAGTTCGTCTTCAATAAACTGTTTGGATTTGATGGTACGAAGCACTTCGTCGATTTTACCGGCAGCGGCCGTTTTATTGAGAAGGCGCCGGTACGAATCCAGTTTATCGATATAAACCGAACACTGATCCATATATCGTCCGATGTATTCTTCTTTAATAAGGTTGGCCTCGCTCAGGGTAAAATTGGTATGCTTCAACTGTTCGTTGATATTCGACAGTTCGGCGTTGAGACTGATTAATTGTTCATTTGCCGCGCTTAGTTCTTTTCTTGCAATGGCCAGTTTCTTCATTTGCCTGTAAAGCAGACCTATGGTAAGGATCAGGAAAAGAGCCAGTATGCTGATGCTGATAAGAAAAATGGTGAGCTGACGTTGTCGCGCCTTATTCTCCATTTGGTAAGCCCTGTCTATGATGGGTAGCATCTGGGTAATCTCGATAGTGCGGAGACGGGCATTGCAAAACAGGGCGTCGTCCAATGAGCGCCGGATGTATTTATAGGCTCTGTCTATGTCGCCATCTTCGTAAAGCATGATGGAGAGTTTACGGAGCGAAATATACTCTTTGTTCGCCGATTGCAAATCATAGATCGAAGAAACGATTAGCCATTTTTTTTCATTGTTCCGGTCTCCTTTACCGTGATAGGCTTCTGAAATACTGTAGGCAATGATCGCTCTGTCATGACTGCCTTCCTGAATGGTCGGATAATATTTTAAAAGTATTTTCAGGGCATCGTCATATCTTTTATTCACAATGAGTTGGTCGGTTTGAACCATAATGTGAGTGCTCGACTTCGGAGGGTTGGTCACCAGTAGCGAATCGCGGAAAGAAGCCGTCAGCTTTTCATAATATGCTTTTTCTTGATAGGATACGGCATAATCGGCCATATTCCCATAAATGGTTCGGTAAATGTGAAAATAGTATGCTTTCAGGTCGGGCGACCGGTTAATATCGACACTTTTCAGCAGATCGATACCTTCTTTATACATACCAACGGTACCCATAATGGACGCAAGATTCAACCGTGCATCCGCAACGTTCCGGCTATTGGCAAGTCTCTCTGCAATTTGAAGCTTCTTTCTGGCGTAAGTCAATGCCGAATCCGATTTGTAGGCTTTGTATTCGTCGTATAGCTGCCCGCAAATGGTATAGAGCTGGTCGTTGGATGGAGAATAAGAAAGCAATCCTTTCAGGTGATTCAGCTTGTTCTCCTTTTTCTGAATATAAATTTGATACTGGTCGATGGTGTTGTCCAGTACTTTGAGCAGCGAATCGGTGTTGTTTTTGGCCGTTATGCTGATAGCAATCCAACAACAGAAGAAGGAGACAACGATTTTTTTCATGAAAGAATACCTTTATAGCTGGGTTCGAACAATATTTGTGGAAGGCCAGTTCGTGTAATTTGGCGGAGCAAATAACGTAATTGTAAAGATAATTGAAATGTGTATAATGACCAAAATGTTACGACTCAATATTGTATTTTTGTTGCTTTTGAATTAATGACAGATATCAGGCCTCTTCTTTTTTCGAATGCATGCAGAGCTCAGGATAAGAGCGCAGTAAATTGAATTTAATGATGCAGTCAGGTTTATAGCAATAAATAAAAATCGCTGCAATTTTTCAGATTACAGCGATCAATATTGCTTGTTAATGTTCTGCTACCAGAATTCAGATTTGTCTGTATTTTTCCATTGTTAGTCGTGCCAACAGGTAACTCACGGTAGATTCCGCTCCCTGATTGAGATTAATATGTGTCTCTTCCAGACCATCGTAGCATCCACCGGTGCATGGGTTGTAAATGATTTGATGCAAACGGTTTTTGCCTAAAAACCAATTGAATGCGATCTCCATCTTTTCACGGTAATACTCAAGATGGAATGTTTCATAGAATTTTTCAAGCGCCAGAATAGTATAGGCCACATCGATGGGCTGTTCGCCGAAATGTCCCGGTTGTTCTCCTTTGTGAAGCCAATGCTTGTTGGAGATGACTTCAATGCCGTTATCATTGAATGTCTGCGATAACAGAAAATCGAATGAAGCGTTGGCAATGTCCTTATACTCGGATTGTCCGGTTACGTGCCAAGCGCACAACATTGCTTCCGGTAAAATGCTGTTTGCGTAGGTCAGATAGCTTTCATACCAATTCCAGTTGTCCTCTTTTTCGTATTTGTACATGGCTGCCAGCCGGTCAGCAAGCGTCGTGAGCAATGCTACGTGTTTTGTCGATTTTGTTCCTGTATGGTGGTAATATATTCCTTTGATGGCAAAAGCCATTGCTCGTGGCGATCGGACGGACTCAAAGTGTTGTACAGCTTTGTCGAAGACCTCTTCTGCCTCTTTGATGAGTTCTGCCGGCAGCAGGTTTGGTATCGACAGCATATAACCGAGAGCCCAGATGGCTCTGCCATTGGAGTCGTCCAGGTTTGTAGAGGTGTTCTGATCCGTAAAACGCATGTTTTTGTCCATATAGTTCAAAAACGACCCATCCGATTGCAGACAATTTTTGATGAAACGAAAATATCGGCGGATAGAGTGGATGCTTTTTTCGTAGCATGTCAACTGAAGATACATGCAGATAGCTACCAGTGCGCGGGCGTTATCATCCAGTGTGTAACCCGTTGAAATGTCGGGTTGGTTGTTTTTTGCAAATTGAATGATTCCGATCGGTGTAGTCATCTGTTTCATGTGACTGAAATTAATTGACGGTCGGTTGTATTTTAATTTTATAGCACCATTGCCAATCTGTCCGAACAACATGGCATGAGCCACTGCGGAGTTCTCCCATGCCGTAGAAACAATTGTTTGAAGGGCGTTTGAACTCATACTCCTTCTCTGCGGTTCGTTCTTGAACAGACCGACAACAGCAGAAGCCAGTGCTGCCGAATCGCGAAAGTCGAAAATGATGCCGGTATCTTTTGTCAGAACTTCCTTGGCATGGGGAATAGGCGTGGAGATAATCGGACAGGCGCAGCTCATGGCATACACAAAAGTGCCGCTTACAGCCTGATTGGGATCGTTGGTAGTAAAAAGATAGATGTCGGTCAATTGCAGGTATTCCAACAAGTCGGGCAGCGCTAAATATTTGTTGATAAAGATGACGTGCTTTTGAAGGCCGTATTTCTTTACTTTTGCCTCAAGGCTTTTGCGGTAAGTTTCGCCTTCTGTTTTAACCACTTCGGGATGCGTTTTGCCAATGATCAGAAAGACCACTTCGGGGCATTCGTCTACGATGGAAGGCAATGCTTCAAGTGTCGTTTCAATGCTTTTACCGGAACTGAGCAGCCCAAAGGTGGTCAGAACCTTCCGGTTGGTCAGGTCATATTTCAGCTTTAAGTTTGTTTTGTCCACATGCGACACAAGGTGCGTGCCGTGAGGAATCACAGTAATTTTCTGTCCGGGCACCTCATAGTCATTTATAAGAATGCCTTCGGAAATATGAGTCATCACAATCACGGATTGGCACGCGGTAGTTATTGCCCGTATTTTGCTTTTCAGTTCAGCATCGGGGTGGGGTAGCACCGTATGAAAGACGATTGCTACCGGTTTGTCTATACCTGACAGTAATTGCAAAAAAGCTTTCTCTTGTTTCCTGAAAAAGCCGAATTCATGTTGAATAAGAACAATTTTAATATCCGGATCCTGATTAATGTCTTTGCAGAGTGTTTTATAACCGGTTGCACGTGAGGTATCGAGCGTATATTTTACCTCTTTTGGATATACAAAATGCGATGAGTCAGATTCTAAAGCACACACTTTAATGGCAAGAGAATTACTGAACTTGTTATTCAATGCTTTGATCAGATCCTGGGAGTAGGTTGCTATTCCACATTCTCTCGGCGGATAGGAAGTTATGCATAAAATTTCAGCCGGCGAAATGTCTTTCGCTTTATCGGACCGCATTAGGGCCTCGGCATGTGTAGTCTTGTGATATAATTGTTGGCCTAATTCAAACATGCCGGCTTGTGGACTAAATCCACTTTCGATTAATTGAGATTCACTTCTATTTTTCATATAAATAATTTGATTTTTGATTGTAAGCGATGAAATTTCAGGGCACTGCCAAAGCTTGTGTCAAAAGCAGCGGTTTGTTATGGACATTTCACTCTTTTGAGGTGTGATTTAATAATTCCGACATTAGTTCCGGTAAACTGACGGACGCACAGGCAATGCGAGTGTCAGCAGCTCCATAATAGATAAACAGGGTAGTGCCAAACACAGCTGTGCCGGTAGGAAATACCACATTATTCACTTCGCCGTCTTTTTCCCAAACATATTCGGGAGCAAACAATGCATACGGAAGACGCGCAAGCTCTTTCGACGGATCGTTCAAATCCAGCAACGCAGTACAAGCGGAGTAGACCAGCCCATGCTCGGCCTCTTGCACTCCATGATAAATGAGAAGCCATCCATGTTCGGTTTCAATAGGTGGACATCCTCCCCCGATATAACTCGATTCGTGTGGGTAGACAGGATCAAGCACTATGTGATCATGCAGAGTCATAAAGTAATCTTTCCAAAATTCAGAGGTAAGTTCTTCCAGATGATCTATTGACACAATTTGAATGCCGGGACGAATGCGGTGGATAAACACCAGTTTGCCATGAATCCTTCGGGGAAAGAAAATGACATCCTTGTCCCACAACATAATTTTTCGTTCCGGGTCATTCTCCTGATAATAAAATTTATGGTTGTGATAATAATCGCTATGCACTCTGCCTCCCGACTCGGCCAGTGCCACAAATTCGGCATAGGAAACCGGAGGAACAATAAGCCCCTGTTTTTCCAGATGCATAAAATCGCTGCCTGTTGCCAGAGCTCCCCGTGCATTCGTGCCGTCATATCCGGTGTATGTAAGGTAGTATTCTTCCTCAAGTTGTACGATTCGGGCATCTTCCACACCTTGCGATTCATAGTCGAATTCGGGAGCCATAAAAGGCTTATTCCATCGTTCGGCAATGGTTAATGGTCCATCCAACCGGCAATAACCGATTGTGGAATGGTTTCCTTTCCTGACAGCCCGGTATAAAAGATGCACACTATCGCCCTGACGTATTACGGCCGGATTGAGTACTCCTTCATTTTCGAATTCGTGGTGTGTTTTTTGTAGCAGAATGCCCTCTTTTTTTATTTTAATCATCAGATGAATGCATTAGGTTGGTGATGTTAATTGTTTGTTTTATAGGTTTTTTTGTGAATCGTCGATGCTAATATTCCTGTTGATAAATGCACGCGAAGTTTCTATAACCCTATTTCATGGGTTGTATTCTGAACGAAGCAAACGGTTGCTTTGGCAATGGATGGGCTGGCAAATACAGTCATGCCTGCAGGAGTACAGAGGAAGTTGTACTCTTCGGATTACCATCATTCCATTTTGAGGTTTGCAATGCTATTCCTCAGAGAAGATTGCGGGATGCGATGGTAGTGTGGCGGTAGGATGCGAAATAAAAGGGTTATGAGGAGGCTATTCTATGCTCTTTTTATTTTTTTCTTTGCGCTTGGCTGTTTTGTCAGCTCTTTTTTCCTTCAACGTTTTTAGCGCAACCTTTTTTACCGACTTTTCTTTGCCTTCTTTTTCTTTTGACATAATAGAATTGTATTAAGTGTGATATTTTCAAAGTTAGTCATTATTATCGGCATTCGTGTTATATTGATTTTTAAAACATTACATCATTTCCACATTTTGGAGACT
Source organism: Bacteroidota bacterium (assembly GCA_030706455.1). Taxonomy (GTDB): domain Bacteria; phylum Bacteroidota; class Bacteroidia; order Bacteroidales; family Paludibacteraceae; genus Microbacter. The sequence goes on from JAUZOL010000042.1 coordinate 20,698, forward strand.
CTGACTGCGTTTATACGACAGTATTTGGACTGTATTATAATTCTATGAGCCCTGTTATGTCTGTTGAGAAAAGAATTTCTGGAAAAAACTTGTCAGGCCTAATAAATAAAGCTCTAATAATTATTTGATTTATGGAGAGTGCAATAAAAATAAGCCGGATAACCGACTATCTGTTCAATTATTTATGAGACAGGGTTTTGTGTTTACTGTAGTTGTTGTTGAAATTTATAAGGTGTAATTTGCTGGCTTTGTGACTATTTTTGTGAAACGACGAGGTGGTTTATCTCCATATAATCTACTTCCAGAGACTCCTATCAAGAGACGCTTTATCTCTTATCACACTAAAAATTAAAGCTATGAAGCTGTATATTAAATATATGGTGAGTTTGCGATGCAAAATGCTGGTGAAGGAAGAACTGAAAAAGCTGGGGATACCCTATCTATCCGTTGACCTTGGCTTGGTTGAAACGCAGGACGATATTACACAGGAACAGCATGACCTGTTGAATGAAAACCTTCTCAAATCGGGGTTGGAACTGTTGGATGATAAGAAGAGTATTCTGATAGAAAGAATAAAGAACGTAATAGTCGAAATGATTCATTATTCTGACGAACTGCCAAAATACAATTATTCCGATTACATAAGCGAAAAATTAGGATACGATTATACTTACCTTTCCAACATATTCTCTGAAGTAAAGGGCATCACAATACAACAATTTATTATTCTTCATAAAATTGAGAAGGTAAAGGAATTACTCCTGTACGACGAAATGACGCTCTCGGAAATCTCTTACAAACTTAATTACAGCAGCGTGGCTCATTTATCCAGTCAATTCAAAAAAATTACAGGGCTCACGCCAACCTTCTACAAACAACTGAAACAGAAACGGAATAAAAATCTGGAAGACGTGTAATATTTGCAAAAAATTGCCGCCGATATATAATCTTCTCCGGATTCATCATGCATATCTTTATATGTTGATTTACAACGCCATTTGACCGTTAAAAAACAAATTATACACAAATGAAAAATAATGCAGACAGTACTGAACTGGAAAAGGCAAAATCACATATTATAGTTGAAATCATTGAGTATATGCCCAATGCGGTAGTTAGCAAAACAATTATAAAAAAATCGACAGGCAACATCACCGTTTCTTCTTTCGATGCCGGCGAGGAATTGGCTGAAAAAATTTCTCCCTTCGACACGTATGTCCAAATAATTGATGGAGCCGCCGAACTTAACATTGATGACAATAGATACATGCTTAAATTAGGCGACGGAATTATTATTCCGGCACATACAAAGCATAAGTTTAATGCCAATGAACAGTTTAAAATGCTTGCTACCATCATCAAAAGCGGCTATGAAGAATAGCCCCGATGACTGTTGATTCAAATCAGTTTTCTACGTATTCAGAAAGCATCGCTTATTTCTTAATTGTACCGGCCAACAGTACAATTGAGCAGGAACTGTAATGTTCTTTGCAGGCGGAACGATTCTCACCCGCGACTCCCTTCTCTTATCTTTCAATTTCTATCACATCAGGTTCATTGTATCTCCCGATGCGTGAATGATAGAACTTATTTCCAAACTTATATAAAGCTTCCCGATAGTGGAAGTACGATCTTTGTATCGTGGAATGATGTAACCATTTAAATTCAAAGAGTATGAAAAAGTTTGGATTATTACTGGTCGTTGTGGCCTTGTTTATTTTAAGCCCGGCAAGTACCAGTGCACAATTTAGGCTGAGTCTCAATATCGGTTCGCAACCGGAATGGGGACCGGCATCGTATGATCATGTGGAATATTATTACTTGCCCGAAATCGGCATCTATTATTATGTTCCCCGCTCACAATTCGTATACAGAAGCGGATCCCGGTGGATATTCTCAAGAACCTTACCTTCTCGATACCGTAATTTCGATTTATATTCCACATACAAGGTGGTGGTAAATGAGCCAAGACCATATTTGCGTCATGATTACTACGTTTCCAACTATGAAAAATTCAGAAACGCCCGTGGTCAGCAGAAAGTTATTCGTGATGTCAGAGGACATGGCCAACAAATGGACAGAAATGCTCAGGATAATTCACGAAACAGAATGTATATGGCGCCACAAAACAGGAATGACCAACAAAAGGGTAACAATGGCAAGCATAAAGGCCAAGAAAAACATAATAATCAGGGAAATAACAACG
>JAUZOL010000043.1 GCA_030706455.1 Bacteroidota bacterium
AACTCCAAACACTGGTACACCTGTTGACTTTGTTGACTCAAAAGGTAATCTGACCCCTGTAACTTACACCGTAATGAATAAAGATGTTTATCAGAAATATACTGTTTCTGTTGATGTAGCAAGAGCTAAGATTAATAGTTTTAAGATTGGTTCGGTACAAGGCGATATTGATGAAGTCAACAAAAAAATTAGCCTTTATCTGCCTGTCGGAACTGACCTAAAGGCATTGTATCCTGTAGTTGATTATACAAGTGGTGCCACGCTTAGTCCAGCTGCTGGAACTCCTGTTGATTTCACCAATCCGGTTACTTATACCCTCAATTACTTAGGTTCAACTTTTACCTACGTTGTTACAGTCATTGCAGGAGAAAAGCCAAAACCGATAATTGTAATTTATGATGGAGAAGCAGGGTCACCAAACTGGGAGTCGTTAGCGAGTACCGTCAATAACGGAACTATTAACCCGAAAACTGACGGAATCAATACTTCGAGTAATTGTGCATCAATCATGCGTAATAAGAGCGGAGATGATGGCGGGCAACCATGGTCAGGTGGAGCTCTGTGGAATGCCAATAAAGTGAATATTAGCCCGGCATCATATGGCAAGTTCACTTTGATGGTATTGAAGAACGTTGCCGGGGTTGTGCAGCTCGAAATTCAATCGGTTGATGGTGTGAAAGATTGGCTTAAAGCAGACTATTCAGGAACAGCTTTAGGTCAATGGCAAGAACTTACGTTTACCATTCCGGCAGATCGAACGGCACCTATCAATAACATTTTGGTTGCGCCACATTGTGAGGATACATCTGGCATTGCCAGTTGGACACCACAACTGATGTACTGGGATAATCTGAAAGTCTATCCTAGATAAGTTTTAATCAAAAAATAAGCACGCGGAAACAAAAGTGCCGCGTGCTTATTCATATTTTACGAAAAAATATGGTTGAAATTCAAACAAGTATCAGAATGACAACTGAAGCTAATTTTATTTACGTATAAAACCATTTCCAAATGAAAAGAACAATATTCTTTCTCCCCTTATTGCTTCTTCTTTTATCTGCTACAAGCTGTAGCGGAGGGAATAGTAATCTACCCGCTGAAATATCGCAAATAGATACAACTACTACCTTAAGAACAATAACGGAAACCGGTGGTTATTCAACACTTTACAAACCGGAGACTGGTTATGTGGGTGACCCTATGCCTTATTATAACAATACAGACAACTCATATTATATTTTCTTTCTACAGGATTGGAGAAACGGAGCACCAACCGATCATCCGATTTACGTCACTAAAACAATCGATTATTCTGCTTTTCAGGGCTTCGCAGAAGCCATTCCGTGCGGAACAGCTGGTTCGCAGGAAACTCTGTTGGGAACCGGAAGCTTTATAAAAGACGCGAGCGGAAAGTTATACGGATTTTATACCGGACATAACGGAAGCCTTTACCCTGCAGAGAAAATAATGCTCGCAACCTCAACGGATATGAAAACGTTCACTAAAGTTCCAAGCTTTACTTTCGAAGCTCCAGATGGTTACGACAAAAATAATTTCAGAGATCCTTGTGTGTATTACGATCCAACAAAATCATGTTATGTGATGCTAGTTTCTAGTGTGAAAGATGGGAAACCTGTCCTCGTACGATATGCCTCGTCTGATCTTTTAACCTGGTCATTGATTGCACCATTAACCGATTTTAATTCTGACGCTTCAATCATTGAATGTCCGGATATCTTCAAAATGGGAAATAAATGGTATCTGGTATTCTCTCGTATCAACAGGGATGAACAACGTAAGACCTTCTACCGTGTTGCCGATACTCCGGATGGACCATGGATACAGTGCAAAGACGATTCAGGTATTCACGAAACTTTCGATGGTTTATATCTGTATGCTGCAAAAACCGCCAGTGATGGTAATAATCGCTATATTTCAGGTTGGTGCTCTACCGGACAACAAGTAAACGGTAACAACGAATTGGATTGGGCAGGAAGTCTCATCACTCACAAATTGGTTCAACAATCCAATGGTCGGCTATATCCCACCATTCCGGATGCTGTTGATCATAAATTCAGTCAAATAGTTAGTTTTGAAAATATCAAAAAGAAGGGAAGTGTAACTGTTGATAATGGGTCTTATACAATAGAGAGCCAATCAGGCAGAAGCTATGCCATGTTTAACCGGAATACAAATCCAGTAAAAATTTCAATGAAAATTGATGCAACTCAGGCTACTAAATTTGGATTCTCTTTTGGCGCAGGTGGTGATTTGTCTCAAATATACTCGGTTTTATTCGATCAAACCTCAACAAACCGTTTGGCAACTCCAACTTTGTTTCTAAACAAAGAATCAATTTACAGTACTGGTTCTTACACCAACGAATTGAATTCCACTCCACTTATTATTCCCGATAATAAGATATTCAATATTAAAATCATTATTGAAAAATCCATCTGTATCCTATACGTAAACGACAATGTTGCATTTACTAACCGTATATATAGAATGGATCAAAACCCATGGACCATATTCTCAGATAACGGGAAAATCAAGGTTACTGGTTTGTCAATCAATAAAATCCCATGAGGTGACAACAGGGTTAGAGTATCTTCTTGTAAAGAATTTTTGTTGGATAAAAAAGGTGAATGATTCAACTGACATCACACAAATAGACAATTGATTATCAAACAATAAGTTCGATATTTAATTCATCAAAAAAAATCAAATATCCGAATAGACAAATCATGAAAAAACAAATTCTAAGTTTAATCATCCTGGCATTCTCAGTGTATAGCAATGCTCAAAGCACTGCCAAACCAGAGCTATACCGACCCAATTATCACTTTACACCTGCAGCACATTGGATGAATGATCCTAACGGGTTGGTATACTATGCCGGAGAATATCATCTGTTTTATCAGTATTATCCAGAAGCTTCCGTTTGGGGTCCTATGCATTGGGGACATGCGGTAAGCACAGATATGCTGCATTGGAAACATCTTCCTATTGCACTTTATCCTGATAGTTTAGGTTATATATTTTCAGGAAGTGCGGTGATTGACTATAATAATACATCAGGATTAGGGTCAAAGCTCAATCCTCCGATGGTCGCTATTTTTGCATATCACAACCCACGTTTGGAAAAGTCGGGCAGTAATCAATATCAATATCAGGGAATGGCATACAGCCTTGACAAAGGAAGCACTTGGAAAAAGTACAACCACAATCCTGTGGTGCCAAATGTCGAGAAACTACGCGATTTCAGAGACCCAAAAGTAATGTGGGATGCGCAAATTAAAAAATGGATTCTGACATTAGCTGCCGGTGATGAAGTACAATTCTATTCTTCCAGCAATCTTATTAACTGGAAAAAAGAAAGCGGTTTTGGTAAAAATATTGGAGCCCATGGTGGTGTGTGGGAATGTCCAGATTTATTTCCTATTGAAGTAAAGGGCTCGAAAGAAAAAAAATGGGTGTTACTTGTTAGCATTAATCCCGGTGGACCCAATGGAGGTTCTGCAACGCAATATTTCGTAGGTAATTTTGACGGGAATAAATTTACACCGGACGATACACAAACTCGCTGGCTCGATTACGGAAAAGATAATTATGCCGGAGTGACATGGTCTGGCATTCCTTCAACTGATGGCAGAAGATTATTTCTGGGATGGATGAGTAACTGGCAATATGCAGAAAAAGTTCCGACGGAGAATTGGAGAAGTGCTATGACTGTACCACGGGAGCTGACATTAGTAAATAGCAGCACGGGCTACCTACTAGCAAGCAATCCTGTTCGTGAAATAGCCAAAGTACACTCTCGATCAGTAGTGATTCAACCCCGAACAATTCACAACAATGTTGACATTACGAATTTGGTTCCATTCAAACTCTGCAAAACAGAACTAATTATAAATTTGAAAATTGGAGAACAAAGGCCTGCTAAATTCGGAATAAAACTGAGCAATGGCTTAAACGAAAATCTGATTGCAGGATATGATAATACCACTGGCCAACTTTTTGTGGATAGAACCCAATCTGGCAAAATCGGATTCTCAAAAGACTTTCCGGCAATAGTTACAGCTCCTTGCAAATTGGATAACAATACATTGCAATTACATATTTTATTGGACGAGGCTTCGATTGAAATCTTTGCTCAACAAGGGAAAGTGGTAGTGACTAATATATTTTTTTCATCGCAACCGTACTCTAAATTATCTTTTTTCTCTGAAAAGGGCACAGTCAAAGCAACAGGAATCAAAATATGGGAATTGGAGAAGGCAATGTAAGGTGTAGTTTTATTATTTTGTTCTAAATTATTATTCTGCTTAAAGATGTCCTATCTTTGAGCAGAATATGTTTTTATCTTATCCTTAAATCAACTATGCGAATCATTTATATATTGTCTTCAGTTGTGTTGATCCTATTCCTGACCGGTTGTCAGTCGAATAAGTCAAAGCACGAATACATTATCGGCGTTTCTCAATGCAGCGATGATGCATGGCGACGCACGATGAATAATGAAATGCAGTTAGAGGCATCATTTTACAATAATGTAAAATTGATTATAAAAACGGCGCACGACAACAACAGAACACAAATACAAGACATACAGTCATTTATTGATCAAAAAGTAGATGCAATCATTGTAGCTCCTAATGAAGCACAACCTATTACTCCAATAGTAGAAAAAGCATATCAGGCCGGCATTCCAGTAATCTTGGTCGATAGAAAAATTGCTTCAAACCACTATACGTCTTTTGTTGGAGCCAATAATTATCTGATTGGTCAGGAAGTAGGACGTTATGCCGCCAATATGTTAAAAGGCAAAGGAAATATAGTTGAGATCAGAGGCTTGAGTGGATCAACTCCGGCTGAAGAACGGCATAATGGATTCATCAACATCATTTCAAAATACCCAGGAATCAATATAATATTCTCCCAAGATGGTGCATGGGTGCGTGAAACTGCAAAACAAAAAATGCGACAAGCGCTTAAATTAAATAATATAAACCTTGTCTTTGCACATAATGACCAGATGGCAATTGGAGCGTATGCAGCTGCTAAACAAAACAACAAAGGATCTGGTATTAAATTTTTGGGTATTGATGCCTTACCTGGATCTGATGGTGGTGTTGAGCAGGTCATTAAAGGTGTTTTAGATGCCACTTTTCTTTATCCAACCGGAGGTGAAAAAGCGATTCAAACAGCATTGGCTATTCTTAGACATCAACCATACAAAAGAGAATACATACTCTACACGGCAGCAGTAGATAAAAACAATGCACGTATTTTGAAACTTCAAAATGAACAAATTACAGAACATCAGTCTCGTATTGAACAAATTAGCATGTTACTGAATAAAAATCTGGAGAAATATGCCACCCAACGGACTCTTTTGTCATCTTTATTTTTGATATTATTACTCACTCTATTAATATTATTCATTTCTATTTGGGCATATAAAGCTAAGACAAAAACAAACAAAGCTTTGGAACTAAAAAATATTGCTATTGAGAATCAAAAGAATAAACTAAGTATACAACATGATCAATTGATCGCTTTATCAAAGAACTTACAGGAAGCTACTCAGGAAAAACTTACGTTCTTCACAAATGTTTCACATGAATTCAGGACTCCACTTACTTTATTGATTGGCCCGATTGACACATTATTATCAACAAATCATCTACTTTCGGAAGAGAAAAAATTATTGCTATTAATGCGACGCAACGCCAATATATTGCTAAAATTGGTAGGACAAATCATTGATTTCAGAAAATATGAAAGTGGCAAATTACAGTTGAATCTTACATTGAGCAATTTTCAACTGTTCCTTAAGGAACTTTCTACTTCTTTTGACGAATATGCAAAGCGAAAACATATACATTTTCATTTTTCTTCTACTGATGATGATTATACGATGTGGTTTGATAACGAGAAAATTGAAACTATTTATTTTAATCTCTTATCCAATGCGTTTAAATTTACACCTGAAAACGGACATATTCAGGTAAAACTACACAAAGAACTAATTGATGGATCAGATTTTGCAATAATTTCAGTACAAGATGATGGCAAAAATATTCCTTTAGAACATATTGAGAATATCTTCAATCGTTTTTACAAGGTTGATCCGCATACTTCCGGATCGGGGATAGGACTTGCCCTGACAAAAGCATTAGTGGATTCACACAATGGAAAAATTTGGGTAGAAAGTGGAAATAAGAAGGGATGCACTTTCAAAGTACAGCTGCCATTTCGTCACAAAGAAATTCCGTTAGTCGAGCAACAATCTGTGTATCAAAACATAATCGTTGAAAATATTGAAACATCCGTTATTCCCGAACTTGATCTGGAATTAGGAAACAATCAGATGGAAGAACCTATAGCCTTCGAAAATGACAAACCTTTGATTTTGATTGTAGAAGACAATGCTGATGTACGATTTTACGTAAAAAGTCTATTGACTGACAAGTACACTATTCTTGAAGCCGGAGATGGACAAAATGGGCTGAATAAAGCAATTAAATATGTTCCTGAACTAATTATCAGCGACGTTATGATGTCGGGAATGAACGGATATGAACTCTGTAAACAATTGAAAGAAAATCTTTCAACAAGTCATGTTCCTGTAATGCTACTTACAGCTTGCACACTCGAAGAACAAAGAGCTATCGGATTTGAAAGCGGGGCAGATGCTTATATTCAAAAGCCCTTTAATGAAGCCCTTTTAATGATTCGTGTGCGGAAACTAATTGAGAACCGGAAACGAGTAAAAGAATACTTTGAAAAAAATTTGACCTTTGGAGAAAGAAAGGATAATGTTGCGAGTATCGACAAAGCATTTATCAACAAATTTCATAAGCTTATAGAAGAAAATCTGAGTGACAGTGAACTAAATGTGGACGATATTGGTAAAAATCTGGGTCTATCACGAATTCAACTTTACAGGAAAATAAAATCACTAACCAATTATGCTCCTAATGAACTTGTACGGATCATTCGATTAAAAGCTGCCGCAGATCTCTTGTTAACAAGCGAAAAAAATATCTCAGAGATCGCTTATGAAGTCGGTTTTACTTCTCCTTCATATTTCACAAAATGTTTCCGCGAATACTTCAATGAGAGTCCTACTGATTATGGGAAAAGAGCAAAGTAAAATGAAATGTATTTAAATTTATCATCTTATCCAACATCTTTGCATTTTCATTTGAAATAATATTGCTGATCTTGCTTTTATGGTTTTCATGTCCTCATTCATTTTTAAGTCGAGTATCTTGTTATAATTCTGGGTCGATTTGAGATTTTTGTGTCCAAGCACTTTAGAAATGCTTTCAATTGCATTTCCCATGGCACGAAACAGGGTGACACCAGCATTATACAGAGCCAGAAATAGAATTGACAACTCCTCTCTTTTATATTTCGATGAGTCGGATTTTCCCGACATAAGAATTTTCAACCTATACTCTATTAAAAACACTCCGTTAATTCCATAAAAACAGGGATATGTTTTCAGCAAAAAGCTTGCCGCCCAAAGATTTCACAAATATCATTTTAGTGCAAGGTGCAAGCTATCTATATATAGATACTTGCACCTTGCACTAAAGCTAATAAACTAATAAAGAACAAATTGAAAAATCAAAAATAACTTGTATCTTTGAACCTGAGATTTATGCAGACACAAGAAAGACAAGTAATGCCATTGTAGTCACAGGCGCACAAACACATGTCTAAGCTTTGTTATAAATTCATTGAATAGGAAAAGCCGTAAAGCAAGAAAAGAACACCTGTTTTACGAACCGAAAAGAAGGATAAAACAATAGTGAATCCCTTTGTAACAAACGCCTTCAAAACCGTACATTTAACTGTACCCCCAAGGCAACTTCCAATTATAAACAATTGGAATACAAACAACAAAAGCGAAGGTTCACATTCCGTCCATACCTCCATTAGTTGCAAAAGAGCGAGCCAATTTGGCTTGCGCTTTTTTGTTTTATGCCCAACTGAAACGCCTGCCATACACAAGAGAGACTACTCGTAAAAGCACCAGAAAGGACAAACGAGCGAGCTCTGGGCTGAACAATACCAATCCCCATAAAAAAAATATCATCTTAAATTTACTTATCAATAAGTTTAATATCAATAACTATAAGTTATCGTTTATAACAAACTACTATTTTAAACAAAGCGAAGTAAAGCCTAAATTTGCAGCACTTTTAATTCAAACTAATTGATACAAGATGCAGAATATAATTAGTGAGGCAAAAAACATGAAGAGTACCTATCAAAGTGTAGTATATATCACCTTAGGCTTGTTATGTCTCTTCCCTTTAGTAACAGCTCCGGTAGCTCTCATTGCCGGCATTATCTTTGCTTTAAGCATAGGCACTCCATGGATGAAGCTGAACAAGAAGGCATCCAAATACTTATTACAAATTTCAGTGGTAGGACTGGGATTCGGGATGAATCTGGGAGATTCTTTGCGTGCCGGTTCGGACGGTATGGTTTTCACGCTTGTTTCAGTCGGCAGTGTGATGCTGATTGGCGTGTTAGCTGGAAAATGGTTGAAAGTCGAACGTGTTCCCTCTTATTTGATTGCTTCGGGAACTGCCATTTGCGGCGGAAGTGCTATTGCGGCTGTCGGACCAATTGCAAAAGCAAAAGATGGCGAAATGTCGATCTCGCTTGCGACCATCTTTGTACTGAATGCCATTGCTTTGTTTATTTTTCCTCCATTCGGACATTGGCTTCATCTTTCCGAACATCAGTTTGGTTTATGGTCGGCAATTGCTATTCACGACACAAGCTCGGTAGTGGGTGCCGGCGCCACATATGGAGAAGAGGCTCTGAAAGTAGCTACAACAGTAAAATTGACCCGTGCCTTGTGGATTATTCCGTTATCGGTATTTTCTATTTTCTATTTCAAAGCCAAAGGGCGGAAAATTTCAATTCCATGGTTTATTTTCCTGTTTATATGCGCTATGGTTATCAACTCCTATTTTTCACTTCCGGAAGCGCTGACAAGCAATATAACCTTCCTTTCGCGACGCATGTTGACACTTACGCTTTTCTTTATCGGCGCCGGACTGACAAGGGAAACGCTAAAAGCAGTAGGTTTCAGGCCTCTGATACTTGGAATCCTGCTGTGGATATTTATAGCAGTTATAAGCCTGGCGTTTATTTATACGATGTATTAAAAGGACATTCAGCCCCGCTTGCTGATTTCTACCAAAAGGTCTCTGTTCAAAATGGAGACCTTTTTTTCGTCCAAACGAATAATTCCATCTTTTTCGAAAGCCTTGAGCAACTTTACGGCACTCTCGGTCGAAACACCCGCAAACTCGGCAATCTCTTTCCGGCTGAGCAGCGAAATTACATCTTCGCCCTCGAAACGTCCGGAGCTGAGATAAAGCAGCGTGTCGGCCAAATGTCCGTTCATTTGCTTGAACATCATTCCACGAAGCGTGCTAAACATAGATGTGGTTTGCTTGCAGTAGTGCTCAACAATATGGTAGGCAAATTTCCCGTTATTCTGAATTATTTTGATGATGGCCTCTTTCTCTACCAGAAAAACGCGTGTATCGGTGAGAGCGGTTGCCGAGTAGCTGTAAATGCTTTCGCCAAAAATAGCCAGCAACCCTACAAATTCGCCTTTACGCACCGCCTGCAAATTAAAGTTTCGTGAACCTCCATCTTCCACATACACTTTCACCAAACCTTCTATCACAAAAAGAACGTATGAGGCAAACGTCCCCTGCTTCGTAAGGTTCTCTCCTTTACGGAAAAACACCTGCGTTCGGCTACCGTGCATCATTGAGAGTTCTTCATCCGTCAAGAGCTGGAAACAGGGAGCGTTTATCTCACAGACAAAGTCACGATCAGTGTCGACAATTGTTTTCATAAGCGGATAAAAAGTTGATTTTGATCTGTAAAGATAATTATAAATGGTTCAATCACAATTTTAAGTGATATAGATCAATAAAAAAGTTGAACTATTTCAACCGGAAAGCGGTTTGATACGACACGAAAAAGATTGACAAAGGCTCCGAGCAAACTTAACTTTACATCAACAAACAAGACAAAAAAAGATGAAACATACAGTACATACAACATGGAAAGGCAACATGCAATTCAACGCTCAGGTTAGCGGACACAGCGTGGCAATGGATGCCTCTCCCGAATTCGGAGGAGAAGATGCCGGTTCGCGACCCAAGGAACTCTTACTGGCGGCAATTGCAGGATGCAGTGGAATGGACGTAGTGGAGCTTTTGAGAAAAATGAGGGTAGAGATACAAAAATTCGACATGGAAGTGAGCGCCGACGTTTCCGACACTCTACCGAAAGTATACACGCAAATGCACATTATTTACAAACTGAAAGGAAACAATATCGATGCGGCCAAAGTACAGAAAGCAGTAGAGATGTCACAGGAAAAATATTGCGGAGTTTCCGCCATGCTACGTAAAGCAATGACTATTAGTTATGAGATTAAGATTGTGGATAGTGGAGAAAAACAATAGATTGCTAATAGGTTTTATAAAGATAGCCGTAACAACCAAAATCTAAAGAGAAAATAATGTTGTACACAAATCTGAAACATATTGAAACTGCTGCCGACTACCGACAAATCATCAGCGAACAAAACTACGTGATGATTTGTTACGGAAGGATGGGATTTAAAAGCATCTCCGTTTATGACATTATGGAAAAAGTACAAAAAAGGTACCGGCATGTGAAGTTTTACGATATGGAATTTGACAATCCAGAGTCAAAAACGGCGACCGAAACTCAGGATTGCAAAGAATCGGACGAATTGCCCTATGTTATCTACTACAAAAACGGAGAAGCAGTACAAATTACATCGGGCCAACAAACGGAGCAGCAAATCGTAACAATTCTGAACAACATTTTCGGCAAAAAAACAACGACAGCCCATCACTAACCATCATCGAAACAACAGCTTACACAAACAAAGAACGTTGATTCAGACTATGTAAAAGAGGAGAACATCTGCCAGTCAGGGTTTTCCTCTTTATTTTTCCTCCGTGGCACGCAGAGAATCTAATTTCAAAAGAAATGCGTACTTTTATCCGCTTTGTTCAATCAACAAGGACAGAATGTATGGATACACTAAATGAAATAGTTGAATTTAAGACTTCGCTGCCTATCCGCAGAAAACTGGCATCGTACAGCATTGTAAAAATATTTCAGGCTGGTGAAGTTTGTCTAGTCCTGAAAAAGCGTTACCGTTTTTATTAGGACAAAATAATAATCATCCTTTTCTACTGTAATTAAGCTTCGAAAGGTAGCAATTATCATTTTCAGGAATCAAAAACTCCGCAGGAACGGCACTATACAAAGTCAGGACACCCACTTTATATGCCGGTTCCGGAAAGCAAAAAAATCATTTAAAAGCTGTACACCTTCACATTTCGGGCTTCTCCGTTGTATCTTTGGTATTTGGTTGCAAACCAGCCGGCTTCATCTAAAACAGAATGAGAACGGTAAATTCACCAAGTAATTTAACAAAACAATTGAGGAGGAGAACTATGAAGAAACCTATATCACTTTTCGCATTCTTTTTTCTGGGAATGCTTTATTCTGGATGTATTTTACATGCGGAAAAGACATCTGACGATCAGAGCAAAAATGGCACCACAAACAAATTCGAATTCAAAGCCCTGCCGTATGCGTATGACGCTCTTGAACCATACATTGATAAACTAACGGTAGAAATCCATTACAGTAAGCACCATAAAGCATACTTTGATAACTTTACGAAAGCAATAAGCGGCACTGAAATGGAATCAATGGACATAAAGGATATTTTCAAAAACATCAGCAAATATTCTGCGGCGATCAGAAACAATAGTGGAGGGTATTTCAACCATATGCTTTATTGGGAAAACATGAAACCTGATGGAGGCGGTCAACCCTCAGGCCAACTGTTGGAAGCAATTGTAAAATCATTCAATTCTTTCGATGCATTCAAAAAACAGTTCTCGGATGCCGGCAAATCAAGGTTTGGAAGCGGATGGGCATGGTTGTGCCTCGACTACAAAGGCAATTTATTTATCTGTTCCACTCCCAATCAGGATAATCCGTTAATGGATATCGCAGATCAGAAAGGAATTCCCCTATTGACCATGGATGTGTGGGAACATGCTTATTATCTTAAGTACCAAAACCGAAGGGCCGATTACATCGATGCTTTCTGGAATGTTATAAACTGGGACGAAGTAGCCCAAAGGTATGCAAACGCGTTGATGGAGATTGCAAAATAAAAAAAGCCGGGCACAAGCCCGGCTTTATAGTTGTACGAATTCGTATCAGTTTCCTTTGCGGATGGCTTCCACTTCGTCTACCCGCATTGGTTTATGCTTACCCACGCGGCAGGCGCCGTTTTCGGTTATCATGTAATCTTCTTCGTTGCGGATTCCCCCGAAAGAACGGAATTTCTGTACTTCACTCCAGTTAACGAACTCGTTGAACAGGCCTTCGGACTGCCATTTATCCATCAACTCGGGAATAAAATAAATTCCGGGTTCGATGGTAAAGACGTGTCCCGGACGCAGAGGCTTCGCAAATCGCAATGACTTCAGTCCGAACTGTGTGCTCTTCGGCTCGCCATCGTAGCCGACCCATACTTCGCCGAGGTTTTCCATATCATGCACGTCGAGTCCCATCATGTGCCCCGTACCGCAAGGCATAAACAACGCATGCGCACCTGCGTTCAGCGCCTCTTCCACATCACCTTTCATGAGTCCCAGCTCCTGCATACTCAAAACGATGGAACGACAAGCGGCAAAATGTACATCACGGAAAGGCACTCCGGGAGCAAGCGCAGCGACCGCTGCATCGTAAGCCTTCAGGCTCATTTCGTATACCAGTTTTTGTTGCGGAGTAAAGGTTGTATCAACAGGGAAAGTGCTCGACAAGTCGCCGGCATAGTGCATCTTCGATTCGCCCCCTGCATCAAGCAGAAAGAGATTGCCGCTTTTGAGCACGTTGCCGTGATAGTGGTTATGGAGAGTCTGTCCGTTGATGGTGGCAATGATGGGAAACGACAACTCACAATCGGCAGCCAGCGCCACCTCGTAAACACGGGCAGCCACCTGCGCTTCGGTGAGACCGGGACGTACCATCTGCATGGCGGCCACATGCATATCCACCGAGAGGTTGACCCCTTTTTCGATTTCGGCAATCTCCTCCGCCGTCTTTATTTCGCGCTGGCTAATCACCGCTTTTGTCAATGACAACGAAGCTTTGGTTGCCACTTCGTCGGGATGCAAACCGAGCCACAACTGCAACTTCAGTTTTGTTTCGGCACGGTAGGGTGCAAGGAAATGAATGTCGCGCCCACGTTTCTGAGCGTCGGCCAAGAAATCGTGCAATTTCGACAAAGGTCGTGTTTCGGTTATGCCGGCTTCCTGCGCACGGTCGGCAATGGTAGGTTGCGGTCCCATCCACACGATATCGTCAATAGTATAATCGTCTCCGAAAATAATCTGGCGTTGATTATCCACATCAATTATGCTCACGATAGAAGGAAAATCGACACCGAAAAAATAAAGAAAAGTACTGTCCTGACGAAAATGATAGCCGTTGTCAGCATAATTCATCGGACTTTCATCATTCCCGGGCAGCAACACGATGCCCGATCCAAGTTTCTTTGCCAGCGTCAACCGGCGCTGAATATAAGTCTCTTTACTAAACATAGTTGAAATTATTATATGACTATCGGATTATTTACCTAATAGACCAACTCTTTGTGTACTTTGCGCATTCTTGGCGTTCTAAGCGGTTAATCTAAGATTTTTTTTACCGCAAAGAGAGCAAAGTTTTTAGCAAAGAACGCTGAGAAAAAGGATATAGTGTATTGATTTTCCACTTAGGGATAATAACCGATAATCATAATTATTATGAATTTGCAGATTTACAGGTCAGTATAACATTCCTGAAACCTGCTGTTAATTTGAAATCACTTATCTAAAGAAATTTTCACCTCCAATAAAAGCTTCTGCTAAGTTACGATTTATCCCGAGAGGATGAGCCTTTGAGACTGAAATCATTTCAGGTAAAATAAAAAAACAAATCCCGATTCTCTTCGCGAGAACCGGGACTCAAACCTATGAATTAAAACACAAATTAAAATTCTTTTTCGGTAAATGCACCCAGCTTGCAGTACTTTTCGTACAGAGCCTGATACATTTTATGGTTTTCGGCATTGGGATAGTACTCTTTCGCAAAGCCCATTCCCATTGCACTCTGTGCATCTTCCACCTTGGCATACACACCGGCAGCCACGGCAGCAAACATCGAAGCACCGAAAGCACATGCCTGTTCGGCTTTCGCCACTTTAATCGGCATATTGAGCACATCAGCCAACGTTTGCATTACAAAAGAGGATTTCAGAGCAATACCACCGATACCAATAATCTCTTTAATTTCAACACCGTTTTCGATAAAACGATCGACAATCGCTTTCGAGCCGTAAGCGGTAGCTTCTACCAACGCACGGAAAATAAGCGGAGCTGAGCTACCAAGGTTCAGGCCGGTAATCGTTCCCTTCACAGCCTGATTGGCATCTGGAGTACGGCGACCGTTCATCCAGTCGGTTGCTAAGATAGTGGATTCGGATACTGGCACTTTCGCTGCTTCTTTTTCCAAAGCAGGGATAATGCCATCGATAATTTTCTTTTTGGTTTCGGCATCAATCAGATCGGATTGTTCGATAGGCCATGCCACCACGCGTTTGAACCACGCGTAAACATCGCCGAAAGCAGACTGACCGGCTTCGAGACCTACCAAGCCCGGAATAACCGAACCGTCAACCTGTCCGCAAATGCCAGGGATAAGCTTATCACCCATCTCTTCGTAACTCGACACCATGATATCGCAGGTAGACGTACCGATAACGCGTACCAACGCGCCCGGTTTCACTTCGGCACCAACGGCTCCCATGTGGCAGTCGAATGCACCAACAGCAACGGCAACATTCGTTGTCAAACCAAGGCGTTGCGCCCATTCTGCGGTCAATGTACCGGTTTTCTTGTCGCTGGGGCAAGTGCTTGTATAAAGACGATCGCGGTAACCGCCCAAAAGAGGATCGAGTGCTGTCAGGAACTCTTCTGATGGAAGACCGCCCCATTTTTCGAGCCACATAGCTTTGTGTCCCGAGGCACAACGACTGCGGCAAATATCTTCGGGTTTGGTTTTGCCCACGAGCAAACCGGGCAACCAGTCGCAATGTTCTACGATAGAATAAGCAGCTGAACGTACTTTTTCATCAACACGAAGTACATGCAGGGCTTTTGCCCAAAACCATTCGGAAGAGTAGATACCGCCTTCGTAAGAACTGTAGTCTATATCCCATTTTGCACACAGGTCGTTAATTTCCTGTGCTTCCTGAATAGCAGTGTGGTCTTTCCACAATACGAACATGGCGTTGGGGTTTTCGGCAAATTCGGGCAACATGGACAGAGGCGTACCTTCTTTATCGGTAAATACAGGAGTACTTCCGGTTGTATCAAATGCCATACCCACCACATTTTCGGCGGTGCCAGCAGGACATTTCGACAAAGCATCCTTTACGGTGTATTCAAGTACATCAATATAATCCTGCGGGTGTTGGCGATACTGGTTAGCGGTCGGAACACAATATTTACCCTCCGTCCAGCGGGGATAATATTTCACCGAAGAGGCCAGTTCTTTGCCGGTTTCGGCATCTACCACAACAGCACGGGCAGAGTCACTGCCATAGTCAAGTCCTATAACGTATTTCATTTTATTAATGTGCAAATTAGCTAATATGCCAATATGCCAATGATTGGCACATTAGCACATTGGCATATTGATAAATTATCTCAACGCTTTGTTAAGCATGTAATAAACTTCGTTGTTGCGCAAATCCTGACGGAACTGACGGATAGTAGTATCCTTGTCGATAATCAACATTTCGATATCTGCTATTTCAGCGTAATCTTCCATCATTTCTGTTGTTACGGCAAACGAGAAGCTGGAGTGGTGAGTACCACCTGCCAGAATCCATGCACCTGCACCTACTTCAAAGTTAGGCATCGGTTTCCACAAAGCACATGCAACAGGAAGTTTAGGAAGAGCCTGCGGCTTAACCACTTCCACTTCGTTCACGATCATGCGGAAACGGTTACCCATATCAACGATGGTAGCTGCAACACCTGTACCTTCGTGAGCCTGAAATACCAAACGAGCACAGGTTTTGGAATCACCAATACCGAGGAAATGAACTTCCACGCGAGGTTTAACGCCGGTAATATCCGGGTTGATTTCCAACATGTGAGCCTGCAGAATGGTTGAGTTTTCGCCGTCGAAGTTCAATGTGTAATCTTCGAGGAATGACTGGCCACCTTTAAGACCCTGACCCATTACCCACATGGTACGAACCAAAGCTGCCGATTTCCAGTCGCCTTCGGCACCGAAACCGTAACCTTCGGCCATCAAACGCTGAGAAGCAAAACCCATCAGCTGTTTCATGCCTTCCAGTTCGTTGAAGCTGGTAGTGAAAGCTTTTGCACCTTTATCCTGAAGGAAACGACGGAGACCAATTTCCTGAGCAGCAGCATCGCGAACGAACTGATGTTTTTCAGCACCTTTCTTGCTATCGGCTGCAAAGTCGTAGATTTTTTCGTATTCGTCAACCAAAGCATCAATTTCGGCTTCGGTAACAGCATTGACATAAGGCACCAATGTTGCAATCGGAGCATTGTCCACGTGATAACCCAAACGAATTTCAGCTTCTACTTTATCGCCATCGGTCACAGCCACATTGTTCATGTTGTCGCCAAAACGGATAATCAACATATCCTGTGAATCGGCCCAACCGGCACAAACGCGCATCCAGCCTGCAATTTTAGACTGAGTATCAGCGTCTTTCCAATAACCAACAACCACTTTACGCGGTTTGCGCAGACGGCTGGTAATGTGACCGAATTCGCGGTCGCCGTGAGCCGACTGGTTGAGGTTCATAAAGTCCATGTCGATTTCGTTCCATGGAATTTGAGCGTTGTATTGTGTGTGCAGGTGAAGCAATGGTTTTTTGAAGTCCATCAAACCGTGAATCCACATTTTGGCAGGAGAGAAAGTGTGCATCCATGTAATCATACCAACGCACTTTGTATCGCCATTGGCAGCACGCATGATTTCCGAGATTTCGGCAGAAGAGTTCGCGGTTCCTTTATAAACCACTTTAATTGGCAGGTTACCCGATTCGTTCAAACCTTTCACCATTTCGTTCGAGTGTGCATCAACTGCAACAACTGCATCGCCACCGTATAAAAGCTGTGCGCCGGTAACGAACCAAACTTCTAAATCATTGTAAATCATAATAAGTAAGTTTTTAGGCCTCCTCAATCCACTCTTCCAAAGAGGGTATTTTTCGGGCAGGTAAGAAAGTTATTAATATTTCAATATAATATGACCCCGCTAGGGGATTCACAAGACTTTATTGCCCGTAATAGGCATTCGGTCCGTGTTTACGCATAAAATGTTTTTCTACAAGCAAAGGATTCATCTGCAATTGCGGGTTAACGCTGTAAGCCACAAATGCCATTTTAGCCACTTGCTCCATCACAACGGCATTGTGCACTGCATCGTGAGCATCTTTGCCCCACGAGAACGGACCATGGTTTTTAACCAGCACGCCCGGCACATGCACCGGATTGATGCCCTGAAAACGTTCGATGATGACGTTTCCGGTTTCCAGTTCATATTCGCCTTTCACTTCGGCTTCTGTCATTGCACGGGTACAAGGAATTGCCTGACTGAAATAGTCGGCATGTGTTGTACCTATGTTAGGAATATCGCATCCGGCCTGAGCCCATGATGTTGCAAATGTTGAGTGTGTATGCACTACCCCACCGATGCCTTCAAACGCACGATAGAGTGCAAGGTGAGTAGGAGTATCGGAAGAAGGTTTCCATTTTCCTTCCACCACATTACCTTCGATATCGAGCAGCACCATATCTTCAGGTTTCATATCATCATAAGAGATACCCGAAGGTTTAATTGCCACGATACCTTCGTTACGGTCAATGGCACTAACATTACCCCAGGTAAAAATCACCAAACCATGTTTTACAAGGTCGAGGTTCGTTTGCCATACCACTTCTTTCAGTTCTTTTCTGGTCATATTTTTCAGAGTAAAGAATAAAGAGCAAAGGCGTTTCAGACCTTTTCTTACTCTCCATTCAGTTTTTCAAACAATAAAATCAAATTTCAAAACCGCATTTGTCAAAGAACAAAGTCTTTGCTCTTTGTTCTAACAGACTACAATGCAAACCGGAGTCCGCTTTGTACCAATTCAGTATACTTATCGTAATCAAAACGATAATAGTATGCTCCTCTTTTAGAGTTACTTTTGTCTTTTTCTTCCGTCTTTTCAAAGACATCCATTGCAAGCAGCTTCTTACGGAAATTACGTTTATCGAGCGTATCTCCAAAAATTGCTTCGTAGAGCGACTGCAACTGTGGCAACGTAAACAATTCGGGCAACAGATTAAAGCCAATCGGTTCTACTGCGGCTTTTCGTTTCAGCTGTTTCTGTGCAATACGCACCATCTTGTTATGGTCAAAAATCAGATCGGGAATTTCGGTGATCGGCACCCAAACGGCATTATGACTAGCCGCCAGCTCTTTATCGTAATCGTCGATATTAATCAACGCGTAATAAGCCGCAGAAAGCACCCGTTCTCCCGGATCACGATCCAGTTCGCCAAAAATACCGATCTGCTCCATGTAAACATTTTCCAGTCCCGTCAAATCCTGTAGCACCCGTTCGGCAGCAGCATCAATACTTTCGTCTTTGTTTAAGAAACCTCCCATCAGTGACCACTCTCCCTTGCAGGGATCAAATTTACGTTTGATCAGCAACAGTTTCAACGTTCCCTGATGAAACCCAAAAATGATACAGTCCACAGCCACATAAAAGCGGTCGTTTTGTTCGTAGAGATTTACTATTCCGTTCTTTTCAGACACTATTCTATATTTTAAATTCTAAATAGATGACCAAAATTTATCCCTTCTCCCAAACCTGAAAGAAGGGATAAAGTCATCGTTTTTTAATTACCAGAAATACAGGTAGAATGCAGCACAAAAAGCAATTACCCCGATTGAGGCAATAACATCCCACTTATTCCAGCTTTGTTTGATAAGAGTCTTGTAATCGTCGTTAAACGTAATGAATTCAATCTGTTTAGCGGTCGGTTTTTTGGTAAAGAAGGAAACCACAACCATAAACATCATAATGAATACCAACAACCAGATTTCAAAGATAAGCCAGTTTGTATGCCAGAACCAATGAGTTGAATTCCAGAACCAACCGGTCATTACATCTTTTCCTGTATTTGTAAAGATATTGGTCAACAAGCGTGCCATACCAATAAGGAAACCGGCGATCAAACCTGCTTCACCTGCTTTCGGTGTTATTTTCTTGGAGAATATACCCATCAGGAACACAGCCACCATGGCAGGAGCCAGCAACGACTGAATACCTTGCAGGTAAGAATAGAGGCTACCGAGACTCATCATAACCGGTATCCAGATAATACCCAGTATAACTACAACAATTGTAGCCATACGACCTACCAAAACGTAAGTAGCTTCGCTTCTGTTTTTGAACATTGGTTTGTAGAAGTCTTCGGTAAACAAGGTTGCGCAGGAGTTGAAGAATGCAGCCAACGAAGCTACCAAAGCAGAAATAAAACCAATAGTAACGATACCTTTTACACCAGCAGGCAACACAAATTTAACCATCGAACCGAAAGCGGTATCGGGATTATCCAAGGTAAAGCCGCTCTCAGGACGAGCTGCCAATGCAGCGGCAACCATACCAGGAATAAGGAACATGAATACCGGTAACAATTTGAAATAACCGGCAGCAATAGTACCTCTGCGCGCACGCTTCATCACAACATCGCTTGATTCGCCTTTTTGTTGTCCGAGCACACGTTGAACAATGTGCTGGTCGGTAGCCCAATACCACAAACCGATAATGGAAGCACCGATAAACACCCAAAAGCCGGGATATTCATCATACATCGGGTCGCCTGTTTCGAAGTGGAACATGTGATTTGTGCCGTAAGCATGGCCATCAGCTCCAAGACCCATGCTTCTTGCGTGGTCGATCATTGCTGTCCAACCATCAGCGATACAACCGTGGCCGAGGGCAGCCAAACCAAGGAAAAGTACGAGGAACGAACCTATAATAAGGATAGGAGTTTGAATAGCAGAAAGTGTCATTACGCCTTTCATACCACCAAAGATGGTGAAGATACCCGTCAAAACGATCAAACCGATAGCGCCGTACCAGAAAGGCAAGCCAAGAAGACTCTCCATGAAGATACCACCGGTAAACGCAGTCACACTCACTTTGGTCAGCACGTATGCTATCAAAGTGATGATAGACAACCACGAACCTGTACGGGGTGTGTAACGGTTTTTGAGGAAGTCGGGCATCGTGATGATTTTTCCCAGCTTATTATTCATAAGTTGGTAGAACGGAACGAAGAGCCAACCCAGAATGAGGATCATCCAGCCCTGCATCTCCCAGTGTGCCATACCAACACCATTTTTTGCTCCTGTTCCGGCCAGACCTACAAGGTGTTCCGAACCAATATTTGCAGCAAAGATAGCAGCACCAATAATATACCAGGGCTCGCCTTTACCAAAAAGGTAGTTTTCACTATCGGCACCTTTTTGTAAACGTTTGTCCTTCTGTATCGAGCGCCATACAGCCCAAGTTACAGCCAAAATCCCGACCGCAATAATCACCCAGTCGAGCCAAATAAATTCATGTGAATTCCAGTTCATAATTTTTATTAGACTATTTTTAATTAAGAGGATTTATTCTGCTTCTTATATTTGTCAGTCTTAGTTCTTGGATGCACTATTTACAAGCCGTCTTTAAGGTTGGCATCTCATTTTGCAAGGCCAATACCCGAAACAGAATCGTCAAAAACAGTCCACGCACAACGTATTCAATTGTTTTCAAGGTATTTATTTTACAAGGCCATAATAAGCTATCACGACAAAGCGCATTCTTATTAATGGGTGTAAAAATAACACTTATTTCCTATGCCCGCACGTTCATTTATATGTTATGCAACATAATTTCGTGTCAAATCATAGCGAATTCTATCCTCCTTTTTATCTATACCTACCGCATTTTCGGGTTCTTTACAATCAACAAAAAAAAGCGCACCGAAGTCCGCTTTTCATTGCTAAATATCTCGTATCTATCAAATATTCACTCCCAGCAACGCTTTCAGCCCCCACCCGACTAAAAATGAGAAACCGGCTACACCTAAACTGATCAGCGTCATTTCCCAGAAACGTGCCCTGAAATTCAGATCTTTTGCCATCGAAATGTAATAATTGAACGCATAGATAATCAATACGGCAATAGCCAGAGTAATGGCCAGCGCCATCAACTTACTGGTAAGCAGCAAAAATGGAAGTATCAGGAATATAACAGTAAACAGATAAGCTACACCCGTGTAAACTGCCGATTTTTTGGCGCGTGCATCCCCTTCTGCTTTCGACGAAAGATAATCGGACGAAGCCATCGACAAAGCGGCCGAAATACCGGTCACCAGCCCGGCAAGCGTAATCACCCGGGTATCGCCCAGTGCCAGCGTGAAACCTGCCAGCGAACCGGTAAGCTCCACCAACGCATCATTCAAACCCAGCACCACCGAACCGACATATTGAAGCCGCTCTTCATCCAGCATATTGAGCACCGTTTTTTCATGTTCTAATTCTTCTTCCGAAAAACGTTTGGTTTCGGGGAAATGATACGAAA
>JAUZOL010000044.1 GCA_030706455.1 Bacteroidota bacterium
CCGTCCTTCGGAAAATATTGTGATTGAAAATTGCCGTTTCGGATATGGTCACGGCGGCGTGGCTTTCGGTAGTGAAATCTCGGGCGATGTCCGTCATGTGTTAATCCGCAATTGTACATTTGGAAATGCCAATCGTTCTTTAGTACGCTTTAAGTCGCAGCCAAGCCGTGGCGGTATGGTAGAAGATATTGAATACCGCGATATTACGGTCGACAATGTGGAAAGCGTTTTCGATATTAATACGCGATGGAGGATGGTTCCGCCGCTTGCACCTCCTGCAGATAAGCCCACTCAGTTGAAGAATATTCGTATAGTTAATCTGAAAGGAACCTGTCAGGCTGCCGGAGTGTTCTCGGGCGACGAGTATTCTCTGAAAGATAGCTTTCATTTTGAAAATTGCAATTTGCAAGCTCAAAAAGGCCTTGTTGTATCAGGTTATAAAGGTCTGGAATTTACAGATTTGTCAATCACTGTTCCCGAAGGGAATCCAATCATTTTCAAATAATATTTCGGTTTTATCGAGGTAGTATATTATATTTGTAGCACTATAAAAGTGCGGGCATGATTTTTGCACGTCTCACGAGTACATCTAACCAATCATTATCTCATGCAACCAACAAAGTCGACTTACTATTTGCCTGTTTCGGGTATGGAAAGTGAGCATTGTGCTCTGATTGTGGATAAAACATTGCACAACATCCCTGGTGTCATCGATCATGTCGTTGAGTTTAATAATCGTCGGGCAGTCGTTACAACAGAAGGAGCGGAGGTATTGCCTGTGATAATAAAAAGTGTGCGTGGACTGGGTTACGATGTTCCTGTAATGAAAAAGAGTTTTCCGGTACTTAACATGTCGTGCGCTTCCTGTGCCAGCAGTGCCCAAACGGTTTTGGGGCGACAGCCCGGTGTGATTGCGGCTTCTGTCAATTATGGCAACGGTATGGCTCAGCTGGAATATCTATCCACAATGATTTCCGAAGCAGACCTGAAAGCTGCATTACAGGCCGTTGGATACGATTTGATGATTGAAGAAGAGACTGCACAGGGAGATACCCTTGAAGATCTTCAACGTAAAAAATATGAGTCGCTGCGTAAACGAACTATCTGGGCAATTGCTTTGTCGCTGCCGTTAGTTGTTTTGGGCATGTTCTTTATGGAGATGCCTTATGTCAACTATATTTTGTGGGTACTGGCGACCCCGGTTGTCTTTGTATTAGGCCGGCAATTCTTTGTGGGGGCCGGGAAACAGGCGAAACACGGCTCATCCAATATGGATACGCTGGTGGCTCTCAGTACCGGAACCGCCTATCTTTTTAGCGTATTCAACACTCTCTTTTCCGATTACTGGACTAGTCGGGGACTTGAAGCGCATGTCTATTTCGAGGCTTCGGCTGTAGTCATAGCCTTTATTTTGCTGGGAAAATTGCTCGAGGCCAGAGCGAAGAATAACACTTCGTCCGCGATCAAGCAGTTGATCGGTTTGCAACCTAAAACGGTGACTGTGATTAATGATGGTAATCCGGTTGAAGTGCCTGTTACCAGCGTAAAACCCGACATGATTCTGCTGGTGAAACCGGGAGAAAAAATTGCGGTGGATGGTCTGGTGACCGAAGGTTCTTCTTTTGTGGACGAAAGCATGATTAGCGGAGAGCCTTTGCCGGTGGAAAAACAGCCTGGAAGTGCAGTGTTTGCCGGAACAATTAATCACAAGGGAAGTTTTCGCTTCAAAGCGCAGAAAGTAGGCGGAGAAACGGTACTGGCACAAATCATTAAAATGGTGCAGGATGCTCAGGGCAGTAAAGCTCCGGTGCAAAAGCTGGTGGATAAAATTGCGGCTGTTTTTGTGCCGGTAGTGATGGCGATCGCTGTGTTGAGTTTTGGTGCCTGGATGATCTGGGGTGGAGAAAACGGCTTTACGCATGGGCTGCTGGCAATGGTTACGGTTTTGGTCATTGCCTGTCCCTGTGCGTTGGGATTGGCGACTCCTACGGCTATTATGGTGGGAGTAGGGCGCGGTGCTCACAACGGAATTCTGATAAAAGATGCAGAAAGTCTTGAAAAAGCCCGTGAAATTACCGCAGTCGTATTGGACAAAACAGGAACGATTACCGTTGGAAAACCGAAGGTAGTTGCCTCAAAATGGTTTACCGATGAATCCAAAGAATTACACGATGTTTTGTATACCATCGAAAAGTCGTCGGAACATCCGCTGGCCGATGCGATGGCAGGTTATCATGAAAAAACGGCAAGCCTTATAGAAGGTGTTACGGTTGAAATTCAGGCAGGCAGAGGAATTGAAGGATCTCTTGGCAATGCTGTTTATTGCATTGGAAACGAAGCGATGGTTACCGAAAAAGGTATTGAAATTGACAAAGCAGATAAAATCTGGATTGAAGAACAATACCTGAAAGCTTATACGGTTGTCTATTTTGCATCTACCCATAAACTGCTTGCGGCGTTCGCCATTGCTGATGCAGTCAAAGAGTCTTCGCCTCCTGCAATTAAGAAGCTTCAGAAACGGGGAATAGATGTTTACATGTTGACGGGCGATAATGAACAAGCGGCTAAAGCCATCGCCGTTCAAACGGGTATTTCTCGTTACAAAGCCAATTTTCTTCCCGCCGAGAAAGCCAACTTCGTTAAAGAGTTGCAAGGTAAAGGTAAGATTGTAGCCATGGTTGGCGACGGGATTAACGATAGTGCCGCATTGGCTCAGGCCGATATTAGCATTGCGATGGGTAAGGGTAGTGACATCGCGTTGGATGTAGCCAAAATTGCTTTGCTTTCGTCCGATTTATCGAAAATAGGTCAGGCCATGTCATTATCGCGTCATACCGTGCTGACGATCCGGCAGAACCTGTTTTGGGCATTTGTGTATAACCTGATTGGCATACCTATTGCAGCAGGTATTCTGTATCCGGTATCAGGTTTTTTGCTTAATCCGATGATTGCCGGAGCCGCTATGGCGTTGAGCAGTGTAAGCGTGGTAACAAACAGTTTGAGACTTAAATATAAAACAATCAGTAAATTAAAATAGTAACGATGCAATTTAAAACAAATATCAATTGTGGCGGGTGTATCGCCAAAGTAACTCCGTTTTTGGATGAGACAGCCGGTACCGGTAAATGGTCGGTCGATACGGCAAATCCGGATAAAGTGCTGACCGTAGAAAATGAAACACTTTCGGCAGAAGACATACAAAACGGTTTGGATAAACTCGGCTATCAAGCTCAGGCGATCTAATGATTGACAATCGATCGATGTGTTAACACAAAAGGCAGACAAACTTATCTAAAGTTTGTCTGCCTTTTGTCTGTTTATGGCCGAGATAGCCATCTCCTTTTAATTGCTTATCTTTGCAAAATGAATAATAACTCCACACAAATCGATAACACGCTGAGAAGCATGGGTATCGAATCGCTTAATGCCATGCAATTGGCAACTCTTGACGCAAACGAAACAGGCAAAGATGTAATTTTACTATCTCCCACAGGATCGGGCAAAACGCTGGCTTATCTGCTGTCGGTATTGATGAATATGAATCTCGAATGCCAGAAAGTTCAGGCTCTTATTGTAGCTCCCTCGCGCGAATTGGCACAACAAATAGAACAGGTATGGCGCAGTATGGGCACCGGCTATAAAGTAAACACGTGCTTTGGCGGTAGGCCTTCCAATGGCGAAAAGCGCGATCTGGCAGTTCCACCGGCTTTGCTTATCGGAACACCCGGGCGCATCAAAGATCACATAGCACGGGGAAACGTTGCCCTTGACGAAATTCAATTGTTGGTGCTTGATGAATTCGATAAATCGCTCGAAATGGGCTTTGCGGAAGATATGGAGGCAATTATCGGCAGTATACCTTCTTTGCAGAAGCGTATCATGACATCGGCCACAGATGCGGTTTCTATTCCGGCTTTTACGGGTATCCGTAATCCGATTAAACTTGATTATTCCGAAAAAGATACTTCCCTTAAAGGGCTTGAAATATTTACCGTAAAAGGAGAGAATAACGATAAGTTCGACTTGCTTTTCCGCTTGCTGTGCTACCTTGGGAACGATTCCACGCTTGTTTTTTGCAATCAGCGCGAAACGGTGGAAAAAGTGCATGCCTACTTGACAACCAGGAATTTGGCAAACGAATTCTTTCACGGAAAACTGGAACAAACGGAACGAGAACGAGCTCTTTCCAAGTTCAGGAATGGTAGTTGTAGCGTATTTATTTCTACCGATTTGGCTTCGCGCGGACTGGATATTCCTGAAATTAAGCATGTCGTTCATTTCGACGCTCCGCCTCGTCTGGAAGAGTTTGTGCATCGCAATGGTCGTACTGCTCGCATGGAAACCGAAGGCAACGCATATCTCATGTTAGCTGCCAATGAGGAACTGCCCGGCTTTGTCTCCGTTGAATCATCGTTATTAGCTTTGCCAAAACTGGTCTCAGCACCTCCGAAACCCGATTGGGCTACCATTTACATAGGCAAAGGGAAAAAAGACAAGTTGAGTAAAATGGACGTGGTTGGCTTTATGTTCAAGAAAGGACAGCTCGACAAACAAGAACTTGGATTGGTAGAAGTCAAGGACTACTATTCGTATGTGGCAGTAAAAGCCAGCAAGGTAAAACAAGTACTTCGCCTGGTGGCCAACGAAAAAATCAAGAATATGAAGACGAAGATAGAGCTTGCAGAATAAAAAGGCCAAACGAGGTTATAAAACAAAAGCGGATAAGCATTTCTCTACGAAAGACTTATCCGCTTTGTTTTTAGTGTTACTGCGAAATGATTATTTTGCAAAAATTTCAGTCAGTTTCTTTTCCAGATCTTCGCCTCTCAGGTTTTTAGCAATGATTTTTCCGTTGGGGTCAAGCAGGAAATTTTGAGGAATTGAACGTACCTGATAGAGTTGAGCAGCCGCGTTGTTCCAGTATTTCAGGTCTGACACATGATTCCATGTCAGTCCGTCCTTGGCGATGGCAGCCAACCAGGCATCTTTTCCGTTCTCATTATCGAGTGATACTCCCAGGATGGTAAAGTTTTTATCCTTGAAATGACTGTAGGCTGCTACCACATTAGGATTTTCGCGACGGCAAGGACCGCACCACGAAGCCCAAAAGTCAAGCAAAAGATATTTGCCTCTGAAGCTAGAAAGCGCTACAGGCTTGCCATTCTGGTCGTTCATCGTAAAATCGGGAGCAATCGAACCAATGGCAGTCGCTTTGAGTTGCATCAACCCTTTCGCGTATTCCTGTCCGGCTTTGGAGTTCTTGATATTGTCGGACAATTGGTTGAAAATCGGTTCCATTTCATTGGGATTGGGAGTCGCACCGGCAAGATTGTTTAACATCGCCAGGCTCACAAAACTACCCGGATTTACTTTGATAAACGAAGCCAGAATTTTATTCTGCTCTGCGGTTATTGCATCGTCTCTTTTTTCGAGGTCGTCCATAAATTCTTTCGATTCACGCTTGGATTGCGGTGCTGCCTGATATTCGGCAGAAAGCGCCTTTTGAGCCCGAATGACGGGATCCAGCAGTTTAAGCAGACTTTGATATTCGCTGTTGGTTTTCGAGCCGCTAATCGAAGCATTGGCAATCGAGTCTTTGCTTTGGAATGTGATTGTGCCGGGTTCGATGAAAATGGTCTTTAAGTCGGGTTGCCGAATAGCCTGTAATCCCTTTCCTTCGTGGTCAATAACCAGTCTGGCATATTCCGGATCTCCAGCAATGCCTTTAAATGTAAATGCGCCTTTTACCAGCTTTGCAGTGTCAACTACCATCTTTTTGTCTACCTGATGTTGCAGATATATTTTTGCAGGAGCATTTAATTCTCCGATTTTGCCGGTGAGTGTATAGCTTTGTTGTGCAAACATCGCCACAGGCAACGTGCAGAAAAGAAGTAATAAAGGTTTCTTCATTTGATTTGAAAGTTTAGTTGTAATGAGAATCAAAAGTAATAGTTTCTATCGGGATTACAATTTTATGGCGTTCCTTTTTTAATATTGGAAATGTGGATCCTGTTTGGATGTTGTTCATAATGCATGTTTTCAGCTGTTTATGTTCTATATGTGTAAAATATCTGTTTTTTTATACGCTTTTAATGTTAAAATATGGTGTGTGAAATAGTATATTTGTAGCCAGAATAGAACGCGTGAGAATGATTGTTTTTTGTTGATCTTCAGAGTGAAGAATGTAATTTGCAGAAAATGAGCTGCTTAATACAAAAAATTTAAACATGAAAACATTATTATTATCCCCGCTTCAACTTAGGGGGCTGGAACTGAAAAACAGAATAGTTGTTTCTCCTATGTGTCAATATTCGGCAGAAGATGGTTTTGCTAACGATTGGCATTTTGTACATTACGGAAGCAGAGCCGTTGGCGGTGCCGGATTGATTATTGCCGAAGCGACAGCTGTTTCGCCCGAAGGAAGAATTTCTCCCTACGATCTGGGAATGTGGAAAAACGAACATGTGGAAAAATGGAAGCAGATCAATCATTTCATTCACCAACAGGGAGGCTTATCGGGTATTCAACTGGCTCATGCCGGTCGTAAAGCAAGTACAGGATGCTTGTGGCGCGAAGGAGATGTTTACCTGTTTCCGGATAAAGGTGGCTGGCAACCGCTGGCTCCATCTTCAATCCCGTTTGAAACCGGGGCGCCTGTTCCATTAGAAATGGATGCCGAATTGATAGAATGGGTAGTGGAAGAGTTTCGAAAATCAGCCCAGAGATCAAATGAAGCAGGTTTTGATGTGGTCGAAATTCATGCGGCTCATGGTTATTTGCTACATCAGTTCTTATCGCCGATTACCAATAAACGTACCGATAAATATGGCGGTAGTTTTGACAATCGTGTCCGGTTGTTGCTCGAAGTAGTTGATGCTGTAAGACAAGTTTGGCCGGTCAGTAAGCCTCTTTTTGTTCGCATATCCGCAACGGATTGGGCGGAAGGCGGTTGGGATGAAGCTCAATCGGTTAAGCTAGCCATATTATTGAAAAACAGAGGTGTGGATTTGATGGATATTTCTTCCGGAGGGTTATTGCCTGATGCGAAGGTGCAAATTGGCTACGGTTATCAGGTGTCGTTTGCAGCAAAAATCAAGCAGGAAGCCGGCATGAAAACAGGAGCCGTTGGTTTGATTACTAAGGCCGAACAGGCAGAAACAATTTTGACAAACGGGTTAGCTGATATTATACTTGTCGCCCGGGAGTTTCTGCGGGATCCATATTTTCCGCTACATGCCGCTACACAACTCAAAGACGACATTTCTTGGCCTGTTCAGTATGAACGGGCTAAACCTCACTGAAACAAAAACTAATCTAAATACTAATAATTTCGTATCTGAATTATGGACTATTATTTTGAAAAACAGAAAGAACCCGTTGTGGCGCCAAAACCGGCAGAAGTTGAAACGAAAGTGGAAGTCACAGAAGCAGCCTTGCTTCATTTGGATGAAACCCGGAAGTGGTCAAAATTTATAGCTGTATTTTGTATTGTAATGGCCGGTTTTATGGCATTTAGTGCAATCGTTCTATTGCTTGCCGGCACAAAAACAGAACTTCCCGGTGCAGGAATCCTGGGTATTGCTTATTTGATATTTGCAGTTTTGACTTTTGTTCCCATGTTATTTCTCGTAAAGTTCTCAAACTACGCGAAAAAAGCAGTGGCAAATAAAAATAATAGTGATTTGGAAGAAGCCTTGAAATATCAGAAGTTTTATTACATTGCTACCGGTATAATGGTAATTATCTCCATTATTTTTGTTGTGGCTTTTGCCATTGCCGGGTTCACGATGGGGTTTGTTAGTGCAATAATGCAGTCGCAGAACGTGTAAAATTGTCTCATTTCTGTAATTTTTTCCTGTCATTTTGACTCTGTTTTTTGTTGAGCCGAAAGATGCTAATTGATTATTAATAAGATAAGTAATCTGATTCTGTTTGGCACAGGTTTTGAATATTTTATTTCAGAAACAATGTTCTTTAATTGATGTTCAACTTAAAAAATGGAGGTAGTTATGTCACTCATCAGAAGAAATGATTTGGTTCCCTCTTGGTCGAACCTTTTCGATGATTTTTTGAGTAATAATTGGAATGATTGGACGAATCGTCACTATTCGAATACGAATACGACCTTGCCGTCCGTTAACATTAAAGAGACTGAAGAAAATTTTGAGGTTGAAGTGGCCGCGCCCGGAATGGAAAAGGAAGATTTCAAGGTAGAGGTAAACAATGGGTATCTGACCATTTCATCCGAAAAAAAGAGCGAAACAAAAACAGAAGACCCCAAAGGCAAATACACCAAACAGGAATTCTGTTATGAATCATTCAGTCGTTCGTTTACGCTGCCCAGTAGTGCAGATACGGAAAAGATAGGGGCAAAATATGAAAAGGGTATCCTGATCATTTCAATCCCTAAAAAAGAAGAAGCAAAACCGAAACCTGTGAGACAGATTTCGATTGAATAGTGGTTTGAGGAGCAATAAACAAGCCGGGCAGAAATGTCCGGCTGTTTTTTTTCCTGAAAATGATTATAATTGCATTCTAATTTCAAAATAAATCAGTTATGAATAAGAATATAATAGCAATACTTATATGTTTCCTGCTTGTCCCGTCTGCCGATGCACAACGCGGAAAACTGGTGCAAAAATTGATGGCGAAGCGTTTGGAAGCTTCGTCGGCTGAGAATACAGGTCCGGCTCCCGATTACGGAAATCTCTCCTTCTGGGCAGCATCGCCGTTTAAGCACGACAATAGTGATTCTATTCCGGCTTTTCTTGCAAATGAACCGCGTGACCAACGTGCTGATGTTTTCTTTATTCATCCCACTTCGTTTTCTCAGGAAGTGAAAGATGGAGCCTGGAATGCCGATTTGACGGATGCAACCCTGAACAGTCAAACCGATTCACGATCCATTTTATATCAGGCTTCCGTTTTTAACGGTAGTTGTCGGGTGTTTGCTCCGCGTTATCGTCAGGCTAACCTGAAGGCATTCTTCATTCGCACCACACCTGCTGCACAAAAGGCTTTTGATTTGGCCTACAGTGATGTGAAGCAGGCTTTTGAATATTATCTGACGCATTATAATAACCATCGTCCGATTATTATTGCTTCACACAGTCAGGGAAGCCTTCATGCGATTCGTCTGCTGCAGGAGTATTTTGATGGCCAACCGTTGCAAAAACAGCTTGTTTGTGCCTATGTCATAGGCTATCAGATTCCAAAGACTTCTTTCAAGTCGATTCCTTTGGGTAAAACGGCCGATGCGACGGGATGCGTTGTGGGCTGGCGTAGTTATCAGAAAGGAGAGATTCCGGCCGGAGTGAAAGCTGAGAAGGATAATTCTCTTTGTGTGAATCCGTTGACATGGACAGATGCGACATCTCCGGCATCATCAAAGCTCAATCACGGTTCTCTGATGACGTTTAATTTGTTACGAAAACCGGGTCCGGCAGCGGAAATTGAGCCCTCATCTCATATTTTGTGGGTGGAATTGCCCGATAATGTTGGTGAAAAGATCAAATCGACAAAAAATCTTCATGTTTACGACTATAATCTTTTCTGGATGAATATCCGCGAAAATGTCAAAACAAGGATTGATGCGTTTGAAAAAATGAGGAGGTAAAATAGTTCAGTATACAGCAATCAATCAAGTGTTTGCTGTATACTGAGTAAAAGTTGTTAATCTGTATAGTCTTCTTCGATTACCAGATTTTCTATAATGAACTCCTGACGTTCGGGAGTATTATTTCCCATGTAGAACTCAAGTAATGTGGCAACCGAGTCTTCTCTTTTCAGCGTAACCGGATCGAGGCGGATATCTTTGCCAATGAAATGACGGAACTCATCGGGAGAGATTTCACCTAACCCTTTGAATCGGGTCATTTCAGGGTTTGGTCCCAGCTTTTTAATAGCGTTCTGCTTTTCTTCATCGGAATAACAGTAGATGGTCTCTTTCTTGTTTCTTACCCTGAAAAGAGGTGTTTGAAGAATATAAACATGCCCTTTCTTGACAAGGTCGGGGAAGAATTGCAGGAAGAAAGTGATGAGTAGCAGGCGTATGTGCATTCCGTCTACGTCGGCATCGGTCGCAACAATTACTTTGTTGTAACGCAGGTTTTCAATTCCTTCTTCAATATTCAGAGCAGCTTGCAGCAGGTTGAACTCTTCGTTTTCGTAAACAATTTTCTTGGTAAGTCCGAAGCTGTTCAGAGGTTTACCACGCAAGCTAAATACGGCCTGGGTATTTACATCCCGGCTTTTCGTTATAGATCCACTCGCAGAATCACCCTCGGTAATGAAGATGCTGGAATTTTCGCGTTGCTCTCCTTTGGCATCGTTGTAGTGCACGCGACAGTCACGCAGTTTCTTGTTATGAAGACTTACTTTTTTCGCTCTTTCGCGCGCAAGTTTCGTAACGCCGGCAATGGCTTTACGCTCCTTTTCCGAATCCTGAATTTTCTTCAGCAGAATATCAGAACTCTCCAAATTCTTATGCAGGTAGTTGTCAACTTCTTTCTTTACAAAGTCACCGATAAATTTACTTACCGAAGGACCTTCCGGCCCGACATCTTTGGAGCCCAGCTTTATCTTTGTCTGTGACTCAAAAACAGGTTCTTCTACGCTGATCGCCACAGCAGCCACCAATCCGTTGCGAATATCGGTAACTTCCATGTTCTTGTTGTAATATTCTTTTATGGTACGGGCAATCGCTTCACGGAATGCGCTTTGGTGTGTACCTCCCTGTGAGGTATGCTGCCCGTTTACAAAAGAATAATATTCTTCACCATACTGATCGGTATGGGTAAAAGCAATTTCGATATCTTCCCCCTTCAGGTGAATGATAGGGTAGAGACATTCTGAAGTGATGTTTTCATTTAACAGGTCAAGAAGCCCGTTTTTGGAATAAAAACGTTTTCCGTTGAAGATGATTGCCAAGCCGGTATTAAGGTAGGCATAGTTCCGCAACATCGATTCGATGTAATCTTCACGGTATTTGTAATTAGTGAAAATGGTATTGTCGGGAATAAACTCCACCAAAGTCCCGTTGGATTCAGAGGTCTTCTGGAGAGGAGATTCGGAAATGATTTTTCCTTTGGAAAATTCAGCATGTTTCATTTCTCCTTCACGGTAACTTTCCACCATGAATTGAGACGAAAGAGCATTGACGGCTTTTGTACCCACACCATTCAAACCAACGGACTTTTTAAAGGCTTTTGAGTCGTATTTACCACCGGTGTTCATCACCGAGACTGCATCCACCATCTTGCCCAATGGTATTCCACGACCAAAGTCACGTATGCGAACGGTGCCGTCTTTCATGTTGACCTGAATTGTATTTCCGTTGCCCATACGAAATTCGTCGATTGAGTTGTCGAGAACTTCTTTGAGCAACACATACACACCATCGTCGGGATAAGTACCATCGCCTAATTTTCCGATGTACATCCCCGGGCGGCGGCGTACGTGCTCCAACCCTTCAAGCGTAATGATATTGTCGTCTGTATAGCTACTTGATTGTGAATTGAGTTTGATATCGTCCATGTTTTTTCCTATTGTTCAAGCAAAGATAATAAAAATACAGGAAACGAAAATTGAAGAAAATAAGTTGACGGCAGGAAATCAAAAAAATATTGCAATCAGTCGGAAATCTTGACTTGAACGGATGTGCTTTGTAGTCAAATTGCAGATATTTAGATAAATATACCAATTAATTAGTCTGGTTTCACCTTTTATTGGGAACTTCCGTTTATCTTATGGCATGTCGGTAGTGTCATTGCAGCTAGCAGATCATTCGGCTATAGTAGATGTGCTGTGTTATGGGGTTGATTTTTATACTATAAGGTCACAGTTGCGTTCGGTCTCATTAATTTGGGCTCCCAGACTTTTATAGAAACCTATTGCCGGAGTATTCCATTCGGAGACTTGCCAGCGTACTTTGCTGCAATTTTCTTTTTTTGCCAAATCAATGATGCTGTTGATGAGCTTCGTGCCAATCCCTTGTGCGCGATATTCCGGTTTTACATAAAGGTCGTCCATATAAAGCGATTTGCCAATCCACGTGTAATAAGCAAAAAAACAGGTGGCGTAACCAATAATAGTATTCTCTTCATTGATTGCCGCAAAGCCCTTAATGTAAGCTTTTTCTGCTTTCATTTTTTCAACCGTATTTGTCATTAGTTCAGGAGCTTTCTCGAAAATGGCAAATTCTTGGAATAAAGCAATGAGTTGAGTAAAATCAGCTTCTTCTATTGGTCGTATTTGTATTGACATATCATTTGATTTTCTGCAAAATTAGGCATTTTGGCTCATGGCGCAAACCTGCAGTTATAGTATGCGTTTCAAACGGATGATGACACTGCTTGGGTTGGGATACAAAAAAAGCTTTATGACGGGTAATCTCTCCGGACTAACCGCGCATAAAGCATTAAATTTGAAGAATGTTGCTTGTGTGGCAGAACCTGGTCTGTTGGACGTTAAGCACTGGCCGTGTTGTAGGCAACAGAAGAAATTGACTTTTGAGGAACAATATACTCTTCGCAGAAATTTTCAAAGACAAGAGTTACATCTTTGATGAAATTTTCTTTTGAAAAATGAAACATTCCTTTGGGAGCATCGTTTTCAATGATGTTGATGAAAATGTAGTTCTGATGCTTTTTCAGAATAATCATGTTTTTATTCTGTTTCATCCGGTGCGATTCACTTGTCAGAACTGCTGTTTCATCACTGTAATTTGCGTCGCTGAACTCTATGTTATGGTTCAGGTAGTTTACGACAGAATGCAAATCAGTCGTAACTAATTTGAAGGATGACGTTCTCATTCTCTTTAGATGTTGGAAGATTCAAGACACTTCAGGTCACATTTTGAATCTTAGATTTTGGTTGCACAATGATTTTGGTACTTCAAATATAAGGTGATATTTTATATTTTCAAAATTAATTAACATTTAAAACATATCAAATAATAATAAAAGTAAATATAAAAGCGTATTTGCTTGATATTTAATGAGTTGATGTCTGTAAAACGGATGCTGTTTTATGGTGATGCGGATAAAAGATGGATTTTCCTTATTTCGATAAAGATGAGGGCGTAAAGAGTCAATACTTTGGTTTTTAGATAGAAACAAGAGGTTGGCTTTGTATTGCTGAAGAGGCACTATGCCTGAAAAATAGTATTGTGCATCATTATTTTTCAGTCGAAACGACTATTCCATTTGCCAGATAATTGTTGTTTTTCAACAACCGGCTGAGATTGTAAGTCATTATTGATCCTGAGCGGGGAGTAATTGATTCAACCCGTATTTCAGTTAGCTGGTTTCTTGTGTATTTGAGGCAAATATCTCCTTTGGTAAGTTGCTGCGTGGAAATGTTATATTTTTTGCGGGTCAATGCAGGTTTACAGGAACACCATCCTTTACCTTTTACAAAATACGGATGATCTGCCGTATTAATGTTTATGGTGTTGTCGCTAAATGCAATTTTCACGATATCATCATGAGTCACAGAATCAATCTTTTGTACGATATCAGTTTCGGGCTTCATGGTTTTCATGTTCACCGTTAAGACTTTATCTCCTTTTTTTATCGTATTGATGCATTTTGTCGTTCCGTCGGGAAGCGCAATCTGCGTGTTACCATCAAAACAGAAGAGAATATAGCAGTTTCCGGGCGTAATGGTAGTCTCTCCGGTAACCAGATCAATCAAGCCGGTGATGCATTGGTTTTTATCCCAATTAATATCTCCAGAAGCTTCAAGGTAAGGATGTCCGTTGGTAGGATTGACTCTGCTGGTGTTTTTATATAAAATGGAACTAGTACAAAGAGTATCGGTTTTTGCGGCTTTAATTAATACTTTAAATGCAGCTTGCCGTGAAGTGTATTTTAGTGTGTTGACAGATGCTACAGTGAACATTTGAGCACTAAATGCTGATGCATCAATAAGACTGTTAATCTGGTCTTTGGAGAGTAACGTCGTCCTCGGAACAGCGATAGATGGATACCAACCGGCTGTCGAAGAATTCAGAAAAACGGGGAAAGAGTCGTACAGTCTTGCTTCAACCCAGTCAATTTTCACTTTATAGCTAATATTGAAAGAGATACCATCGTCCCATTTGCCGAGTCCTGTGCTGCAAGGGAAAATGTGAGCGTTAAAGTAATCTTCCGTCATATTATTTCTGGAAAGGAAGAGTTGTTTCCAAACATTGAAGTAATTTAGGCAGGTATCGCTTTTTCCAAATATGCCGCTACAAGCTATTTCGTCAGTCAGCATGGCATAATGGGAGCAATCGCATTTGCGGGTTGTGTATTCAGTAATGGTGCATGATCCCAGAAAGAAGATGCAGATGACAAAACCAATAATTCCTTTCATAAGCCTGTTATCTATGTCTTTATTGACGTTTTAGTTTATAGCGGTCGACTTGCGTATCGGATGCTGCGGAACGATAATCTTTTGATATTTCAATCGAGTCACTCTTGATTTTGATTTTGTATTTCCCGCTAAGTATGAGCGTCCAGTCAAAATTGGCAGTCCATGCGCACTCATTTGTGAAAATAATAGTGTCGCCAATAATAGAGTAGGTGCCTTTGCAAAGCGCCGGATAATATGGCTTACTGCTTGAGCCCGACCATGTGTTGCCCGAAAACCGAAGGGTTACGGTTGAAGTGTCTGTCGGTTGCCAGATTATCTCCCTTTGGAATGAGCCTTTATAGGTGCCATCAGCAAACGTATAGTTTTCTTGTATAGTACTGCAGCCCCAAACGCATACAATCAACGCTAATGCCAACATGAATCGTTTCATACTTCGGTAAGATTACTTCTGTTATTTGTCAGGAAAACAGATATAAACTATAGATGCATGTTGCCTTGTAAATGCTGCTTTTAGTTGATATTAAGAAGGAATATTTATCCGGTACGGTAGTTTCTTCTTTTTATTGCAGGAATCTTTTGATAATAGCAATAATGGCAGATAGAACGATACTTACCAGAATCATGGTGGTGATCGGAAAATAGAACCTGACATTCTCCTTTTCTATACGAATATCTCCCGGTAATCGTCCCAGCCAGAATAATTTATCCCCGGCAAAGTAAATCACAACTCCGGCTATTACTATCAGGATACCCGCAATGATTAAGATTTTACCGATGGGTTGCATTATTTGTACGATTGATTCTTGTGTCTCCGGGAAAGAATTATGTGCTCATATTATCACTGGTGTTGATGTAACAACGGTGATATGGTTGTTATAATACTCCTGACGAACCAAATCCTGTGTCAGAAACAGCTTTTCCCACATGGTACGATAAGCGGCATTGGTATCGATGTCGCAAACCATTTTTGTGGCGGAAGAATCTGCAACAACCGGTTTTAATGCCCTTTGGTAGCGATATTCCTTGAATACCAGCATGAAAAGTACCAATGCACAGGCCAAAAAGCCTAATAACCATTTTGTGACTTTTGTTTTCATATTCTGTATTTACTCCAAAACCATAAAGGGGCTTTAATCTGGTAAGGTGTACAAATTAATTTTGCTTTAAAACCAATAATGATGTATCTTTTCCAATTTCATCAATCATCCTTTTTTCACTACCCTAAGTCCTCTTAAGGGGATATAGGGGTGGGGTCCCCTTTCATCCCGCAAAACCACACTTCAACTCATTTTTATTTTATGGCACGGATCAGGAGATTCGCTATAAAAAAAGTGGAGTATTCTATCCTTTCAACCATTCGGTTATTGTAACCTGAAATTAACCGGTAATATTACCGGAACACTCACTTCCTTTCCATCCAGCATACCGGGAACCCATTTGCCACTTCCTTCTATAACACGACGGGCCTCAGCATCCAGTATAGGATGAACACTTCTAAGTATTTCAAAATTAGCAATATCTCCTGTTTCTGTAATTGTAAAACGAGTAATTATTCTCCCCTGAATACGTAGTTCCTGTGCCTGTGCGGGATATCTGACATTATGGGCAAGATATAAGGCCACATCTCCATCAAATTTTGATATTTGGGGTTTGACGGCATAGTCGTAATACGGCACTTTGTTGCCCAGAGAATCCAAACATTCTCCTTTCTGAATCTCACCGTTTTTGTATACATCATGTCGCTTAACTGATCCATTCATCCAATAACTCTTTAGTTCTCCCGATTTAACACCATCAGTAAAATCAATCACCACGTGAAGCTGTCCGTTAGAATACCACTCTTTATGCTGACCGTCTCTCTTCGAATCTTCATCTAAGGCATACCATCTTAAAGGACTCAGGGTTAAATAATCCAACAGATAGCTATTCTCTTTATATTTGCGTAAAACGGAATAACGATCCTGCCACATCAAGCGACTGTTGATATCAAAACAACTGACGATCTTGTGTGTTTTATCCATCGAATCTTTATCAATGACAATATAACTTTTAGCATTTTCTCGGGTTGCTATTTTCTTTCCTGATGCATTAAAATAGAAGGTTTCCTGAGCATAGGCAGTAAACCCACACATCATCAAAAACAGTAGAAAGAGATTCTTCATCATGTATAAATTTTGTTTCAAATATTTTTCAGTTTATTATTTATAAGCAGATTCCTTGGCTAATGCACAAATCATCTCTTATTTTATAGCACGTCGGATCAGGAAATATGCGCTGGCAGGAGTCTTCCCTAAATTGAAACAGCTATTCCGATATTTAGCCCCGCTCCTCTGGTGTTTACCGGATTGCTGCCACCAAAATCATAGGAGGTGTAATTGAATTTCAATCCGCTTTCTAACGATACATTTTTAGTGATCCAATAAGCTAAACCTACTCCAAAATTTATCATTAATTCGTTTTTCGAAGTATGGCTACTTGAGGGATAAAAACTTCCGGATGTTAATGTATAGTTGGATTTTATAACCCCTAATCCGATGCTTGCATCTATATAGGGTTTTATTTTAGCGCTACTCCAATAGTGACGAATAAATGGAGCAATCCCCACCGAATGGGCTTCATCGGAACTATAATCTGATGTCTCTTTTACGTATTGGATGGGAATCTGAAGACCTACAACCATTCCATTGAATATGAAATATCCCACTTTGGGCGAAAAGTCGAGTTGATAAGTGTCTAATCCGGATTTCTCGATATTCGAATTAGTCGAAAAATCCAATTTTGAGTTTCCGCCAATAAAAATAGAGCCTCGTTCGGTCTGGGCGAATGACATAGATACAATACATGCAAATAGCAAGGTCAGTGAGGTGTGTTTCATTTGTAAATAATTTATTTTTAGCGATTAAATGTAATTTTCGGTTTCGTTATTATTGCTCCGCTGATTTATCAATTCATAACGATTAGCCCCATTTAGTGCAAGATTAACGAAGTGTATCTTGTGCTGGAAAATATATTGGTTCGTAACCACATCCCATGTTCAGTAAAGCTAATCAGTTACACGCTGATTTTGTATTACGTTAAAGATATACTTCGTTAAGCATTAACGTAAATCTGCGATTTCTTCATTCTTGCGCCAATGAGGCTGTGTTTTATTTGTCCATTTCTATCGTTTGGTTTGCTCACGCGATGCAATCGCGCTAGAGCGGGGGGACGGAATAGAGTATAATACTTGAAAATGTAACTTCTGCTTATTAATCATGCACAGTGGTCTAATAATAGCAAGAAATACATTAATTGCAATTACAGTTGCAAAATGATCTGTCAACGTATGTTTTGTTGTTGTTACTATTATAATAATAACAGCCTCCCTTGGGACCTATCCATAGTTGATGTCCATTATATATTCCACAAGGCGAATCAGTTCCTTCACTTTTACTGCATGATAAACATGCAATTAACATAATTGCAACCACTGATAGACGATACTGCTTTGTCATTGTTTCGTTTTTCTTCTGTTTATAATCTTTAGCCAAAATTTAACTGATCATCTTTAATTATAAAATCTGCACGAACCGAGGTCATTTATATTCATTTACATTATCAGCGAGCCAAAAAATTATCAATTCATCTTTTCTACAAGAATTTTATTTTTTTGCTCTAGAAATTCATCCTCGCTCAGGATGCCTCTTTCCTCTAAATCTTTTAGCTTTTCAAGCTGATCAATCCAATCATCTTTCTTTTCTATGGCATTATTACTATTCACAAACCAAGAAGCTACATAACCAGTAAAAGTACCAAAGAGCCCAACTCCGGTGGTCATTAAAATAGTTGCGATCAATCTTCCTTCTGTTGTTATCGGATATTTATCTCCATATCCCACAGTTGTAATAGTAGTAAAGGCCCACCATAAAGCATCTTCGGCGCTTTTGATATTGGAGGCTGGGTCTGTTTCAACCTGCAATATTCCTATGGATCCAAATATTAATGTCAGAAAAGCAATTAAAGCCACTGCGGCAAATGTTCCGTTGATCCTTGATTTGAAAATATGTTGTATTAAAAAGCGCACAGAACG
The DNA here is from genome assembly GCA_030706455.1 of Bacteroidota bacterium. Lineage (GTDB taxonomy): Bacteria > Bacteroidota > Bacteroidia > Bacteroidales > Paludibacteraceae > Microbacter. The sequence goes on from JAUZOL010000044.1 coordinate 18,428, forward strand.
AAACGCTCGCATTACCCGGATAACTCTTATTAACCTGATAGTTCTTCCATACTGCAGAAAAGTGAAAGTTGGAATGCTTGATACAAAATCAATCCATCCCCAACGCATAAATCGCAATTTTGATTTTGCTTTAACGAAACGATAAAAGAAGTCATATAAAAATATGATGCAGATCATATTATCTATTAATGAAATCAATTGTGACGTTTCTGGGGAAAGCTTAAAAAAAGAATCTATCAGTAAGGCTACAAGTATATAAATGGATAGAACCATTATCGTGATATCCAAAAAAGTAAGCTTCTGCTGATTCATTGAGAGACTGCTTTTGATTAAATTGTTTAAGTGTTATTGCTTTGTGCTGTTTTATACATTCTTATCCAAATTTTCTTATATTGATTTCAAGTCTTTGGATGATGGTATTGATAAGGGGCTAATAGTTTGGGAGTTTTTAATTACACTCATTTTATTTGATTTTGCCATATTTTCCTTCGCAAATTTACATTTTATTTCTAAATAAAATAATTGAATTGTTTTTTCTATGTCTGTTTTTATGATTAAACACAGGAAGAGTTGAAAAGTGGAGGTTTCGATTGTAAAATGAAGGTATTGCTCGCACTATCTGCGCGATACGGGAGGAGAAAAAGTGTTTAATTGGAGATGCCAAGCGGGATAGTTAAAAGCTGTCACAGAAGATGACTGGCTTTGCAGAATTGCGTGTGGAATCTGTCCGGATAACCGGATTGAAGCGGGGAGAAGATTTGATGGTTCAGGATAATTGTGGGGCATGTTATGGTCAAAAAGGAGACAGGCGGAGATGGGCGGGTGCTAACCAAACGCTGTTCTCAAAGAAATTACCTAATTCTCCTTTTTTACCATTTTATCATCCTGATTGGCGCAGAAGAATACTTGCAAGCTAAGCGAAACAAAAGAGTCGGTTTGTCTTTTACTGGAAGGCAACGGTTCCCATATCGGTAACCTGTCCTGATGTTACAAGCACATTATCAACGGTTTTATTTGCATAAGGCGATACCGGCTGGAATACCACCTTGTATGTTCCGGCAGCAATGCCTCTTAACAGGAATTTTCCATCACTACCAGCAATCGTGCCGATAGTGTCACCACTGGCTGTTGCTGTAACATAAGGTGCTGCTGCGACGGGAGATACCACTCCTTTAATAGCGCCACTTGTTGCCTTTGTGAAGGTTCTGATCACAGGTTTCAGATTAAATCCGCCATTCCCTTTTGCGACAATGGAACGGGCTGCATCAAAATCAATCCACAGCTGATAATCGATTCCTTCGGTAAGTATGGCGTTGATATTGAATTTCAATCCCGACTGCATGGCCGATGGCGTGTCGAGTGTGTATAGCTGGTCGTTGATCTTTACCTGATTGTTGGATCCCAATACGAGGCGCATCTGCGTGATTTGACCGGCCGGCAGTTCTATCTTTACCAGAAGAGTATCCATGCCATTCCTGAAATCAAGCAGATTGTAAACCCCGGATCGGATGGGTAACGATAGCCAGTTGTCGGTTGCGCCTGTTGCTGCAACATTGATCTGGGCGCTTTGAATATCAATCAACACCTGTTGGAAATTTGCAGGAGCATCCGTCAGACGAACGGAAAAGGTGGCATTTTTCACTGGATTTGTCGTGCAGGAGGCCAGTCCAAGGGTAAGTGCGCAGGCCACAAAAATGGCTGCAATGATTTTCTTATACATAACATTCAATTTAGAGATGACACATCCGGAACTTTGTAGTAATAGTTTTTTGAAGAAGCGTAGCTAACGTAGCATCTTAAATACGATGTAAAATTACGGTGGTGTAAACCCGAAGTCAATAGGATGAATAATCTTTAACTTGTAAAATAACAGAAAATTAAACCGTTTATGTAAAGAAAAGAAATAGGTAAAATGCATTCTTTTTTACAGGTCCTGGAACATGCCATTTACCCATGCAGCTGATTTTGTCTTTGTTGCTGTAAGATGTTGATAAGTAATGTGTAAGCGCGGAATAATTGAGTTATCGCTTCAGTTTTAGTTCGTATAAATCATTACGCCTGTCTTTCAGGTTGCGTACACTACCGTAGGTGTGAAGTTCGGTGAGCAATGAGATGTCCACATCCGATACCATGATCATTTCGGTGTTGGGAGTGGCCTCGGCGCATTTACCATCGGTAGGGAAAGCAAAATCGCAGGGCGAGAACACACCCGACTGCGCGTACTGAATGTCCATGTTGTGAACGCGCGGAAGATTGCCTACGCAGCCCGCTATCACCACGTAACACTCGTTTTCGATGGCACGTGCCTGTGCGCAGATACGTACCCGTGAGTAGCCGTTTTGGGTGTCGGTGAGGAAAGGAACAAACAATATCTGCATGCCCTGATCGGCCATTATACGGGGCAATTCTGGGTATTCCACGTCGTAACAAATCAGTACGCCGATACGGGCACAATCTGTATCGAATGTCTTTATCACCTTCCCGCCGGTAAGCCCCCAGCTTTTAATTTCGTCCGGCGTCACGTGAATTTTTTCGTAAGTGTCGTAAGTACCATCCCTGCGACACAGAAAACCGACGTTGTGCAGGTCGTTGCCCCGTAACTGAGGCATGCTTCCGGTAATGATATTGGTGTTGTAACTGATAGCAAGGCTTACGAATCGTTTGCGTATCTCTTCGGTATATTGCGCCAGCTCGCGAATAGCCTGCGATTCTCCCAGATGGTTGAACTTTGCCATCAGCGGAGCATTGAAATATTCGGGGAAAAGCACGAAATCGCTTTTGTAATCGGATACTGCATCTACAAAAAATTCCACCTGTTCAAAGAGGTCGTCCACCGACTGGTAATTGCGCATTTGCCATTGCACCAATCCGACGCGAATGCTGGTCTTTGGAGGTATAAAGTCGGGGGTGGGTGCCTGATAATAGATATTGTCCCATTGCATGAGGCAGGCAAAATGTTTCGACTCTTCATCGTTGGGAAGGTAGTTGGTCATCACCTTGCGAACGTGAAAATCGTTAGACAACTGAAAGGTGAGCACCGGATCGAAAATCTCTTTTTTGCGAAC
>JAUZOL010000045.1 GCA_030706455.1 Bacteroidota bacterium
GGTTCAATTCCTGAAGCTCTTTTTGTTGAGCTACCAGGCGATTGTTTTCCTGTTCTGCTCTTTCACGGCTGAGGAAAGCATTGTTTTTCATTTTGCTTTCGAAATTTGCCATATCTTCCTGCAACTGCTTTGCGCGTGAATTTACTTTGAGTCGGGAATCTTCCTGTCCTTTTACAAGTTCTTCATTTGCGTCTTTTGCAAACTGATAATTAGCCAACAAGGTATCTACATTTACATAAGCTATCGGGAGCTTTCCTTTTGTAAGTGAAGAATCAAACTGAGCTCCGTCCTGATTGTTTTTCTTATTAGCGCATTGTGTTAACATTAAAGCTACGGCAGCCAGAGCCACAGTAGTTTTGGCAAAAGATAAAGTTCTTGTCATTTTGTGAATTTTGAATTGTTGATTCGATTGGTTTTCCCCTTATCTGCAAACACTTTCACATCTCTATTCTTTCAGGTTGTAAAGGCACAAATGTATTGCAGATCGAATTGAGGAAGGCAAAGATATTATTTTTGTCACTCTTTTCGTAACTGTTTTTTGTTTTTTATGAAACCAGCTCCATTTTCATAAGAATTAAAAAACTATTTTCCAATGCTCTACAAAAACAGTACAACGCAAAATGTTAATATAATTCACAGAAAGAGCCCCTAGATACTCAAAACAATGTTATCAACATGCGTTTGGCAACTTATCTCTGCAAAGCCTGAATCGCGCGTTTTACCGTGACATCATTCTGGTTAAGAGAGGAATAAAAGCCCTCGTCTCCAAACATATTACGTATAATATAAGCTTTCACCTGCTGTGAAATAAGCTGATGAGAGATCATGAAATAGTAATAATGCTTAGGAACATCTTTGCCCTCGGCATAAGCGGCCAGCATGTTTGCCAGCGGTTGACGGCTCAAATATTCATCCATTGCCTTCCAGTTATTGAATGTCTTCAGCTTTTCTCTATGTTGATCCGAATAATGAACGGCAAACTGGAACAAAGCTCCGCTATCGAACAAGCGGCGGTAATACGGTGTAACGCCGATGGTGTCGAGAGGCACAAAGATATCAGGAACAATTCCCCCTCCGCCATAAACGATACGGCCTCCGCGGGTTTTGAATTTCTCCTTGCTCTGGATCTTAATACTATCCTTCGAGAAAAACTCTCCGTGCAGATAACGATTAACGAAGTCGCGCTCATAATTCTGATCCTTCCCGCGCTGATACGGTTTCTGGATGCAGCGTCCCGAAGGAGAATAATAGCGGGCGATCGTCAGGCGAACAGCCGAATGATCCGAAAATTCGAACGTTTGCTGAACCAGACCTTTTCCAAACGAGCGAAGTCCAATAATCAAACCACGGTCGTTATCCTGAATGGCACCTGCAAAAATTTCGGAAGCTGATGCCGACCACTCGTCCATCAATACTGCAATTTTCATATTGGGGAACGATCCACGGCCATCGGAGTAAAAATCAGTGCGGGGATAAGCCCGTCCTGCTGCGTAAACGATCAGTTGATCCTTAGGCAGGAATTCGTTCACCATCTTAACCGCAGCTTCCATAAAGCCTCCGGTATTTCCCCGCAGGTCAATAATCAAACGGTTGGCTCCCTGATTCCTGATTTTTGCCAAAGCCGTCAGGAATTCCGAATAGGTAGTATCGCCAAATTTACTGACTTTAATGTATCCTGTCTTTGGGGCAATGATGTATGATGCCTCCACACTGGTAACGGGCACATCGCCTCTTGTGATGGCATAATCGAGTATTTTGCGGCGTCTGGCTCTTTTCACTCCGAGTTTGACAACAGTACCTCTGGCTCCTCTCAGTTTATGCATCACACGGTCGTTATTGATGCTTTTGCCTACAAAAGCAGAGTCGTTGACATTCACGATGCGGTCACCAGCCAACACACCGGCTTTCTCGGCAGGCCCACCGGAAATAACCGATACGACAAGAATCGTATCCCGCTGGATATTGAACTCTATCCCTACGCCACTGAAACTCCCTTCCAGCTGTTCATTGGTAGATTGCAGATCTTTAGCAGGAATATAAACTGAATGGGGATCGAGGGTGGCCAGCAAATCACTCATCGCATTATCGGTGAGCGTATTGACATCTACCGAATCGACATAGCGGGTTGCTATCAAATTGATGGCTTGCGAAACTTTGTTTTTATCGAGCCCCAGGGAACGGAACAAACCCAAAGTGGCGCCGATATTGCTTCGCATGGCAAAAAAATTGCCAATGATGATTCCCACAGCCATTGTCAAGGCAAGTGCAAAAGGGAATACTATTTTTTTCCAGGTTTTCATTCGGAAATGATGTTTATAAATATCGTACGAAACTTGTCATGGATCAACGCGACCCGTTTCATTGTTCGGATGTATGAGCATCGATAAAATCGACTTGTATTCCGGCTTGTTTCAACAGATTAATACCGTCAGGCAGACGATACTCTTCTCCGTAAACAACCCGTTTGATTCCTGACTGAATAATGAGTTTTGCGCACTCTATGCAGGGGGAGGCAGTAACATAGAGGGTGGCGCCGTCACTGCTGTTGCTAGATCGGGCTACCTTGGTGATAGCATTTGCTTCGGCATGAAGCACGTAAGGGAACGACTTATTAGTTTCGTCCTCGCACTGATTCGGGAAACCGGAAGGAGTTCCGTTATACCCGTCAGAAATAATCATATTTTCGCGCACAATCAAAGCTCCTACCTTTCGGCGCTCACAATATGAATTCTGAGCCCAGATTTGCGCCATTTGCATGTATCGCCTGTCAAATTGCAATTGTTTATCGTTGGCCATACTCACACAATATTTAATGCAGGACAACCTCGTCCTGCAGGGGTTAAGCTCCCAAAAGCTCTTTCTCAAAAGCTATAATATCAAGTCCGGAAAAGTTGCCCGATGACATCATCAGTAATGCTTTCCCTTCAAAATTGATTTCCCGCAGACGGGCTACCAGTTGGCTTGCATCTGTAAACACCACCAGATCTTCTCTGCCGAATGCCTCTTTGACCTGATCGGCCGTGATCGGCTGCAAACGTTTGTGTGCAATTACTTCTGGATTAAAGTAGACATAAGCCACATCTGCTTTATCCATACAGCCTTTATATTGAGGAAGAAAATTCTCCTGAAGACTGCTAAAAGTATGCAACTCCATACAAGCCACTACCTGCCGGTCGGAATATTGTTCCTTTACCGCACTGACGGTCGCCCTGAGTTTTGATGGCGAATGAGCAAAATCTTTAAATGCCACGGAAACAGTGGTCTCCGCAACCTTCTGCAACCGATTGGATGCACCTCCGAAATCGGCAATTGCATGAAGAAATTCGGTTTCTTTTATACCAAGCTGCTTACATACCATCCGTGCGCCCTGAATGTTCTGAAGGTTGTGCTCTCCAAACACACACAACGGGTATTTTTCACCTTTATAGATGATGCTTGTAACACCTTTCTCAATCACATACTCCGGCGTATTATACGGAATTGTTACGATATCCGGACGTACTTTTTCTGCTATTTCGCGCAGTTGTTCGTCGCCTTCAAAATAGATAAGACGACCGTCACGCTCAATCTGATCGGTAAAAATCTTAAACTGATCTACGTAGTTTTCAAACGTAGGAAACACGTTGATATGATCCCATGCTATGCCTGTAAGCAGTGCGATATGTGGACGATAGAGATGAAATTTCGGACGCGGGTCAATGGGAGATGTAAGATATTCGTCACCTTCGAAAACAGCCAGTTGCGAATCGTACGAGAATTTCACCATTGTATCGAAGCCTTCAATCTGAGCTCCCACCATATAGTCGGCAGCACGATTCAGCTTTTTAAGTACATGCAGAATAATAGCCGTCGTCGTGGTTTTGCCATGACTACCGCCAACTACAACACGTATTTTTTTTCTGGTCTGGTGATAAAGATATTCGGGGAAAGAATAAACGTCGATACCCAGTTCTTTTGCCCTGAGTAATTCAGGATTGTCCGCACGAGCATGCATTCCGACAATGACAGCGGTCAACTCTTTTGTGATTTTTTCAGGGAACCATCCAATCTGAGGAGGTAAAAGTCCTGCAGCCTCAAGCCTGCTTCTGGAAGGTTCGAAGATTTCGTCGTCGGAGCCGGTAACCACATGATCCGGTTTTTTGCTGACAGCAATAGCTAAATTGTGCATTGCCGCTCCGCCAATTGCAATAAAGTGAAGACGCTTCATATAATTTTGCCTATACCTTTTCGTTGTTTACTACACAACCAGAAAATAATTAAAATTAATTTCTGATTAGTTGTTAGGGGATCTCACCGCATAAATAGCGCTGATTTTAGCCTGATAAGTTATAACATCTGAATATTTATTATTGATTATCAGCTATATTTTGCGGTTCTAACTATTCTTTCTAATTTCGCCGCAAAATTACAACGATTTTATGAAGATTGCTAAAATAGAAGCAGGTTTTTTTCAATGCGATGGCGGAGCAATTTTTGGAGTGGTTCCAAAACGCGTCTGGCAAAAACGTTACCCCTGCGACGACGATAATTTTTGCAAGCTTGCCATGCGCTTGTTGTTGATTGAAACCGGCCAAAAACTGATTCTTATCGACAGCGGAACAGGAGATAAACAGCTACAATATCTCAGATATTACGGATTTCAGGGTGTGATCGACTTTGACACCGAGCTTAAAAAACTGGGTTACCGCTGTGCGGACGTCACCGATGTGGTGATGACACACTTGCATTTCGATCATTGCGGGGGCAATACCCGTTTTAACAACGATAAAACCGGCTACGAACTGACATTCCCCAATGCCGATGTCTGGGTGGGAAAAGATCAATGGGAAAATTTTCTAAACCCCAACGTTCGTGAAGGCGATTCTTATTTCAAAGAAAATATGATGCCTGTAGCTGATGCCGGAAAATTGAAACTTGTTGAAACTGACACCCGGATTTGCGATGAGGTACTGGTAAAAATAATGAACGGACACACTGCCGGTCAACTGGTTCCCTATGTCTCCACTCCCAACGAAACTTTCGTCTATGTAGGAGATGTTATCCCGATGGCAGCAAATCTTCCTCTGGCATGGGTATCAGCGTTCGACACGTTTCCAATCACTTCGATGGAAGACAAAGAACAATTGTTGGCAGAAGCGGCAGCCAAAAATCAGATTCTGTTCTTCGAGCACGACGCTTACACAGAGTGCTGCCGCGTTGAATTAGTTAACAACAAATATCGTATCAAAGAAAGTTTCAGTCTCTCATCAGTCACTATATAAGACCTATTGTTCATCATGAAGGTTCCCTCTGCTGCAAACGCCATATCTGCATTTCAACAACTCTACGCCAATCTGCCCAAATCGGGAAAAGAGATTAAGCAAAAGCTGTTGGAACTTCGTAATATCAAGAAAATCGATAGATATATCATTGGTAAATTTATCGGCACCTATTTCTTTTCCATTATTCTGATTATAAGCATTGTTATCGTTATTGATACAAGTGAGAAAATGGATAATTTTTATGAGCACCATGCACCATTGAAAGCCATTATTTTCAGCTATTACCTCAACTTCATCCCTTATTTTATAAATCTTTTCAGTCCGCTATTCACATTTATAGCGGTTATTTTTTTCACTTCAAAACTGGCCGAAAACACGGAAATTATCGCTATTTTGTCAAGTGGAGTGAGTTTCAAAAGGATGATGTACCCTTATTTCCTTTCGGCTTCTATCATTGCATTACTTACATTCATCCTGAGCGGATACATCATTCCTCCAGCCAACCAGGTACGGTTAAAATTTGAAGCAACATATGTAAAACTGGTACTGAATGACAACGCGCATAACATCCAGATGCAGGTAGACAAAGGCGTTGTGGCTTATATAGAACGATATGAGGAACCGACTAATGCAGGATGTCGTTTTTCACTCGATAAATTTGAAGGAAAAACACTTGTATCGCGCATGACCGCCGACAGCATCTGTTGGAAATCAGGATACCATTGGACTGCCAAAAACTATCTTATCAGAGATTTCAATGGCTTGAAAGAGGATATCCGGCGTGGTGCCAAAATGGATACTACCATCAAAATGCAGCCGGCCGACTTTTTCCTCACTTCGCGAGAAGCTCCGCAAATGACCAATGGTGCGCTTGCAGGATACATCAGTCGGCAAAAGAACAGAGGGGTAGGAAATACCGGCGCTTTTCAGGTGGAATATTACCGGCGCTTTGCCAATCCTTTGGCGGCATTTATCCTGACGCTTATCGGAGTGTCGCTTTCATCGAGAAAAGTACGGGGTGGAATAGGTCTGCAAATTGGCATCGGTATTGCTCTGAGTGCTCTCTATATCCTTTTCAACACCGTTTCCGCAACCTTTGCGGCCAATGGCAGTTTGCCTCCCATGTTAGCGGTATGGCTTCCCAATATTGTATTTATGATTGTTGGCGTTTCTTTATATGCAAGAGCAAGGCAATAATCGATTTGAAGACGATAGATAGTCAATTCCTGACAGCATTTCAATTGATTCAGAAAGGCTTGTTGACAATAAACCGTCCGGTTTCGGCATTGAAGGAAAACTGATTGCTTCTGAATACGTTTTCAAAGCTCCCATCAGCAATTAGCTGGTCGGTAGTTCCTACCTGCACGCCACGATCACTCATCAGCCAAAGTTTGTCGGCCACCTGCATCGCCAGTTCAAGTTCGTGTGTGGATAAAAGAATCGATTTGCCGGTTGTTTTGGCAAGTTGAGCCAGTAGCAGCATTATAGAAACCCGGTTAGGAAGATCGAGATGAGCGGTGGGTTCATCAAAAAAGAGCAATGGCGTGGACTGGGCAAGCACTTTGGCAATCATCGCCCTCTGACGCTCTCCATCCGATAATTCGCTGATATAACGTTGCGCCTTTGCTTCCAGATGAACCTGAGCAAGCGCTTCGGCAACAATCATTCTGTCTTCTTCCGTAAGTTTTCCGAAACGGTTGGTGTATGGATACCTGCCCATCGCAACAATCTCATAAACTGACATCTTATCCACCTCCACCCTATCGGTCAGTGTCAGGGCCAACGACTCGGCACGATCCTGCGCGGAAAGCGTTTCCATATTTTTGCCATCTATCAGTATTGAGCCGGTAATCGGGCGTTGGAGTCCGGCCAACGTTCGCAACAGAGTCGACTTTCCGCAACCATTCGGCCCGATCATACACACCATTTCACCGGATAAAAGTTCCAGATCGAGATGCTGCTGAACCACGTTAAGGCGGCTTCCACGGCTATATCCAATGGCGAGGTTACTAGTGCGAAGAGGAGAATATGTAGTTTCTGTCAATTCCATTATCGTTGTTTTAGAACAATCCAGATAATCATAGGAGCACCAAAGAGCGCACTAACGGCATTCAGTGGTAAAGGATATGTGGTTTGTTGCGAAATGACATCACAAAGCAATAACAGCGCGGCACCGCACAATATTGTTGCCGGTATAGCAATCCGGTGATTGGATGTTCCGAATATTCCTCTGGCAAGGTGAGGAACTGCCACTCCGATAAATGCTATCGGCCCTGTAAATGCAGTGATTGTCCCGGCCAAAACGCCTGTTATCAGGATAATCATCACCCGGATAGCAGCAACAGGAATACCCAGTCCGCGGGCATAATGATCTCCAAGTAACATTGCATTGAGACTTTTTTGTAGGAAGAACGCAAAAATCAACCCTAATACTATGATCGGCAATAACAGTTCCATCTGCGCCCAGGTAACGGCGCTCAAACTTCCGAAAGTCCACACCACAAAGAGTTTTACTGCATCGGGATTACTGAAATTCTGCAAAATACTAACTACCGCTCCCGCTACGCTGGCAAACATCAAGCCGACAATCAGCAAGGTAACCGACTGCCTGATACGCGTAGCCACCCCCAATGTAAGCATTAACACCAGCAAGGCTCCAATCACAGCGGCACCTACCATCCCCCAACTGCTTTGCAGCAAAGAAACCGACCACCACGATGCAGCCATCACGTAAAGCGCAACACCCATGCTGGCACCCGAACTGATTCCGAGCACATCGGGACCAGCCAACGGATTGCGAAAAAGAGTCTGCATAAGCAAACCTGCCACCGAAAGGGAAGCTCCGCAAAGGATAGCGGTCAATGCTTTGGGAAGACGAAAATCAAATACGATATTGGTGTACAATGAGTCCGCCTGTGGATGTATGAATGCCTGCCACAAGTTACCGGGAGAAACCGAAACACTGCCGAATGCAATATCAGCCAGCGTCAGTATCAGGCAAAGGAGAATCAGGATAGTAAACAATATCAGGTTACGGGACATAAAATCAATGTGCTAATTTATTAATGAAGTCATCTTGACTTTTTTTGGTTCTGTAATTTATAGTTTATTTTTACTCATCGACCCCTCCTAACCTCCCCTAAATGGGGAGGAACTCGTCCTTAAAACGAAAAAATGTTGTGCATTTTGCAAATGTTACAGCCCCCATTTTGGGGGTTGGGGGTCAAAAATAAAAAGTCAAGATGACTTCAATATGCGAATAAACATCATATGCAAAAAATTGAATCTAAGCAAATAATCATTTACAAATCAGATGCTCGAATATTTTATTGGCTCATTGACATATTGAATGATTGGCAAACCGGAGTTTATTTTTTCATCAGAATGGTCATTCCGTCACGAATCGGGAGGATTACTTTTTCCACTCGCGTGTCGGCTGCTATATAATCGTTGAACCGGCGTATTCCGGCTGTCTGTTTATCTCCCGAAGCGGGTTCGTGAAGCACTTTCCCGCTCCAAAGTGTGTTATCGGCAAAAATAAAGCCACCCGAAGGCACTAAGGGCAAAACAGCTTCATAGTCTTCCACATATTGCCGCTTATCGGCATCCATAAACACCAGATCAAAAGTTCCCGCTAACGTTGGAATCACCTGAAGTGCATCTCCGATGTGAAGTTTTATTTTACCTCCATACGGAGACTGCCTGAAATATTTCATGATAAACGGTTCCATTTCATCGTCCATTTCCACGGTGTGAAGTTCGCCGTCATCGGGCAGAGCTTCGGCCATACACAATGCCGAATAGCCGGTAAAAGTGCCCAGTTCCAGAATACGTTTCGGTTTCAGCATACGGCACAACATGGTGAGGATACGTCCCTGTATGTGTCCCGATGCCATTCGGGGATTGATTTGCGTCAGGTGAGTTTCACGAAACAGCCGTGACAACAACTCATCTTCGGGATCCATATGTTGAAGGATATATTCTTCGATAACGTCCATCTTTTTCAATTAACAATTTAACTTCCGCAAGCATTTTATTCTGCTTTTATCAAGAGTATAAAATATTTATATTTAGCTTATGTGTAATTTTCCTATTAATATGATCCTTGTTCATTCTTGAATAGGGATCAATTTGTTCTTTGCCTGCGGCAGGCCTTACTTTTTGGCGCAAAAAGTAAGCAAAAACATTGACGGAAAGAACTCGCTCGCTCGGCCATAAAACTTTTCCTCATGAACAATTTTCTGTAGTTGGCCTACTCACTCAAACAGCTTTCCGTCTGTTTGGTATTTTTTGTTTATCCCTTCGGGTCTGATATCGCTAACGGTTATAAAAACAATCCAGTCTTTTTTTTATTTATCTTGCTCATGCAGATTGGAACGGCCTTGTCCGGTGAGCCATAAAAACAAGTGAAGCGACGCAAAAATTGCCCTTGTTTGAAGTTTCCGACAAAAGGAGGAAACGAGTTTGGGCGATTTTCGTCGATGAACGCCAGTTTTTTGAGCGAAGCGGACTGAGCCTTGACCTTTTTGTTTACTTTTTGTGTCAAGACAAAAAGTAAAAGAGGATATAGGTCTAAGCCCTACAGAAAAGCAATTATGTTATATAGCACTGACAATTGAAGTTTATATCTAATTAATGTGCTTAATTACAAACTATTCATGACTCACAAAATTGAACGAATAATTTATAATTGCTCAACGCATTTATCGAGACGCATACCGTGAGACCCTTTCACAAGAACAGTATAACCGTTTATCGGATTTTGTTCCAGGTATTCCATCAGTGAAGCCGTTTCGGCAAACTTTATAAAATCCGATGGGATGGCTCCAAAGCGTTCGCCCACAAGAATAACCTTGTCAAAACCGCACTCTTTCAATAAAGCGACGATTTTTGTGTGCTCTTCTTCCGACTGGTCGCCAAGTTCGAACATATCGCCAAGGATAACGGCTTTCTTATCGGCGTGCATGTGTCTGAAATTTGTCACCGAAGCCGTCATGCTGGTGGGATTGGCATTGTAAGCATCGATAATCAGCTCGTTTTTGTCTGTCTTTTTGAACTGAGAACGGTTATTGGTAGGCTGGTAAGTTCCAAGAGCCTCATTGATATCTTCGGCAGTAACCCCGAAATGCGAACCGATGCAGATGGCCGCCAGTACATTTTCGGCATTGTATTCGCCAATCAGGTTCGTATTCACCGTGTATTCTATCGCTTCTTCGCTATGCTTCCAGGCCAGCTTCAGGAAAGGTCCGTCGGAGATAATACGCCCCTTTACAACGGCCTCTTCGGACGAAAGCGCATAACCCTCTCGTGTAATTGTTGCAGAAAGGTCGTTCAAAATGGGATTGTCGAGGTTGACAAACAGAGAGCCTCTGTTTTCGCGAATATAATCGTAGAGTTCTCCCTTGGTGCGAATCACCCCTTCGAACGACCCGAAGCCTTCGAGGTGCGCCTTGCCCACGTTGGTGATGATACCGAAATCAGGACAAGCAATATTCACCAAAGTCTTGATTTCACCGGGGTGATTAGCCCCCATCTCCACCACAGCCATTTCGTGTTCGGGTTTGAGTCCGAGCAACGTCAACGGCACTCCGATATGGTTATTGAGATTGCCCTGCGTAAAGAGCGTATTGTATTTTTTGGAGAGAACTGCTGCGATGAGCTCTTTTGTGGTTGTCTTTCCGTTGGTGCCGGTAATGCCCACAATGGGTGTCCCCAGACGAAGGCGATGCTCTTTTGCCAGTTGCTGCAAGGCTTCCAGACAATCGTCCACCAGAAGAAAACGTCCGTCGATAGCATACTGCGGGTCATCTACCACAGCATAACGACACCCTTTTTCGAGCGATGAAAGGGCGAATTTATTGCCATCGAAACTTTCCCCTTTCAGGGCAACAAACAGCGACCCTTCGGGGCAATTGCGACTGTCGGTTGTTACCGATGTGCACACGGCAAAACGTTGGTATAATTGTTCAATATCCATGTCCTGTTTTTTTAACAATGCAAAGGTACGGATTTTTGTTTAGGCGGCAATCTGAATAACTAGTGTAAGCCAGAGAAGAGCAGGAACGTAGTCCTGATGCCTGCAACAGATGTCAGTGATAGCATCCCTATTGTTTTTATGCCAGAGCATAAGAAATTGACTTGGAAGCCGCTTGGAGAGTTAGAGCGGTAAATGCCATTCTTTATGCAACATAATTTAAGCGATCTGGAAGTCGCTTGACCCATGCGAAGGGCTGATTTATAAAACAGAACCGCAATAATCAGGAGCGGAGTTCTGTTGTCTTGGTAAAATAGCAAGATGAGACAAAAACAGAGGGACGTAGTCCTGATGTCTGCAACAGATGTCAGCGAGCGATCAGGAAGTCGCTTGTCCCATGGGGCAAGGTTGTTAAGGTCTAAATTGACTGAAAGTCATATTTACTTCAGCCCAATGGCGAAGCCTTGGGTACAATGCAAACAAACGGATTTAAGTCCTGCAAGGACGTCTTAAATCGTCCTGGGTTGCCGCACGATTAGCACAGCGTATCGTGTGGCCATGCCATACATTGCTGATTTTGGAAGCCGAAAAGCTAATCAGTCAAGATAATATTAAAGATTCCCGTTCTTTCTACATAGAAGTCATACGCCCCCGCTTCCCTACAAACCCTCTCATAGAACCTTGTCATGCTTGGGTTTGCCACACGATACGCTACGCTAATCGTGCGGCAGCAGGGGTTAGCAGTATATTTTTTAGTTCATTCGTTTGATTTTCTTGATTTTTTTTGTCACGCTAATTGTGTCCAATTTCGCACTTCGTAAATTTATTTTATATATTTCGGTAAATAAAGTGTCTGTTTTCAAGTTAGTACCAACCACCCATTCGCTAGTTTGTTTTAAAGTCATAGTCAATGTGTCGAAATGCTGACTAAAGGAACTTGTCCACTGATAAAGAGCTCCCGATTCATAGTCTTCAAGGGTTAATACTTTGCATTTTTTAGCTTCTGAACAGTTGTCAATAATTTGAAGCGAGAAAAAATATACGTTATCGTCGCATTCTCGAGTTTTGTTGTAACAAATTAGTCCAACCCTGTTTTTTGATATTTCAAAGTGCCCATAAATATAATTTTGTTCTCCACTTGATTTTTCGTAACCATTTAATTTATAGTAAGTCGCCTTGTCGAGCTGTTTAAGTGTTCTTAAGTCTATTTTCTTATGGTCGTTTGGCGAATAGTTGTGTTTTTCTAATAGTCTTGACGTTCTTATAGTCTCACATAAGTCATTGTGAACATTCGTCTTACTTTTCTTCATAGAACATAGAAGTATGAATAAAATTGTCAATATGCTAATCGTCTTTTTCATTTTGTAAAGTTACTGCTAACGACCGAGGCTATGGGCATTGGCGGTTTTCGGGAGCGTTCACTGTCGTACAGCGACAAGGTGAATTGAAAATCAGCTGAAGCTAATGCGAAAGCAAAACTGCAGGAAAACACTTGAGCCGACCACAGGAAGCCTAAGTATTAGCAGTAGCTGTTCTGGTTGTTGTATTTCTTCAATTTGTATGTCGCTTTTCTGTATTTTAAGGCACTCGCTTTTGAAAAATAATATTTTGCCCAACGATTTGATTGTCTAACGCCATCTCCATATTCATAGCAGAGTCCAAGATTATATAACGCCTTTCTGTCATTCTTTGAAGCGGCTTTTTTATACCAATAAATTGCTTTTTCGGAATCTTGTTCTACGCCATAACCATAAATATAACAATATCCCAAATCCCGTTGAGCTTCCGTGTCACCTTGATTTGCAGCTAGAGAATACCAGTAAACTGCTTTTTTATGGTCTTGCTCAACCAATTCCCCATGGTGGTAGAAAAAACCAATATTAAATTGAGCTTCCATTTTTCCCTTCAAAGCTGCTTTCATATACCATTCAAATGCTGTTTGAGCATTTTTCTCAACACCAAGTCCAAAGTCGTAACAAGTCCCGATATAAAATTGAGCTTTTACATGCCCGTCCGATGCAGCTTCCAACCATAAATTGAAGACTTCATTCCAAGGTTTTTCTTTTTCCTTTGATTCGTAAGCTAATTTGTATGCTGTCTTAAAAAGCTTGTTTGAGTCGATTTTTTTTAAGTTGTGACTTGTCATAATAATTTTATCTAAGTCGTCTTTATTATTTACAGTTACAACTGTAATGTCCCGGTTTTGGTAGTAGCTATTCTATTGCAGCAAATCAGGTTAACTATTTCCGCTTCAAATCTACAAATTTGTTTTCAAAGAGGACGCTTTTTAGTTAATATTCTTTTTGTCTGACACTGCATTCTGCTTTTTTCATCGCCAACAAAAACAAAGCCGGTCGTCACAATTAAGTGACGACCGGCTTTTATTATCGTTCCTTTTCAGGAATCAAAGGATCTTATTCGGCAGAAGCCATGCGTTTGTAGCCTTTGTAACGCCATTTAGCGTTGTCTTCGGCTGCCTGGAACAATTCGGCTGCTTCAGCAGGATATTGCTTCATCAGTGAAGCGTAACGTACTTCACCCTTGAGGAAGTCCTGGAATTTCTCCCATTGCGGCTCTTTAGAGTCGAGAAGGAACGGATTCTTGCCTTCTTCTTCCAACTGAGGATTGTAACGCCACAAGTGCCAGTAACCGCACTCTACGGCTCTTTCAGATTCTGCCTGGCTCTTACCCATACCGGCTTTCAAACCGTGGTTGATACAAGGAGAATAAGCGATGATAAGCGATGGTCCTGGGTAAGCTTCAGCTTCGCGGATAGCTTTCATTGTCTGAGCCTGATCGGCACCCATTGCAATCTGAGCTACATAAACGTAACCGTAAGTAGTTGCCATCAGACCAAGGTCTTTTTTGCGTACACGTTTACCCGATGCAGCAAATTTAGCGATAGCACCCACAGGAGTAGCTTTTGAAGACTGACCACCTGTATTTGAGTATACTTCGGTATCCAAAACGAGGATGTTTACATCTTTACCGGTAGAGATTACATGGTCGAGACCGCCGTAACCGATATCGTAAGAAGCACCGTCACCACCAATGATCCACTGGCTGCGTTTTACGAGGAAGTTTCTCAATTCAAAGATTTGTTCGCAGGTATCGCATTTGTCTTTAGCAGCTTCAACAACCGGAATGATCTTTTCGGCCAATACTTTGGTTTTTTCAGCATCCAGTTTGTTGTCGATCCATTCCTGGAACAATGCTTTTGTTTCAGCAGGAGTATCTTCCGAAGCAATTGCTGCGGTGAACAAGTCTGTAAGACGTTCGCGCATTTTCAGGTTAGCCAGTTCCATACCCAAACCGAATTCGCAGAAGTCTTCGAACAGGGAGTTAGCCCAAGCAGGACCCTGACCTTTTGCGTTGGTTGTATAAGGGGTTGAAGGAACAGAACCAGAGTAGATAGAAGAACATCCGGTAGCGTTAGCAACCATTTCACGATCGCCATACAACTGTGTAAGCAGTTTTACATACGGAGTTTCACCACAACCTGAACAAGCGCCGGAGAACTCAAACAACGGAGTTGCGAACTGAGAGTTCTTCACGTTAGCCTTGATGTCAACGAGGTCTTGTTTGCTCTTCACGTTGTTAACCAGGTAATCCCAGTTAGCAACTTCGCCCATCTGGCTTTCGAGGTGTTTCATTGTAAGAGCTTTACCACCCTTCTTAGGATTGCCCGGACAAACGTCAACACAGTTACCGCAATCCATACAGTCGAGAACGTCAACCTGGATACGGAAAGTCATGCCTTCGAAAGATTTACCAACGGCTTTCAATGAAGCGAAGTTTGCACCTTTTTGTTCTTCGGCATCCAATACGAACGGACGGATAGAAGCGTGAGGACAAACGTAAGCACATTTGTTACACTGAATACAGTTTTCAGGATTCCATTCAGGAACGAAAGCTGCAACACCACGTTTTTCGTATTTAGATGTTCCCTGATGCCATGTACCGTCTTCGATACCTTTGAAAGCAGAAACAGGCAACAAGTCACCATCCTGAGCGTTGATAGGACGAACCACTTCGTTGATGAAAGCAGGATCGTTGTTTGTTGCAGCAGCATCATCAGCGATGTTTGCCCATGCAGGATCAACAGTCAGTTGTTGGTATTCGCCACCACGGTCAACCGCAGCGTAGTTTTTGTTTACAACGTCTTCACCTTTTTTACCGTATGATTTTACAATAAATTTCTTCATCTGTTCTACAGCCAGTTCAGCAGGAATTACGCCTGTGATACGGAAGAATGCAGACTGAAGGATGGTGTTGGTACGGTTACCCAAACCGATTTGCTGAGCAATTTCGGTAGCGTTGATGTAGTAAACCGAGATATTGTTTTTAGCGAAGTATTTCTTCACTTTAGCGGGCAAATTCTTAGCCAGTTCTTCACCATTCCAGATGGTGTTCAACAGGAAAGTTCCGTTTTTACGCAAACCGCGTGTTACGTCGTACAGATTCAGGTAAGCCTGAACATGGCAAGCAACGAAGTTAGGCGTATTTACGAGGTAAGTAGAACGGATAGGCTCGTCACCGAAACGAAGGTGAGAACAGGTGAATCCGCCCGATTTCTTAGAGTCGTAAGCAAAATAAGCCTGGCAATATTTGTTGGTGTTGTCACCGATAATTTTGATCGAGTTTTTGTTTGCACCTACTGTACCGTCAGCACCCAAACCGTAGAATTTAGCTTCGTACAAGCTTGCGCCACCCACTGCGATTTCTTCTTCCTGAGGAAGAGAAGTGAAGGTAACATCGTCTACGATACCGATAGTGAAGTGGTTCTTAGGTTCCGGCAAAGCAAGGTTGTCATAAACAGCCAAAATCTGAGCAGGAGTTGTATCTTTTGAACCTAAACCGTAGCGACCGCCTACAACAACAGGAGCGTTTGCATCGCCGTAGAAACAATCTTTTACGTCGAGGTACAAAGGTTCGCCGTTTGCGCCCGGTTCTTTTGTACGGTCAAGAACAGCAACACGTTTAGCTGTTTTAGGAACTGCAGCAAGGAAATGTTTTGCAGAGAACGGACGGTAGAGGTGAACTGCAACCATACCCACTTTTTCGCCTTTAGCTGTCAGGTGGTCGATGGTTTCGCGAATAGCTTCTGTAGCAGAACCCATTGCGATGATAACGCGGTCAGCATCAGGAGCTCCGTAGTAATCGAACAAACCGTATTTGCGGCCTGTGATTTTGTAGATTTCGTTCATGTATTCTTCTACGATAGCAGGAACTGTTTCATAGAAGCTGTTAGATGCTTCGCGGTGTTGGAAGAAGTGGTCAGGGTTTTCGGCCATACCACGTGCAACCGGTGAGCTGGGGTTCAACGCACGGGTGCGGAAGTCAGCCAAAGACTTCTGATCGATCAGCGGAGCAAGATCTTCATTAGCTAAAGCTTCAATTTTTTGAATTTCGTGAGAAGTACGGAAACCGTCGAAGAAATTCATAAAAGGAACGCGCGATTTCAGGGTTGCAAGGTGAGCAACACCTGACAAATCCATCACTTCCTGTACCGAACCTTCACACAACATGGCAAATCCTGTCTGACGACAAGCCATCACATCCTGGTGGTCGCCAAAAATGCTCAAAGCGTGAGAAGCCAAAGCACGTGCAGAAACGTGGAATACCGAAGGCAACAACTCTCCGGCAATTTTATACATATTGGGAATCATCAACAGAAGACCCTGTGATGCAGTAAAGGTGGTTGTAAGCGCACCGGCTTGCAACGAACCGTGAACAGCACCGGCAGCTCCTGCTTCCGATTGCATTTCTTCTACTAATACGGTTTCACCGAAAATGTTTTTTCTGCCGGCGGCAGACCATTCGTCAACATATTCGGCCATTGTTGACGATGGCGTAATCGGGTAAATGGCAGCCACTTCGCTAAACATATACGCGATGTGGGCAGCGGCCTGATTACCGTCACAAGTCAAAAATTTCTTGTCTTTTGCCATAATTGTGAATTAATTAGATATGAATGTGATTGAGTTAAAATAAAAATATGGTCAGGTATCGTTCTAAGGTCAACAACTTCGTTTTTGTTACAAAACGAACAAATCACTCCATCCGCAAAAGGATAAAGTGATCAGTACAAAAATCCGAACAGCCATAAAGGCACCACCTTCTTAGAGCCTACTTCAATCTTATCGATTGCATAGTAGTAATCCGGCTTGAATTTCATTCTGCTATCACTGTCGGCAATAACAAACTGAAGGGAGTGATCGACCAGAAACTGGGCGTCGCGATTGCCTTTATTCAATTTATGATCTTTGTACAACACATTATAAAAGAACGTTTCGCGCTGTGCCTGCAAGTCTACATTTCCCGGTGTAATGGCGTGCATCAGATTTGTATTCTGCATATAAACCATTGCCGGCTTTTTGGGAAATTCATCCCCTTCGGCATACAACAGGTTAAACAAACGGGCATCGCTCAGGTATTTGATATAATTCATTACCGTAGCACGCGATATATTTATTTCAGTACTGAGCTGGCTCACATTGGGCACACTGGGAGCCGTACTGGCTATAAGATAAAGCAATTTCCGAATTTTGGGCAGATATTTAAGTTCTATCTGTTTGATAAACAAAACATCCACCTCGAGCATCATGTTCATCGTCTTCAACAGGTTTTCCGAAAAATTTCTCTTTTCCAGAAAAAACGGAGCGAAACCGTGATGCAAATAATTTTGAAAATAGGCCAATGGCTTTACTTTGGCAACAATTTCGGATGCTATTTCGACGTGGTTTTTCAGAATCTCGTCAAGTGTGTACGACTTAAAGTGCGTATCGGCCATCAGATTGAGGTACTCGCGAAACGAAAATCCTCTGAGGTTGTACGATTTCACACAATCGCGCAACAAAGGATTTTCTTCTTTCAGCCGCATTACCGACGAACCCGAAAAGACAATATTCAGATCCGGTATCTTGTCGTAACACTCACGCAAATCTTCCGACCAGTTAGGTAATTTGAACACCTGATCGATCAAAAGCGTACGCCCTCCGACCTTGCAAAATTCATCGGCAAAATCGTACAGGGAGCATGTGGTAAAAAAAAAGTTGTTGAGATTGATATACAGGCAAGAACGATCGTCGGCTCCAAAACGCTGTTTAGCATATTCGAGCAGAAAAGTGGTTTTGCCCACTCCCCGACTGCCTTTAATGCCTATCAAACGATGATTCCAGTCAATCTCGTCCATCAACTGACGTTGCACGGGCGATTCAACATGTTCAACCAGATACTTATGTGTTCTGAATAACGCTTCCACATCAAAAATTTTGAACGACAAAGATAGTACCTTTTTTCCGAATTTGTCATCTCCACATTACAAAATAATCTCATTTTTGCTAAATTAGGCTATACAATCAGGCTTTGGTTTTAGATATGCAATTTGTATGCAGAAAAAAAGCAACTTAATGATTACCATAAAACAAAGGGCATCTCACTTTCATGAGATGCCCTTGGAAGACTTCCCTCCGACGCTCTGCCGGCGGGAAGTTTTAGAAAGCAGTTATTATCAATCGAAATAGGTATATCCGGTTTCGGCATGTTGTGTTTCATCCAAACCTACAGCTTCTTCTTTTTCGGTTGCGCGAACACCAATTGTCACCTGTACGATTTTGAACAGAATGAATGTTCCGATAGCTGTGTAAGCAATGGTTGCACCAACAGCAGCCAACTGGATAAGGAACTGGTGAGCATTGCCATAGAAAGCTCCGCTGTAAGCCGACTGTATGAAAGGAGTTGCAAACAAACCTGTAAACAATGCACCGAGAATACCACCAATACCGTGAACACCGAATGCATCCAAAGCATCATCGTAACCCAGTTTCGGTTTTACGTAAGCCACCATGAAGTAGCAAACCAACGCAACGGCAATACCGATTGCAAAAGCACCCGTTACATCAACAAAACCGGCAGCCGGCGTAATGGCAACCAAACCTCCAACAGCTCCTGTGCAGATACCAACCACTGTCGGTTTTTTTCCAACAAACCAATCCAAAATCGCCCACACAAAAGCAGCAGTTGCAGTTGCAAGGTTAGTTACCAGAAATGCGCTACCGGCCAAACCGTCGGCAGCCAAACCGCTACCTGCATTGAACCCAAACCATCCGAACCAAAGCAGAGCGGCTCCAATTGCTACAAAAGGAATATTGTGAGGAGGCAGAGCATGACCTTGATAGTCGCGACGTTTACCAAGCATTAAAGCGGTAACTAAAGCTGCGATACCGGCATTGATGTGAACTACAGTACCACCGGCAAAGTCTAATGCACCGAGTTTGAACAACCAACCGTCAGCAGACCATACCCAGTGAGCTACAGGATTGTAAACAAACAACGCCCACAGAACTGTAAAAACAAGGAATCCTTTGAATTTGATACGTTCAGCAAAAGCACCAATGATAAGAGCCGGAGTAATAACGGCAAACATACACTGGAACATGATGAACACAAGGTGAGGAATTGTTCCTGTCATTTCAGGAGCTCCATTTACGATATTGCCTGTAGGCTGAGAGTGTGAAATAAAGTACGGGCTCAGATCGCTCGGTTTAATTCCATGAAGGAATGACCAGTCGAAACCTCCGATAAAAGGAGCCAGAGCACCCTTTGAACTACCGAAGGCCCAACTGTATCCAACCATCACCCATTCTATACTGATTACAGCGGTAATAATGAAACACTGCATCAAAACGCTCAAAATATTTTTACGACGAACCAAGCCACCATAGAAAAGAGCCAAACCCGGAATGGTCATCAATAGTACCAATGCGGTTGCAACAATCATCCATGCTGTATCTCCCGAATCCACTTTCGGGGCAGGAACTGCAGCAGCTCCTTGTGCCAGTACCGGCAAGCTAAACAACGTCAAAAAAGCTGTCAGAGATAAAAGTATCTTTTTCATTTGTGTGTAATTTAATTTTTATAATTATGAACCTAAAGCAGAATTGTTTACATCCCTACGGTTCCATATCTTATTTATTGGCCGTTTTCTTTGTTATACAATGCTTCAGGACCATTTTCTCCGGTGCGGATACGATAGGTAGCTTCAATATCTGAAACAAATATTTTACCATCTCCCATTTCTCCGGTACGACCCGAATTAACAATTGCATTTACAGTCTTTTCAAGGTTCTGGTCGCGCACAACGATCGACAACATTCTGCGTTGAATGTAGCTTGACTGGAAAACCTGTCCTCTCACGATTTGTTCTTCTGTAGATTTACCCAAACCTACAATATCCCAATAGGAGAACCATTCAATTCCGGCATCATACAATGCTTTTTTGACATCTTCAAATTTTGATTTCCGGATAACTGCTTCAATTTTTTTCATA
>JAUZOL010000046.1 GCA_030706455.1 Bacteroidota bacterium
TTTCAAACAACCGGCGGGCACTTCACGGGGCGTTTACCGCACCCGGCAGTCGTGGTACGTGCAGTTGTGGCACACCGAACAACCGCTGCGCATAGGCATTGGCGAGTGCGCTCCCCTGCCCGATCTGAGTTGTGATGCATTGCCCGATTACGAAGAAATTCTGGATCGATTTTGCCAGCAACTTATTGCCAACGGACAATTGGATTACTCTGCGTTACGCCCCTTCCCTTCGATGTTGTTCGGATTCGAAACGGCACTCCGCCACCTCGAAACCGGTTCTTTCCGCCTCTGGAACACTCCATTTTCGCGGGTAAAGAGCGGAATCACCATCAATGGCCTTATCTGGATGGGCGATAAAAATAAGATGTTCCACCAGATAGAACAGAAAATGGAGAAAGGGTTCCGTTGCATCAAACTAAAAATCGGCGCCATTGATTTTGAAGAGGAACTGGCACTGATCCGGCATATCCGCAGCCACTTCTCGCCCGAACAGATCGAAATACGGGTAGACGCCAACGGTGCTTTTTCGCCCGACAATGCGTTAGAAAAACTGCACCGGTTAGCCGAGTTGCAGCTTCACTCCATCGAACAACCGATCCGGCAGGGACAATGGGATACGATGGCAAAACTGGTAAGGGAAACGCCCCTTCCCATCGCGTTGGACGAAGAGCTGATCGGCATCAACGATCCGGCAGAAAAACAACGTTTGCTGGATACCATTCATCCTCAATATATTATTCTGAAACCATCGCTTCACGGCGGCATTCAGGGTTGTACCGAATGGATTGCCGAAGCCGAAAAACGTTCCATCGGCTGGTGGATCACCTCAGCGCTTGAATCGAATATCGGCCTGAATGCCATTGCGCAATGGTGTGCCACGCTCAACCCCTCTCTGCCGCAGGGACTGGGCACCGGAGCTCTTTTTACCGACAACATCGACATGCCGCTGGTGGTTGAGAGAGACCAACTCTGGAACAAGATCCCCGAAAAGGAAGGAAACGCACCCTACTGTCTCGATAGAAACCGGCAATCGATCACCCTCAACAGCATTCCCTATTCGAAAGCACTGGCACTGATTTTGGCAAATACAAAACTGACCGCCCCGGAAACGCCCGAGTGGGAGCGCGAACTGTTCGCCTTTTTACAAGCGTGGTGGGACGACTCTCCCACCCTTACGGTTCACACATCCGGATCGACCGGAACGCCCAAAAATATTGTGGTGGAAAAAGAGCGGATGATGCAGAGTGCAATCACCACTTGCTCGGCTTTAGGCCTGAAACAAGGAGATAAAGCGTTGCTTTGTCTGCCGGTACGCTACATTGCCGGTAAAATGATGGTGGTACGCTCACTCGTTTCCGGACTCGATCTCTACACCGTTGCACCGGATGGCCGACCGCTGGCAAACATTCCCAACGGTTTGACCTTTGATTTTGCCGCCATGGTTCCACTACAGGTATTCAATTCCTTGTCAAACGATAAAACGGTATTAGAATCCATCAAAAACGGTATTATCGGTGGTGCCGCCATTGATCCGGAACTGGAAAAGGAAGTTGCTACTCTGCCCAATGCCTGGTACTCTACCTACGGAATGACCGAAACACTGTCGCACATCGCACTACGCCGCCTCAACGGCACGACCCGGTCGGAAACCTATTGCCCGGTCAACAATGTCAACATCTCTATTTCCGAAGAAGGAACACTGGTGATCGATGCTCCCCTGATCTGCCCCGAAACAATCGTTACCAACGATATTGCGCGCATTTTGCCTGACGGCCGTTTTGAAATTCTGGGCCGAAAAGACAACGTAATCAACAGCGGCGGCATCAAGCTGCAAACCGAACAGATCGAACGAAAACTCTCTCAAATTCTTGATGTTCCGTTCTGCATCACCTCTGCTCCCGATCCAAAACTGGGCGAAAAAGTGGTGCTACTAATCGAATCAAAAGAGGTTTCTGAACTGGATATAGTTGCCAAAATATCTTGTCATTTAGGTGTTTACGAAACTCCGAAACAAATTATTGCAGTGGATAAAGTCCCGATGACACCCAATGGGAAAATAGATCGTATCAAAGCAAAAGAATTAGCAAAAAGATGACTCTGCAAGTCCAATTGCGTATTAACAAAATGTTTGTAACTTTGCGTTTCCTGACTAGGATAACCCATTAAATAACAATTTGCATGAACATAAAATTCCGCCTGACGCTGATGAGCTTCCTCCAGTTTTTTATCTGGGGATCGTGGTTGATTTCTCTCGGTGGATATCTGGGCCGTAACCTTAACTTTGAAGGAGGCCAAATCGGATCGATTTTCGCAACCTTAGGCATAGCTTCGTTGGTAATGCCCGGAATCATTGGCATCATCGCCGACAAATGGATCAATGCCGAACGTTTGCTGGGCATTTGTCACCTGTTCGGTGCCGGAGCGCTGTTTTACGCCTCCACCCTTACCGACTACGATCACATGTACTGGGCAATGCTGATAAACCTGTTCTTTTACATGCCTACCATTGCACTGAATAACACGGTAGCTTACAACGCTCTGGAGCAATATAAATACGACATCGTCAAGGCTTTTCCACCGATTCGAACGTTCGGAACCATCGGTTTTATCGTTGCCATGTGGGTGGTCGATCTCTCGGGCTTCAAAAACTCAAACGCGCAACTCTATGTAGGCTCTATTGCCTCGTTGTTCATGGCCATGTACTCGTTTACCCTGCCGGCTTGTCCTCCCGCCAAAACCGAGCATAAATCACTGATGTCGGCACTGGGACTCGATGCTTTGGTGTTGTTCAAGACACGAAAGATGGCTGTCTTCTTTTTCTTTGCCATGCTTTTGGGGGCTGCTTTGCAAATCACCAATTCGTACGGCGACCTGTTTATCGGCAGTTTCAAATCCATTCCCGAATATGCCGAATCGTTCGGCGTCAAACATTCGGTAATCCTGCTTTCGCTGTCTCAAATGTCTGAGACATTGTTCATTTTAACAATACCTTTCTTCCTGAAACGTTTCGGAATCAAACAGGTGATGCTGATGAGCATGATTGCCTGGGTACTTCGTTTCGGATTTTTCGGCATCGGTAATCCCGGATCGGGACTGACGCTGCTCATCCTCTCCATGATTGTTTACGGCATGGCTTTCGATTTCTTCAATATCTCCGGTTCGCTGTTTGTTGAAACCGAAGCAAAACCTGGAATCAGAGCCAGTGCTCAGGGATTGTTTATGATGATGACCAACGGTTTGGGTGCCATTATGGGAGGTTATGCAAGCGGCGCAATCGTCGATTTGTATTCCAAATATGGCGAAGGCGGTGTGCTGATTAGCCGCGACTGGCCTACCATCTGGTTTATATTTGCGGGTTATGCAATGGTCATTGCAGTTTTGTTTGCACTATTCTTCAAGTACAAACACAAAGCAAATTCTATCTAAAAAAGATAACACACGTGAAACGTTTAGGAATAATTATCCTGCTTTGGGCGGAAATCGTTTGTTCGGTTTCCGCCTTTGCGCAAAATATCACCGGATCGTTCCGGTTTGCCCTGATCACCGACACCCATCTCAAGCAAACCGATCCGCGAAACGAAGCCACTTTGCGACAAACGGTAAAGGATCTCAACAGTCAGAACAACCTGGATTTTGTGATCGTGGCGGGTGACGTTGCCGATAAAGGCGACCGTCCATCACTACTGAAAGCAAAACAGATCCTCGATAGCCTGAAAATTCCTTACTACGCAATTCCGGGAAATCACGATACCCGCTATTGCCGAACGACGACTTCCACCTTCGATTCGGTGTTTGTTGAACATCACTTTTCGTTCACTCACAAGGGATATTTTTTTATCGGGTTCAACACCGGGCAAGGCAATAGTAATAACAGAGGCCGCGTAAACCCGCAAGAGCTCAACTGGATTGACAAACAGTTATCGAAAATCCCGTCGCAGCAACCCGTAATTGCCATTACTCATTTTCCTATCGTAACGATTCAGGTGGACGATTCAGCCAAAATAATAAGTACGCTATTGAAATACAACACCAAAGCTATACTGGGAGGTCACTATCATCGCAATGCCATATTCGATTATAACGGCGTTCCGGGCATCCTTACCCGCACACTGCAACCATCTCTGGCCGGCAAAAGCGGTTATTCTGTGTTCGAATTTTCGGATCAAATAAAGGTATACGAACGCAATCCCGTTACCTCTTCTTCCGTTTTATGGCTCACGCTACCCATTGGCAAAGAAACAAAAGCAACGATTGAATCAAATCCGTAACTTTTTTCTTAATTATTTTCCAATACCTAACTTCTTCTGAGTTAAATTGAACTGGAAATCAACCGCATTTAAATAGATTATTTCGACATCTTAAATTCGTTTTTCATTGCCATACCAATAAATTTGCCGAACTTTGCGCCGCAAAATATAACGCTATTTTAACCCTACATTTTTATGGCAATCTACAAACGCATATTGCTAAAAATCAGCGGTGAATCGCTGATGGGAGAAAAACAGTACGGCATCGACGAAACCCGCCTCGGCGAGTATGCTGCCCAAATTAAAGAAATTGCCGATATGGGAGTTCAGATCGGAATCGTTATCGGAGGTGGAAATATCTTCCGCGGTTTGAGTGGCACTTCCAAAGGTTTTGACCGCGTAAAAGGCGACCAAATGGGCATGCTGGCTACCGTTATCAACAGTCTGGCTCTCAGCTCTGCTCTCGAATCACTGGACGTTAAAACCCGTGTATTGACGGCCATCCGCATGGAGCCGATCGGCGAATTCTACAGCAAAGCAAAAGCTATTGAAAGTATGGAACGCGGCGAAGTAGCCATCTTCTCGGCCGGCACCGGCAACCCCTTCTTCACCACCGACACCGGTTCTTCACTTCGTGCCATCGAAATCGAAGCCGACGTGATGCTCAAAGGCACCCGCGTGGACGGCATCTACACCGCCGACCCCGAAAAAGATCATACCGCCACCAAATTCGACGAAATTACCTACGACGAAATCTACATCCGTGGCCTCAAGGTGATGGATCTGACCGCAACCACCATGTGCAAAGAGAATAAAATGCCGATCTACGTTTTTGATATGGACACCGTTGGCAACCTCAAAAAGGTGATGAGCGGCGAAAAAATCGGAACTTTAGTAAAACTATAATCAATTTGAAAATGTGCCGATTTGAAAATATGACAATGTTTTCAAAATCCTAAATATCATTGGCATATTAGCACATTTCCAAATTTTCAAATTATTATAATGAAAGTTTTTTCAACCATTGCCGACCTGAAAGCTGAAATTGCAGCTCAAAAAGCAGCCGGCAAAACCATCGGACTGGTTCCCACCATGGGTGCCCTCCACGCAGGACACGCTTCACTCGTGAAAAAATGTGCTGCAGAAAATGACGTAACCGTAGTTAGTGTTTTTGTAAACCCTACACAGTTCAACGACAAAAACGATCTGAAAAACTACCCGCGTACACTCGAAAAAGATGCCGAATTGTTACAAAGCGTCGGATGTAACCTTATCTTTGCACCAAGCGAAGATGAAATTTACCCCGAACCCGATACCCGTGTATTCGATTTCGCACCGCTCGATAAGGTGATGGAAGGCAAGTATCGCCCGGGGCATTTCAACGGAGTAGCTCAGATTGTGAGCAAGTTATTTGACATTGTGACACCCGACAGGGCCTATTTTGGAGAAAAAGACTTTCAGCAACTGGCCATTATCCGCGAGATGGTAAAACAGCTCGGTTTGTCGCTCGAAATCATTGCCTGCCCCATTGTACGGGAAGCCGACGGCCTGGCATTGAGCAGCAGAAATGCCCGTTTAACTGATAGTCAGAGAAAAAAAGCGGTAACGATATCGAAAGTTCTATTTGAAAGTCGTAATTTTGCACCCTCAAAATCGATTGCCGAACTCACCGACTGGGTGATTGACAACGTCAACAAAGAGAGTGAGTTGCGCGTCGAATATTTTGAGATCGTTGATGGCAATACCCTTCAGGCAGTATCGGATTGGAATCAAACCGATTATATCGTAGGATGTATCACCGTATTCTGCGGCGAAGTACGCCTCATCGACAATATCCGTTATAAGTAGTTTTATTTTATTGAATTAAGGCAAATTAATCACCTGTTGAAAGTTGTCGGTCGACAATAATCAACACCCACTAACCAATCATTTTCATGCAAATTGAAGTTTTAAAATCCAAGATCCACCGTGTCACTGTTACCGACGCGAATTTGAACTATATCGGCAGCATCACTCTTGACGAAGATTTAATGGATGCCGCCAATCTCATAGAGCACGAAAAAGTCAGCATTCTGAACAACAATAACGGTGCACGCTTCGAAACTTATATCATTAAGGGAGAACGCGGTTCGGGAACCGTATGCCTGAATGGTGCAGCTGCACGCCTGGTTCAACCGGGTGATATTGTGTTGGTTGTGTCATTTGCAACGATGGATTTCGAGGAAGCAAAAACCTGGAAACCGACCATCATTTTTCCCGACACGGCAACCAATAAGCTGAAATAAGTTCCGGCATTTATTTGCCGTTTGCTGACAGAGCTCTCTGAGTCGCTTCTTTCGTTTTTTTGATTTTATATCCAATAATCTTTATGAAGAAACAACTCATTATTTTTGGCTCTGTTTTCGGAGGATTTTTCTTGATCCTCCTTTTTTTGCCTATGGCTTTTAATGGCAAAGTAGACACTATTGTCAAATCCGAAACCAACAAAAAGCTTAATGCAACGTTCAATTACAGCAAGTTAAGCATCAGCTTACTGCGTAATTTCCCTAAGGCAACCATCGAGCTCGAGGATCTTTCCATCGTCGGAGCAGGTGAGTTTGCAAAAGATACTCTTGTCTCCGCCAAATCTTTTCAGGTGGTGGTCAACCTTCTGAGCCTTTTCGGAAACAGCGGTTACGAGGTTTCCAAGGTGGTACTCGATCGCCCGGTGGTAAACGCCATTGTGGCCAAAGACGGCAAAGTGAACTGGGACATTATGAAACCCGACTCCACGGTTGCCAAAACCGACACCACCCCGTCTAAATTTCACCTCAAACTTAAAAAACTGGCCATCGACGAAGGCCGGATAACTTATAACGACCGTAAAGCCGGTCAATTACTTACGCTCAACAAGTTTTCGGGCACTCTTTCGGGCGATATGACGGCCGACGTTACCGACATCGAAACGCAGATGAAGGCCGAAAAAGTGAGCTTCACCATGGGAAATATCCCCTATCTGCGCGATGCCAACATCGAACTGGAAGCCAACCTGAATGCCGACCTCAAACATAGCAAATACACTCTCAAGAAAAACAAAATTAAGGTAAATGACCTGGAAGCCAGTCTCGACGGATGGGTTGCCATGCTACCGAAAGGCTATGGTATGGATATCAAGCTGACAACTCCGGCAATTGCTTTCAAAAACATTCTTTCGCTGGTTCCTGCCATCTATGCCAACGATTTTAAATCCGTTCAGGCCGATGGTAAGGTTTCATTGGAAGGGTATGCAAAAGGCCAGTACAGCGATTCGGTGATGCCTTCGTTCAAAGTCGCATTGAATGTGATCAATGCCTGGTTCAAGTACCCGAATCTCCCGAAATCAGTTACCAATATCAACCTGCAACTCATTGCCGAAAATCCGGGCAACCGCCTCGATCAGGTACAACTGCACGTACCGAAATTCCATTTCGAAATGGGCGGAAATCCGTTCAATTTGAGCGGCGACTTTAGCAACCTGCTTGGCAACACGGCATTTGCCATGAAAGCTGCCGGACGACTCGATTTGGGTGGAATTAAGGACTTCTATCCGCTCGAAGCAGGAACTGGTCTCACGGGGCTTATTACAGCCAATTTGGGCGCCTCAGGTACCATGGGACAAGTACAAAGCGGGCAATACGAAAACATCAATGCCAACGGTCTATTGCAAATAAACAACATGAATTACAAGGGAAAAGATATGCCGGCAGTACGTATTCCGCAAGCAAAATTGCAGTTCTCTCCCAAATATGCTGA
This sequence comes from Bacteroidota bacterium, assembly GCA_030706455.1. GTDB lineage: Bacteria > Bacteroidota > Bacteroidia > Bacteroidales > Paludibacteraceae > Microbacter. The sequence goes on from JAUZOL010000046.1 coordinate 8,019, forward strand.
ACTGACCAATACGCAGATAATCATTGGTAAAAGTGATATTTCAGCTGATGGAAAACTGGAAAACATGATTCCTTATGTACTAAAAAATCAGACTATTAAAGGAACACTGAATGTCTCTTCCAATAATCTGAACCTGAACGAACTGATGGCATCGTCAACCACTACAACAAGCAACAAATCAGTTCAGACAACTGCATTTGTAGTGCCTAAAAATATTGATTTTGTACTCAATGCCAAAGCAAAGAAGGTGATTTACAATAAATTCGATATCAACAATCTGGCCGGTCAAATCATTGTGAAAGACGGTATTGCTTCTATGAAAAATGTTCAAATGGGAATGTTCGACGGAACCATCACTACCAATGGCAGCTACAGCACTGTCGATCCTAAAAAGCCGGCCGTCGATTTTGATCTGAACATTCAAACAGCTTCGTTTGCCAAAACATTCGTATCACTTGATATGGTACAGAAGCTGATGCCCATTTTCGAAAATGTAAAAGGAAACTATTCGGTGAAGATGTCCCTAAAATCATTGCTCGACGACAAAATGAACATCGACTATAATTCTTTATTGGCAAATGGTTTGCTACAGTCGAATAATGTTCAGGTAGGTGGCGTATCGGCTCTTAATTCGCTGGCAACTGCTCTTAAGAATGACAAACTCAAAAGCTTCTCGACAAAAGATTTGAAAATTCCGTTCACCATCGCCGAAAAAGCAGTGAATGTGAAGCCATTTGATGTCAAAATAGCTAATTACACCCTCAATTTGGGAGGAAAAACCGGTCTGGACAAAAGCATACTTTACAACGGAAAACTAACCTTGCCTCCGGGAACTCCTTCTCCGTCAGGAATCAATCTCAGCAACATCCCGTTCCAGATTCTGGGAACATTCAGTAATCCGAAAATTAAATTAGGCACAGCCGAACTGGGCAAATCGATTGCCAATACCGCTTTGAGTACCGCCAAAAGCGCTGTAGCCCCGAAACTGGACGCAGCCAAAGCCGAAGCGCAGAAGAAAATGGATCAGATCAGGGCGGATGCCAGGGCCAAAGCAGATGCAATTTTACAGGCTGCACAAACTCAGGCCGACAACATCGTCAATCAGGCAAAAAACCCGTTTGCTAAAATTGCTGCTAAAAAACTTGCCGACGAAACCATGAAAAAGGCTCAGCAAAAAGCAAACGACATCATTGCAAAAGGTGACGAAGAGGCGCAAAAACTACAAGTATCAAAATAATATTATGCTGAAATTCAGCATAATGATTAAAAAAGCAGAAAAGAAATCCAATTATAGAAATAATTTGTGGATAATTTTTTGGTTGTTGATAAAATTTCTGTACCTTTGCGCTCCCATTCTGTGAAAGAATAAACAATAAAAAATAGAATAAGATATGGCAAAGACTTGTCAAATTACCGGAAAAAAAGCAATGACAGGAAACAACGTTTCTCACTCGAAGCGTCGCACAAAACGCGTTTTTGATGTAAACCTGTTTACACGTAAGTTCTATTGGGTAGAACAAGATTGCTGGATTAGCCTGAAAGTATCGGCTGCCGGACTGCGCACGATTAACAAAATCGGTTTAAATGCTGCCATTAAGAAAGCAGCTGAAAAAGGGTATTTATACGTATAACCAAGAGGAGGCAGAGAAATGGCTAAGAAATCAAAAGAAAACAGAATCCAGGTGATTTTGGAATGTACCGAGCACAAAGAAAGCGGTATGCCGGGTACATCTCGCTATATCACAACCAAAAACCGTAAAAACACAACCGGTCGTTTGGAGTTGAAAAAATATAACCCTATTCTGAAAAGAGTAACGGTTCATAAAGAAATCAAATAATAACTATATACTATGGCAAAGAAAGCGGTTGCATCATTGCAAACAGGTGAAGGTCGTGCCTATGCTAAGGTGATTAAAATGGTTAAATCTCCGAAGACTGGTGCATATATCTTCAAAGAAGAAATCGTTCACAACGATGAAGTAAAAGGATTTTTCGCTAAATAATTTAGCGCTACATTATAACTGAAAAGAGGTTGTTTCATACGAAGCAACCTCTTTTTGTTTGTTATTATAATTGATAATCAGCCTAATAAATCAACCAGGCTCTGACAAATCTTACAGCTGACAGCAATAAGGGAATGCTCATAAACAGATAGAAAAGAGATAAATACGGCAAAGCAATCAAATGACTTGTCCGTAACCCTACCCCACCGCTTATCATCACCACCATCATACCGTACGAACGCAAGTTGAAAAAAGAAAAAAGACAAGGACGTTCAATTTTCATTTCCCGTATACGGTTAATGTGTTTGTTCGAAATACGGAGAAACATGCCCCTAAAAAACAATAAACCTCCTATAAAAGAGAGAATTAATAACCACGGCCAGCCAGAAACAGGCTCGAAATAAGCACAACTTCGCCACAACAACATGCCTCCGGCAAACAGCCACATGCAGGCTGCCGCCAATAATAAATTGTGCCGGGATATACGGGGAGTTATTTTATAAATGAAATGTCTCATAGATTTTTGAATTAGGCTGCAAAAATACATCACGATTCGATTATTCCTGCTTTTTGTACCAACATTAGTAAAAAAACGTACCTTTGTGCAGTCAAATAAACGACATCTATTTTTTAGTAACCTATTATCATTCAATACAATGTCAGTTAATAAAACTATTGCAATTGTTGCAGGTGGAGAGCAATCTGAAGTTATTGTTTCTATTAAAAGCGCGAAAGGTATTTTTTCTTTTTTACAAGATTCCGGTTATAACCGTTACATCGCTGTAATTGAAAAGGATAACTGGCATGTTTTACTCGAAGACGATTCTACCTTACCCATTGACAAAAACGACTTCAGTTTTGTATTGAACGGGCAAAAAATCACTTTCGACTGCGCCTACATTACCATTCACGGTATTCCGGGCGAAGACGGCCGTTTACAGGGTTACTTTGAAATGATTGGTATGCCTTATACTTCTTGCAACGTTTTGGCTTCTGCCATTACCTACAACAAATACGTTTGTAATACCTACCTGAAAAGTTTCGGAGTAAATGTGGCACCCTCTATCCGCCTGAGAAAAGACGATGTAATTATAGCCGCTCAGGTAGTTGAAAAAGTGGGATTACCCTGTTTCGTGAAACCTAACCTTGGTGGCTCCAGCTTCGGTGTTACCAAAGTAAAAGCTGCCGAAGAGGTAGAACCAGCCATTGCAAAAGCTTTTGCCGAAGCGCAGGAGGTTATCATTGAAAGCTTTATGCAGGGAACGGAAATCACCAACGGAATTTTTTCTACTTCGAAACGTCAGGTGGTGCTTCCTATTACCGAAGTGGTTCCAGCCAATGAATTTTTCGATTTTGCAGCCAAATACAAAGGTGAATCGCAGGAAATTACACCGGCACGTCTTTCTGCTAAACTTACCTCTAAAGTACAAAAAACTACGGCTTTTATTTATAACACACTGGGTTGTAATGGCATTGTACGTATCGATTACATTATCACCAAGGGCGATAGAATTAATTTGCTGGAGGTAAACACCACTCCGGGTATGACGCCGACCAGCTTCATTCCTCAACAGATTCCTCATGCCGGCTTGGTTATCGGTGAGGTAATTTCAGAAATTATCGAAGATGCTATTGCCCGCAAAAAGGCTTAAAAGAAACTTTTCTATGACTTTTCAAATAAAATCACTCGATACGATCCGCGAAACTGCCCGTGAATTTATCAATAACATGGGCGAACGCACGGTTTTTGCTTTCTACGGTTCGATGGGAGCCGGAAAAACAACCTTTGTGAAAGCTGTATGCGAAGAACTGGGCGTGAAAGACGTCGTAAACAGCCCCACATTTGCCATTATCAACGAATATGAGGTGGAAGGTAAGGCACCCATATTTCACTTCGATTTTTACCGTATAAACAAGCCTGAAGAGGCTTTCGACTTCGGGTATGAAGACTATTTTTACAGCGGAAGCATTTGTTTCATCGAATGGCCCGAAAAAATAGAGTCACTTTTGCCTGAAAACTGCGTAAAAGTAACCATCGAAGAACAGGCTGATGGAAGCCGGAAAATTGAAGTAGAATAAATCAGGCGGAACTATTTACTAATCATATATGACAGAAAAAGCGGCAAAGATGCCGCTTTTTTCATTTATTTTTGTTTCAATTCATATGTTTTCCGGTATAAGAATTTTCCGAAATCTTCCGGTTTCTTATACTGTTTTTGCTCTTTCACGCTGATAGGTTCACCAATACGGAGGCGAATCTTCTTTCCTTTTTTATTATTCAATTCGGCAGGAATAAAAGCCGTTCTCAATATGGGATGAATCAATCCTATCAGTAAAAAACGCCAACTGTTATGTCCTTCAAAATAGACAGGAATAACAGGCACTCCCGACTTCTGAATAAGCTTTACAGTAGGCAACTGCCACTCACGGTCACCAATCCGAAACCATTTTACAATTTTAGAAACCTGACCCGAAGGAAAGAAAAAGAGAGGATGACCTTCGTTCAAATGATTCATAGCAACGCGCAAACCAGGCAGACTGGAGCGATTACTGGTGGATTTTTCGAAGGGATTGACAGGAATAAAATGATGAGAAATAGGTTCTACCTTGCTCAGAAGAAAATTGGTAATTCCTTTTATGTCAGGACGAACACTACTAATGGTACGTACTAATGACATGCCGTCATATGTTCCGTAAGGATGATTAGAAACTGTTACAAACTTCTCGTTTTCGGTAAAATATTTCAGTGCTTCCGGGTTATCAACAACTGTTTCCACTCCGAATAGTCTGTAAATTTCATCAAGAAATTCGTTCCCGTTGGTGGAATTATTTTTAGCCGTTACGTATATTTCGTGTATTTTTCCAAGCCCTAAAATATGATAAACCATTTTGCCCAATGGTTTACCTATCAGCGTTCTGAATAAAGGAACCTGACTGCTAAACTCCTCAAAACTTATCACCCTGTTATCTACTTAAAGTTTAACCTGTTTTATTTTTCTTCGTCTACACCAAATGTAGATAATTGACGACGGAAAATTTCTTCAAGCGAAAGTTGAAAAGTTTCTGTATTGGCAACGCCCGGAATGGTAGATATTTTATCAAGAATCAACCGTAATAAATGGCGATTGTCTTTGGCATACATCTTTATAAACATTGCATATTTTCCGGTAGTGTAATGACACTCTACAATTTCAGGAATTTCTTTAATATGATCAACTACCGCCTGGAACTCAATATTGTTTTTCAACACAATGCCAATGTAAGCGCATGTTTGATAACCAACTTTGTATTGATCGATAACAAATTCCGAATTACGTATCACACCCTGGTTAACAAGTTTTTGTACCCTTTGGTGAATGGCAGCACCGGACACATTGCATTCTCTGGCTATTTCTAAGAAAGGTGTCCTTGCGTTTTGAGATATATAATGCAAAATTTTACGATCCAGTTTGTCTAATGTGTGTGCCATATAACAGTATTTAAATTTGATGCAAATATAGTGTAAATATTGAAAGTTAGCAAATTATGTTGCCACATAAGTATCAAAATGAAGTTATTCACAATAGTTTTACAACAGGTTGTTAGTAACATTGTGGATAACTTGTGATTTCTTTTTCAAAACAAATTGAATTTTGCCCTTGCATTTTTACATAAATTTATTCTGTTATTCAATTTCGCTACAATATCAAATTCGTTTTTCCATTTTTATACAATCATCATCAACCACTTTTTACACACAAAACATATGCAGAGGGATAAAAAACTTACTAACTTTGCAACTTATGAACAGGTTGTTGATAACCCTTTAAATACCGCTTACAATTAAGCTTTTACAAAACTAATAAATTGTTCATTTCTCTAATATCAAATTTGAAAAGGAAAAATCAAAGACTTTGCCAAAAAAGTTTTGAGCATTATCAACAATCAATAATCATCATCTTTCAAAGTTTTTAAATTGAAAAAAAAATATGAATATAAAAGAATGTTGGTTGAAAAGTGGATTTGCCAATGAAGCCATTCCCGAAAATACAGATCTTGTAGCCGAAATAGCCCGTCTTAAAAAAGAAAAGAATGCTGTCATTATGGCTCACTACTACCAAACTGGTGATATACAAGATATTGCAGATGTTATTGGTGATAGCCTTGCTTTGGCTCAATGGGCAACCAAGGTTGAAGCTGATATTATTGTGATGTGTGGTGTTCATTTCATGGGTGAAACAGTTAAAATATTGAGCCCTGAAAAAAAGGTTTTAGTGCCTGATTTGAATGCTGGCTGTTCTCTGGCTGAAAGTTGTCCTGCCGATAAATTTGAAGAGTTTGTAAAGGCTTATCCCGATCATACGGTTATTTCGTATGTAAATACCACTGCTGCCGTCAAAACTTTGACGGATGTGGTTGTGACATCGAGCAATGCCCGTAAAATAGTGGATAGTTTTCCCAAAGATGCGAAATTAATCTTTGGTCCGGATCGTAATCTTGGAAATTATATCAACAGCGTGACAGGTCGTTCAATGCTCTTATGGGATGGAGCTTGTCATGTTCATGAACAATTTTCGTTGGAAAAAATTCTTTTGTTGAAAAAAGAACATCCGAATGCTTTGATTTTAGCACATCCTGAATGTCAGAGTGTTGTGTTGAAAGTAGCCGATGAAATAGGTTCAACTCTTGCTTTATTGAATTTCACAAAAACATCGGATGCTAAAGAATTTATTGTGGCTACAGAAAGTGGAATTATCCACGAAATGAAAAAATACAGTCCTGATAAAACGTTTATTCCAGCTCCTCCTATTGATAGTACCTGTGGTTGTAACGATTGTAATTTTATGAAGCTCAATACAATGGAAAAAGTTTACAATTGCCTCAAGTATGAATTTCCTGAAATTGAAATAGAAGAATCGATAAGAGTAAAAGCCGAAAAACCAATCAGAAAAATGTTAGAATTGAGCTAATATTCTAATTTTCAATAGTATGAAAACTATAATTTTTATTTTTATTTCTGTTTTTGTTTTAGCTAATCAATTAGAAGCTCAGACTATTGAGACCAAATGGCTGCATTCAATCAACACCGGGTCGGGTACTTTTTTGAATAGTTGCAGTAAATTTTTATCCAATTCGGATACTTATATTGCAGTAGGTGTTCCCATATTTATTCTGGCAAGCGGCTATTTGTCTAAGAATGAAGAAGAGGTAAAAAATGGCTGGTATATAGCTTCATCGTTGGTTATTTCAAGTGCTTTTACAATGGCATTGAAATACAGTATAAACCGTCCGCGTCCGTATAAAACGTATCCGGGTTATATTATTCCAAACGGAACTGAAGGAAGTCCTTCTTTTCCATCAGGACATACTTCAATGGCATTTTCTATAGCTACCTCTTTGAGTATCAGTTATCCGAAATGGTATGTAATTGCTCCCTCAATGTTATGGGCAACATCGGTAGGTTATTCCCGAATGAATCTGGGAGTGCATTATCCTTCGGATGTGGCTGTAGGAGCTGTTTTAGGAGCCGGTAGCGCCTGGTTAACCTATAAGTCAAATCAATGGCTCCATAAACCTATAGAACGCGTTACAAAGCGTTCTATGGAGTGGTTGCATTAAAACTGAAGCTGGTTGATTTTTAATTTGAGATTTCCGGAGAGTTGGCCGCTTACAATGATGGCATTCGGCGTGATGGTTATTGCGTCGAAATTGCTTTTTGCAAGTTTTCCGCTAAGATTTATTCCTTTAATCAACTCGTAATTTGTCAGCATTTCGTTGCTTGTTTTCACAATATCGTTTATCTGATCTTTCATTGAAATAGTCAGATAAGGTTCTATCATTTTCAAAAATCTATTGTGCATCAGCCAATTGGCACTTTTTACCAAAACATTTTTCGTTTTCATATCAAAATCGAAATTGGTAACACTCAATGTTTGGTTGACATTGTCGAAAGCTAATTTTCCCACACAATAAACAGTTCCGTTGGCACTACCCACTACATGTGTTTCAACTACCAATAAATCATTGTGTCCGTAAAATTTAACCTTATCAATGGTTATGTGTTTGCTTCCCTGATTAAAAGTTCTGCCAACAATTTGTTTGGATGCAATGTCGGTTAATTCTTTGTAATCAAGATTGACGTTAAGCAAAAGATTAAATTCTGGTTTTATAGCTGAAACATATTGATAATCAGGTAAATTATTAATACCATTATTTTTAATCTGGCTTCCTACCGAGGTCTCAATCTGAGCATTCATTCCAAGATTAAAATTTACATGAGATCCGTTGGCCACCATTGGAGTAGAAAGGATGCTTTTTGGTGTAACCTTCAACCAAACATCGTAGTTTTTATTTACCTGAATAGGTTTTTGAGCAACCGACCAGGTTTTAGTCATAATCTGACGCACATCCATATTTTTAGTAATGGCGGCATCAATAGACTTATTTATTTTTTGTTGTAAAGCTTTGAGAGTAAGGTTGGCAATCATTGTAACCGGCATTTCGATTCCTGCAACTTTTACAGTAGGTCTTTCAGTCCAGTTGAAATTATTAATCTTTGTGGAAGTAGTTATTTTCCAATCGTTTTGAAGTTGATAAGTAGAACTTAAATTGATGGTAATTCCGCCGGTTGCCTGATAATATTGCTGAATTGTAGCACCAAGAATTGTTTTTTTGAATCCGGTTTCAACCCAAATTTTGAGAGGAATAGTGCAGTTTATTTTGTTTCCGGTAATAGTAAAATGAATATCCTGCTGTTTCCATACTTTTAGACGTAAATTATCATCAGACAGGTTATTATCTTCATAAATAATATTTTTCAGATAGCCATTAATGCTTTTTTCGAGATCCTGAACATCAATATCGAGAGAAATACCGATGGTTGATGTTTTGTTTTCAATGGTAGGAGGAATATAATTTTCAGTCGGTTTATCAATTAACAGCTGAGAACTTCCACACGCTGAAAGAAATAGAATTAAAAAAAGAAACAGATAACTATATTTCCTCATGACTATTTGATATTTAATTATTTAGTGATTTTATTATCCTCCCATTTGAAAAGTTTGTCGTTACGTCTTACTTTATCTTTAACGGCAATAGAGAAATAATCTCCCTTTTTAGCTTCATCTACCGGTTTTAGGTCTACACGGATTTCGGACAATGTATCTTCGTAGCAACCCGTTGTGGGGCCGGTTATGATGATTTCATCTCCTATTTTTACCGATTGTGTCTCTATCAGGCATTCGGCAACACCAATGTTGGCAAAATAGTTGGTCACCTTGCCTACGTAAATCTTCTTTTTGGTTGCTTCGGAGCCGTAATTTTTACTCCATTCGCCCAAACGTTGTCCCAGATAGTATCCGTCCCAAAAGCCGCGGTTAAAGACTTTTTTCAGTCGTTCGTCCCAGGCCGCAATCTTTTCATCGGTGAAACTATTGTCCAGATAAGCCTGAATGGCCTGTTTGTAACATTCCACAACAGTTCGCACATATTCGGCGCTGCGGGCTCGTCCTTCTATTTTGAAAACACGCACACCCGAATCGATCATTTTATTCAGGAAATGGATGGTTTTCAAATCTTTTGGTGACATAATGTACTGGTTTTCAATGTCCAGTTCAATGTCCGATTCTTTGTCTTTTACTGTATATCCACGACGACAAACCTGCATGCAAGCACCCCGGTTAGCTGACGCATTCATTTCGTGGAGGCTCAGGTAACATTTGCCCGAAACAGCCATGCAAAGTGCTCCATGACAGAACATTTCGATGCGTACAAGTTCTCCTTTTGTGCCGCAAATATTTTCTTCAACTATTTTGTTGTGGATAGCTTTTACCTGATCCATATTCAGTTCCCGGGCCAGTACCACCACATCTGCAAACTGGGCGTAAAAACGCAAAGATTCTGCGTTGGAAATGTTCAACTGCGTGGAAAGATGCACCTCCACCCCTACCCGATTGGCATAAGTCATGGCTGCCACATCGGATGCAATAATGGCTGAAACACCTGCTTCTTTGGCAGTGTCCACTATTTCGCGCATCAGTTGAAGATCTTCATCATACAGTATTGTATTGAGAGTCAGGTAGCTTTTTACGTTGTTCTTTTGGCAGGTAGCTACAATCTCTTTGAGATCTTCGGTGGTAAAATTGTTGGATGAGCGTGAACGCATGTTTAGTTTTTCAATGCCAAAATAGATAGCATCGGCTCCTCCCTGAATGGCTGCCGTGAGTGATTCCCATGAACCGGCCGGTGCCATTACTTCAAAATCGGATATATTTAATTTATTGTTGTTCACTGAATAATTATTATTATGTTGAAAATCAGATAATCATACCGCTTCCCAGACAAAGTTGAGCGTCATTGTCGTAAATAACGCCAAATTGTCCCGAAGCAATGCCCTGAATTTTGTCATCAGAATAAATGCGGTAGATATCGTTTATTTTAACCAGTTTACCTTTGGTAAATTCGGGCGTGTGACGGATTTTGAAATTAATATCTTTTTCTCCATCAAAATCACCCCACCAATCTTCTGTGATAAACTGGAATCCCTGCAAATTGATTACTTTACCATATTGTGTTTCAGGATCATATCCATTTGAAACGTAAACTATATTTTCTTCTACATTCTTTTTTACCACAAACCATGGTCCCCCACCCAATCGCAAACCACGGCGTTGTCCGATGGTGTGAAACCAGTATCCTTTGTGTGTACCCAGAATTTTGCCGGTTTCCAGTTCAACAATTTTTCCCTCTTTTTCGCCAAGGTAACGACGAATGAAATCGTTGTAATTGATTTTACCAAGGAAGCATATACCCTGACTATCTTTGCGTTCGGCACTTGGAAGTTTGGCATCTGCGGCAATTTGGCGTACTTCGCTTTTTTGCAGATGTCCGATGGGAAACATCAGTTTACTAACTTGCAGGTAATCAATTTGTCCTAAAAAATAGGTCTGATCTTTCACATGATCGGCAGCAGTGGCAAGGTAAGTTTTTCCGTCAATTTCGGCAGTGCGGGCGTAGTGACCTGTAGCAGTTTTGTCGAACTCTTTTCCCCAGTTTTGTTCAAAGCAACCGAATTTAATCAGCTTGTTGCACATCATGTCGGGATTGGGAGTCAAACCGCGTTTTACGGCTTCAATAGTGTAACTTACAACGTTTTCCCAGTACTCTTCGTGGAGAGAAACTTCTTCGTATTTGCAGCCGTATTTTTTGGCTATGTATGTAGTAATTTCAATGTCTTCTTCTGACGGGCAATCGATGAAACCATCTTCTTCTTCCATTCCTATGCGGATGTAAAAAATGGTGGGGTCATAACCCGCTTCTTTGAGCAGATGTACCATCACGGAACTGTCTACTCCTCCTGAAACTAATGCGGCAATGTTCATTCTTTAATTCTAAAAATATTGTAATGTATTGAATATTAATAATTTGTTTTCTTTTTTGCTTCAAAGAAACGACGATGCAAAAATACTCAAAAAATGCGGTATGTCAGTTTTTTTTTACTGGTATACAATTTGTTGTATTAGAATTGTTTTGATGTATCTTTGTAGCTATGATATAGCTTTTATATTTTAGGAAGAAAGGAATAATCTTATTAAATGAGTATGATTTGGTAAACTATAACCGTGATGATGTTTTCAAAGCATGAAATTAAATTATTATTGATGTTATTAGTGACATTCTTTTTTTTATCTTGTTCAAATGAAAGAAGAGAAAAAAATGATGATGGTATTGTTGTAGTTGAAGCAAATGAAACTAAAAGATTGGATTTAATTGGTTTTGTCAATATACAAAATGATCAAGCGAAGAAATTATTTTGGAAAGCTTCGGAGTTGGAAAATAATGGAGATTTTTATCTATCTATAAATAAACTAAATAAAGCAAACCAATTTATTTCTGAGGCAAATAAAATTGAACCTAATAATGCTGATATATTGAATGAATTTGGTGTAATAAAAATGAGACTTCATCAATTTAATTTATCAGAAAAGTATTTTAGGCAAGCAATAAAGATAAATTCTTCATGTTTTGGAGCTTTTATAAATATGGGGCTTATGTATTATTATTGGAATAAATATAATGATGGAATAATTATATTGAAATCAATGAATTTTAAAAAGGCAAGCAATAGCTTTATATCTAGTAATTATTTTCATTTATTTATGAATTATACAGGTCTTCAAAATTGCGATAGTGCTTATTGCTATTATATGAAATTTAAAAATTTGAATACAAATAAATTATCTGATGATAATATAGAAAAATTCAAGCGAGAAAAATATGATATTTTGAATTGTAAATAAAATAAATTAATTATTAATTAACGTATGAAAAAAGGATTGATTATTTTGGTGGCAGTTGTAGCTGTAATTGCCATATTTATTTTTTGGGGAGTAGGAAAATACAATGGCTTTGTATCTCAGGAAGAAGGTGTTAAAGCTCAGTGGTCGAATGTGGAAA
>JAUZOL010000047.1 GCA_030706455.1 Bacteroidota bacterium
ACTGATAACCGGCGCTGATGCCGTGAGTGTGTTCCCGCAGTTGTCCGTCACAACAGGAACTGTCGGAGCCACAGCATCGGCCACGCAGGCAACTGTCTTGCCGTCATTGGCTGGCATGGTGAAGTCCGTATGTTTAATCGTTATCGTCTGATCACAAGTCGTACTATTACCTGCCTCATCTTTGACTGTCCAGGTTCTGGTTACGGTGATGGGGCATGTGCCAGAGGCAACGTCCTGATACAAAACTTGGGTAACCCCACAATTATCCGTTGCAGCCCCACTGTTTGTTGTTGATGAAAATACAGCATAAGTCGAAGCTGTCTGACTTGTACTATATGCAGGACTAGTAATATTGGCAGTTGAACAACCTTCAATATTTCTTGTCACAGGACAAGTAGTGATAACCGGCGGCTGCACATCTGTCACTACTACATCAAAATTACAATCAACACTTCCACAAGTATTAGTTGCAGTTACGGTTACGTGGGTAATTCCTTTATTAAAGACAGAACCGGTTCCTGTTCCGCTACCACTTCCGGTAGTGGCTCCGGTAAAGACATAAGTCAAGGTTGGAGTAGGCGTACCTGTGGCAGTTACAGTATAATTGACAATCGCTGTGCAAAGATCGTATGCAGTATTTTGATTAATTGTTGAAGGACATGCAGTAAATGTCGGTAAGGCATTCACCGTCACAGTAGCAGTATTACCTGCTGTAACTGTATTGCTACATGTAGTGCTGCTTGCATCTTTGACACTTGTCAACGTATAGGTAAATGTTCCGACCGTGATAGTAGAAGCCGGTACTGTTGCCACTCCTCCACTGTTGGAGGTGACCGTTGTACTTGTCGTGTTCGTTCCATCACTTACCGAATAACTAAATGTGTATGGTGCTGTACCATTTGACCCCGTAAAGGTTATAGATGGAGCAGTTGAACTTTGACACACAGAAGTAGTTCCGCTTATCGTTGCTGTTGGCAACGCATTTATTGTTATGCTCTTGTTCGTTGAAGCAGCCGCAACGCAACCATTGGCATTACTGTAATTTACTGAGATCGTTCCGGTTCCGGCGCTGCCCCAGGTAACTGTTGCAGTGTTGGAGGTTGAGGTGCCACCACTGGTGATCGTTCCTCCACTTACGTTCCACACGTAGTTACTCATTCCGGATTCTGTGCTGTAAACATTTCCCGTAGAATTGGCACAGGCTGCGCCTGATCCTGTGATGGTTGGTACAGGCAAAGCATACACCGTCACGTTCGTCTTCGCACTATTCGCCGCATAATCACCCTGAGCTGCCACTGTATTAGTTACCTCATAAGTCCCTGCGGCACTAGCACCAAGGTTGATTTCTCCGGTAGAAAAATTAATAGCTAACCCGGCCGGAGTCGCTGAGAATGTTCCCTTCACACCATAAGTATCCATTACAGGAGCAGCAGTAGTACCTGCTGTAGCACAATAAGAAGAAGATGAATACGAGAACGAAGTTACTGGTCTGGGCACAGGTATTACAGTCGCAGAGTTATTTGATAAATCCGGATCTGTTTCTTTACCACTAATAATTGCTGTGTTGGAATATTTTGTGTAAACCACAATAGTAGTCGTAGCCGTACAGCCGCCACTGTTGGTGTAGGTAATGATAGCTGATCCTGCAGCAACTCCAGTTACAGCACCGCCTGATGTAACAGTCGCCACAGAGGTATTGTTTGAAACCCACGCATTAGACGCCGCAGGAGTTCCAAAAGTCCCGGTTAATGTAACGTTCGATCCTTTAAGAATTGGAGATGCATCTGTTATTGTTGGAGTTGGATTGACCGTTAATACAGCTCCTGACGTTGAGTACACTCCTGATGATACATTTTTCGCCCATAAATAAATTGTACTGGCGGTAGAATAGTTGGTTAATGAAGAGATTATCTGTGTGGTTCTGGATGAAGAGGTTCCTGTCCACCACTCATAGGTTACATTACTATACGAAGGTTGCAGTGCTGTCAGATTTACGGGTGTACATGCCGTGCTTTGTGGCAGCACAGGAACTGCGGGTGTTCCATCTGCACTAGGACAATCCGTTACAGGCAAGCTACCTGGATCTGCATTTCCCCATGTTAAATTGGATCCCCAGGTCATTCCTCCTGGATTATTAAACATTGTAGCTTGCGAACTAGTAGTACCAGGATTTCTTAAATTAAGATTCGGCCCTATGGTTCCACTGTTCATTGTCGCTTTATTCGACCATACAAAATAGCCTCGCTTTGAAGAATCAGATGGACCTTGCAGATTTCCATCAGACTGAAATTGGCCTGCTGAAAATGTAGTTATACCTTCATTGTAAAACACAGAGCCCGATCCTCCCAAATTAATAGATCCCGCAACATTAAAACGTCCATAATTCTCAACTCTTGAAGTGGATCCTCCGTAATCTATCTGAGTGGTATTAAATACGCCTGTATTTATAAGCTTACCTCCGCTATTCAGATTGAATTTCCCATAGTAAGTTCCACAGTTAACGTAGGTAGACGTTGAATTACTATTATAATTACCATCAATCGTTAATGAACCAGTATTTTTAAAATATGCATTGCCATTTGTTATATTCAAAGTACCGGTAACATGCATCGAGTTGTTATTCGTAATCGTAATAACGGCTCCGGTTTGTTGGAATTGAAGAATGCCCGCATTAAATGTCCCATCATTGGTGATATTCATTACGGAACCTTTCAATGTAATCGTGTTTGGGATATTTAGTGTAGCTCCTGAATGAACTATAAGGTTAACATTACCGGTCCATGTGGGATTTTGATTTACATTTAGTGTTCCATACACATCAATATTTACCGCTGTTGAAGGGCTGTTAAAAGTATAGTTATTACCCCCAAAGCTTAATGTTGCTCCGGTTCCAACGCATATTGATGCTCCGGAATTGAATGTTACATCGTTATTGATCGTACTTGCACCCGTAAAACAAGTCAACCCCGAGACAAACGTATAATTGGCACTGCTTGTATAATTGTTAAGGGTAGTTGTACAACCAGTACAGTCCGCATATATCTTTTGGGAAAACAGATTGCACAGAGTGATTAACAATAAGATTATGTAATATCTTGAAGATCTGGCCTTTTTATAAAATTGGATACCCATCTTATTTTTGTATAAATTTTTCTCTTTAGTCTTTATTCTTACAATTGCTCATATTGTGTGAACCTCGGTTCTCAAAATGCAACACCCCTGTAGTTGCTATTGTACCGTTGCTGTAATTGTCAATACGGCCGAACTTTTTGGACTTAAACTGCCAATAGTCCATATTCCGGTAGCATTGTCATACGTTCCGGTTGTTACCGTATAGCTCTTAAATGCGTAATTAGGCAATAGCTTATCTGCGACTTTTACCTCGGTGGCTGTGACCATCGTGGTACTGCCATTGTATGCAGTGATAGTAAACGTTATCTCAGTTCCTACCAATGGATTCATATCGCTTACAGCCTTGGTAATCGATAAGTCGTTACACGAATGTATCGTAACCGTTACCGGTGTTGCCGGGAAACTACTACACCCGCTTGTATTGTTGTTATAAAACAGATAGTAGGTTCCTGAGCCTGCCTTGGTGGGATCTGCCACACTCGTCCCCGTGGGGTCATTTGTAGTTTTATACAATATGCTGCAGCCCGATGGGATGGAACTTGTAACCAATGCCGTAATATCTACCGTAGTAGCGGGGCATGTGTTACTCACCATTGCACTGCTGACCGTAGGAGTAGCCGGTAATGAATTGACTGTTACGGCTACACTACCGGTCATACCGGTCGAACATCCCGTCGTCGTATTCGTTGCCATCACAGTGTACGTGCCGGCAGATATCTGATTGCCAAAGCTAATAGCCGATCCTGTACCGGTTACCGATGCTCCCGAGTTTGATCCATTCAACTGCAACTGATAATTAATACCACTTTGTGAATTGGATAAGCCTACGGGAACTCCCGAACCACTGGCACAATAACTTCCACCTCCTGTAATGGAATATGCATTTGGCAATGGATTTACTGTCAGGCTGCTTGTACTCGCGCTATTGCTACATCCGTTATTATCGGTAACGGTTACTGTATATACACCGGCATTAGCAGAGACCACACTACTGATACTTGGACTTTGTGTGGAGGAAGTATAGCTGTTTGGCCCGCTCCATACCCAAGTAGAAGCTGTTGTGCTTGTGCCCGAAGCGGTGAATGTGCCGGTCAGACTCACACTGTTACCTGCACACACAGGATTGGAAGACATACTTCCCGATACCGTTGGAATAGGGTTTACGGTTATGCTGGTAGTTGCCGTGTTAGAAGCATATGTGCCGGTGGCTGTCGTGGTGTAAGTAACTGTATATGTACCCGGAGAACTTCCAGCAAGATTTACTTGCCCTGTTGTGGTTGAGACAGACAGTCCCGCAGGAGCGGAGAACACGCCCGAAATACCTGAAGATGGGCTGATTGTGATGGTTGGAGTTGGATTTGACCCGTTTTTACAATAAGCACTATTCGGATAGGTAATTGAAACCGCAGGTTTGGGAGTTGGCGTAACCGATGCGCTGTTATTCGCACTGGAAGGGTCATTTAAATCGCCTGTAATAGTGGCCGCATTAGTATACGACCCTGACGCATTTACCGTAGCAGTAATATCTAATGTGGCAGATGCCTGGTCGTTTAATGTGCCTACAGCCCAGACTCCCGTAGCATTGGTATAAGTTCCCTGAGAGGGGTTTGAACTTACATAAGTATATCCGCTTGGAAGCAAATCCGAGACTTTTACATTCGTATTATTCGAGGCTCCATTATTTTGTGCAGTAAGCGTGAACTTCACATTACTGCCTACTAACGGAGTACTATTATCCACTGTTTTTGTTATCGCGAGGTCGGATTCGGCAACAGACACTCCAAACATATAGCCATCACCGGCAATTCCATTACCCCAATTTGTACCCCAATTTGAAGAAGCACCTCTTGTATAAATTCTAAGTTTTAGGGTCGTAATGTTCGTTCCAGACACTTTAACAGTTCCAGCTGCTGTATTTGCAGCTGTAGTACCATCTGGTGTTGCCGCCGAATTTAGAATTTGTGTAGCAGTTACATTTAATTGGTTATTCCCAGAAATTTTCGAAAAGCTAACCGCTGTATTTGACGAAACATAATCAAATTCTGCTGTATAAGATTTCCCATTTCCACTTCCTCCAAGTGCATCAATTTGTAAATACGGATCGTTTACGGGGCGACTAAAAGTTATCGTAAGATCCGCCATTTGCCACCTAGCGTTACAAGCTCTTCCTGCGGCAGTCAATGGCTGAACATTATTATTTATCTGAATTGCTCGATTCGCAGTCACATCAATACCCGTGCCGACAGTAGACAACGAACTAGTATATAAGGAATTAATGCCTGCTTGTCCAAATGCATTCATCAATACAAGAATTGCTTCATTGGGATAACCTAAATAAACACCTCCATTGTATCCCGTAGTATTTGTTTGTGTATACTGCTGGTTATCCAATGTAAAAGTAACCTTTAATGGCGATGGATTAGAATATGTTGCAAATGTGTTGCCTGTAGCATTATCTGTATTTTTTCTAAATTGAATTGTAGTAGTACCAACAACAGAGGTAGTTGCTCCCGTAGGATTCCCATCTCCATCAGCAAACTCCAAAGAAGGATTGGTTTGCGCCACCGCAGCATTAACAGCAAAGAAGAACACAAAGGCAAGTAAAACATAGGAGATACGTACTTGCACTTTTGTAAAATTAATACGTTGCCTATTACATAGGCGGCTACAATTGATTATCATTTCTCTTTATATAGTTAAATTTCTCTACGTTTACTATCAAAACTACTGTACAAAAAAAATCCTATCCCAAAGAAGAAAACATTTTCTTCCCTTGGAATAGGAAATACGTTATGCTGTCAATCGTGCATGGTTGACAGCATAGTTTGCATGTGCTAATGGTAGCTTTTTAATCATTATTTTTCTCTTTAGATTACTTGACCTAATGGCTCCTCTGCACGACACGAATGGGGCCAACGATCTTGATCTCTCTTTAGATTGGTAATTTATGCAATTAGTTGTTCGGTTATTCTACCGAATATGATATACAACTAAAAGATTTATAATTTTGGTTTGTTTCTGGTTCAGGTCGAAGACACTAAAATGCACGACCTAAAATGTAATCTTTTGTTAACAAACAAATTGATTTTCTGCATGCTCGTCTTAAGCCACCTATGCAAGTGCAATAAATAATGTTAATGTACTGTAATTTCACCTGCCATTTGATTGACACTCATAAAAAATCTACCGCTTCACAGTGGCAACAAAATCAATTTTTTGCCTTTATCTATACTTAATATTGGGTGCTGATTTTTACTTTCAGATAATGAATTTCTTGCTTCAAAAAACACGAAAAAAATTACAATAATCTTATAATGCTCATACAAACTGCTGTTTATGTCAAATAAAAGTGAGACTCAACAAAGCAATTAATTGAATACTTAATAACAAACTATCTCAAACACCTATCTATTAACTCATTACAAATTTACCCAATATATTTTATACAATTATTGTTTTATTAATTAATAACACTAGTTAATTAGTGTGTATTTTGATAATTTGTTTTAACTTTTTTCATATTTCATTTCTTTCACATAATATTAGTTCGAATTTTATTTCCGAATGAATCTCCGTTCCACAAAACCGCGACAAAGATACTCACTGTTCAAAACAACACATGAATTTTTATACAAATAATGACCAATTAAATTCGTCAAAAAATACCAAACAGAATAGCAAAATACAGATTACACATTACTCCCAGAAACATATAAGTAATTCATATTGTTGAATTTTTACCTCAAATAATGATTGTCGGAAAAGCAAGCAGATTCATATAAAAGAAGCGGGGACGTTCTATTTCTCAAAGAGTTTTCCTCTATTGATTCGCCCTGAACATTCCCTCTATAATTATGATATCTATAAAATTTTATTCATGTTATTTTTTAATGTACAGATATCTTTTTTAACCTTGTGTATATTTTTCATATCACATATTTACATATGATATAATTTTCATTTATTTAATATACATTTTATCATCAATCAGATACGATGATTTCTATAAAATGTCACATTGTCAGGGCATCAACCATGAACAGATTTACAACTTTGTAGAAGTATCCAAATTATTCATTTTACTAAGCGTTGATTCCAATTTTTCTTTCGCATACATACGAATCCGTTTAGCCAACACAGAATTAGATCTCCCTGTAATTGCAGACCAAACAGTCACTTCACTCACATTCAACTCTTTAGATATCTCTCTCCTCAAACCAAAAGGCAATGAAACTGTCGTATTTGTTTTTGTCATTTTGTTGTATATTTGTATACAGCTTAACGAGTATTAATAACTGAAATATCTCTACAAATATAGCTGAGATATTTCATTTCACAAAATAAAAATGGATAAAATCTCTTTTATCAAAAAAAATATTTTATCATTCATTGAATACAAAGGATTTACGAAATATGAATTCTACAAAAAAACAGGCATTTCTAATGGAATTTTATCCCAAAACAATGGTTTGTCTGAAGAAAACATCTTGAAAATTCTCAATAAATTTCCAGAATTAAGCGAAAGATTTCTATTAACCGGCGAAGGCGAAATGTTAAAACCTGATATCAGTCAGGATTTTTGTGTCACGGAGAATCAAGTTCAGTACGGAAGCTCGCACGAACAAACTATTGAGAAATTGTTGGATAGACTTGAGCGGCAAGCTGAAGAAATAGGGCGATTGAAAACCTTGCTAAATGAACCAAATAAAACTGAGGCAACAGAAAAATAACGTTTTCTGTTGCCTCTTTTACGATTATGCTAATTCGCTTAGTTCGAGCCAGCGCATGGTCTTTTCGTCAAGGAGGGATATAATTTCAGAAATACGGTTGGAGAAATTGATTATCTGATCGGTATCGAGTGATCCCGTCGAAAGTTGATTTTCAATCTGGGTCTTTTCCGATTCAAGAGTTTCAATTTCAACCTCAAGCGCCTCAAACTCTTTTTGTTCTTTGTACGAAAGCTTTTGAGGCTTATCTGCTTTGGGACGTTGTTGTTTTTCCTTTTCAGGCTTGGGAGCTTTTTCTTTCTCTTCTGCCTCCTGAGCTAGTTGGAGCTCTTTCCATTCTCTGTAATCGGTATAGTTGCCGGGATAGTCCTTGATTTTCCCATCACCTTCAAATGCCAACAGATGATCCACCACCTTATCCATAAAGTAGCGGTCGTGCGATACCACGATAACGCACCCTTTGAAACCGGACAAATACTCTTCCAGTACATTCAATGTAGCAATATCCAGGTCGTTGGTCGGCTCATCGAGCACCAGAAAATTCGGATTTGTAATAAGCACCGTGCACAGATAGAGACGACGACGCTCTCCTCCGCTCAGTTTGGCCACAAAATTATATTGCACTTCGGGAGGAAAAAGGAAGAGTTGCAGAAACTGTGATGCCGACAACTTACGGCCGTTGCCCAGCGCAATCTCTTCGGCAAATTCCCGCACCACGTCGATGACCTTCATCTGGTCATCGAATTTCAGTCCATCCTGGCTGTAATAGCCGAACGAGACCGTCTCGCCCACGTCGAACGAACCGCTGTCGGGCTTCACTTCTCCCAAAAGCATTTTCAGGAATGTCGATTTGCCTGTACCGTTTTTACCCACAATCCCCATCTTCTCGTAACGCGAGAAATTATAATAGAAATTGTCGACCAGCACTTTATCGCCATAAGCCTTTGAAATATATTTGGCTTCAAAAATCTTTGATCCAAGATAAGATGCTTTCACTTCGAGCGAAACGCTATTCTCTTCGCGGCGCTGCTTTGCCCTGCGTTCGATTTCGGCAAATGCTTCCACGCGCGAGCGGGCTTTGGTTGCCCGGGCCTGTGGCTGACGACGCATCCAGTCGAGCTCTTTTCTGTAAAGATTTTTGGTTCGTTCCGTCTCGGCATTGAAATTTTCGATCCTGTCCTGCCGTTTTTCGAGATAATAGCTGTAGTTTCCCTTGTATTGAAACATGCTTGCCTGATCGATTTCGAGAATATCGGAGCAGACCCGATCGAGAAAATAACGATCGTGCGTCACCATCAGCAGCGCCATTTTTGTGCCCTTGAGGAAGTTCTCGAGCCACTCCACCATCTCCAGATCAAGGTGGTTGGTTGGCTCGTCCAAAATTAGCAAGTCTGGTTCGGCAATCAATACATTAGCCAAAGCAACACGTTTCAATTGACCACCTGAAAGATGGCCTATCTTTTGATCGAAATCGGTAATCTTCAGATTACCAAGTATCTGCTTAATACGCGTTTCGTAATCCCAGGCCTTCAGATCGTCCATCCGGGCCAAAGCGTGTTGATACACCTCATGATCAACAGATGCTGAGTTAGCCTCCAGATGCCGGGTCAATAATTCATACTCCTTAATTGCTTCCGTCACTTCGTTGTGAGCGCTGAAGCAAGCCTCCAGTACGCTCAATTCGGAAGCAAACGACGGATCCTGACGCAGGTACCCAACCCGCAAATCGCGGCGAAATGAGATAGTTCCGCTTTCATAATCCTCATCTCCGGCCAGAATAGAGAGAAGTGTCGTTTTGCCCGCTCCGTTTTTAGCAATCAGCGCAACACGCTGGCTGTCGGCAATGCCGAATGAAATATTTTCGA
This sequence comes from Bacteroidota bacterium, assembly GCA_030706455.1. GTDB lineage: Bacteria > Bacteroidota > Bacteroidia > Bacteroidales > Paludibacteraceae > Microbacter. Next base: position 9,725 of record JAUZOL010000047.1, read on the forward strand.
AAAGGAGATTATCGCCAAACGATTTAGTGAGGTTTTCTACTTGCAAGCAACTGGCCATAAGATATGTGATATTTACAAAAGTTCTATTATTCTAACCGAGAAAGAGGTCAACATACATTCCACGAACGTGTCATCTCTCCAAAATTCCATAGAATTTAAATCGCCACTTCATTGACAAGTGGTTTTTCATCTACAAAGTCCTTAATGTTTTGCAGGGTGGTTTCGGCGATATTGAATAATGCTTCTTTGGTAAAGAAAGCCTGATGCGAAGTAACTATTACATTATTGAACGAAAGCAAACGAGCCAGTATATCATCGTCCATCACTTTATTGGAACGATCCTCATAAAAGTAATGGCTTTCTTCTTCATACACATCCAATCCGGCGGCTCCAATCTTTTTATTTTTCAAGCCTTGTATCAAATCGTGTGTGTTAATCAGCTTACCACGCCCCGTATTAATAATCATCACTCCATTTTTCATTTTGTTGATGGAATGTTTATTGATTATATATTCTGTCTCTTTATTGAGAGGGCAATGCAACGAAATAATATCAGCATTGCAATAGAGGTCATCCAGTGAAACGTATTCAACTCCATTTTTTTCAGCAAAAGCTTTATCGGGATAAAGGTCATAGGCAAGAACGCGAAGCCCCATACTCCGAAGAATTTCTATTAAAATCTTAGCAATCTTACCCGTACCGATGATTCCCGCCGTTTTACCAAACATATCAAACCCCATTAATCCATTCAGTGCAAAGTTACCTTCCCGGGTCCGGTTATACGCTTTGTGTATTTTTCGGTTCAGCGTAAGCATAAGCGCCAAAGTGTGTTCTGCTACAGCATGAGGAGAATAAGCAGGCACACGCACAACTTTGATACGTCCTTTGGCAGCATTCAAGTCAACATTATTGAAACCCGCACACCGGAGGGCAATAAGTTTCACACCATTATTCACCAATTCATCAATCACAGTTGCATCCACTACAGCATTCACAAAAATACAGACAACATCTGCTCCTTTGGTAAGCGCAACATTGTCGATATTCAGATGCTCTTTATGATATTTAATAGTATAGCCAAACTGACAGTTTACTTCATTAAAAGAAGCTTCATCATACGGCTTGGTATCGAAAAATGCAATTTTTACAGTCATAATCGTTGGAAATTTATGGTTAATCCTAACGTTACAAAGTTACATGATAATACCCAATGAACAAAAACCATTGACAAAGCAATTCAGCCGATAATCGTACAAAACCACCTTTATTTCTTGCGCAAATTCGTATTCTATCATTGCATGAAGAAAAACGAAAGAAAACTAACTTGTCATTTTGTCAGAATATTTGTGCTGGCACTTTTTTTGATAACAGTAAGCGACGTCCAACTGATAAGACGCTATTTATTCCAATAAATAATCATTTAAATTAAAGTGCTATATGAAAGGAAACATAGGAGTAACGTCGGATAACATTTTTCCGGTAATCAAGAAATTTTTGTACAGCGATCATGAAATCTTTCTGCGTGAATTGGTATCGAATGCCGTTGATGCTACTCAAAAATTAAAAACTCTTGCATCTGTTGGAGAATTCAAAGGTGAACTGGGCGAGCTGAAAGTCACGGTTTCGGTCGACAAACAGAAAAAAACCATTACGGTGAGCGACCGCGGTATCGGGATGACCGCCGAGGAGATTGAAAAGTATATCAACCAGATTGCTTTCTCGGGTGCCGAAGAGTTCCTTGATAAATACAAAGACGACGCCAATGCCATTATCGGTCATTTCGGGCTAGGCTTCTACTCGGCTTTTATGGTTTCCAAACAGGTAGAAATCTATACTTTATCGCACAAAGAAGGTTCAAAAGCTGCCCACTGGTCTTGCAACGGTGACCCCGAATATACTCTGGAAGAGATCGATATGAAAGGTCGTGGCACAGACATCGTGTTACACATCGACGACGACAACCTCGATTTCCTTGAAGATGCTAAAATCAGCGGACTGCTAACCAAATACTGCAAATTCCTCCCGATTCCTATCGCTTTTGGCAAGAAGAAAGAATTGAAAGACGGCAAGGAAGTTGAAACCGAAGAAGATAATATTATCAACGAGGTAGCTCCTGCCTGGACAAAAAAACCGTCGGACCTGAAAGAGGAAGACTACACCAAATTCTATCAGACACTTTACCCTATGTCGGAAGATCCGCTCTTCCACATTCACCTCAACGTGGATTACCCGTTCAACCTGACCGGTATCCTCTATTTCCCGAAGGTAAAAAACAACATCGAACTGCAACGCAACAAAATACAACTCTATTGCAATCAGGTATTTGTAACCGATTCGGTAGAAGGCATCGTGCCTGAGTTCCTTACCTTGCTGCACGGCGTGATCGACTCACCGGACATACCGTTGAACGTATCGCGCAGCTACCTGCAAAGTGATGGCAACGTGAAGAAAATTTCGAGCCACATCACCAAAAAAGTGGCCGATCGCCTGCAGGAAATCTTCAAAAACGACCGTGCTCAGTTTGAAGAAAAATGGGATAGCTTGCGATTGTTTATCATCTACGGAATGCTTTCGGATGAAAAATTCTACGAACGCGCCGAAAAATTCGTTCTCTTCAAAAATACAGAGAACAAATTCTTTACTTTCGAGGAATACAAAACCCTTATCAAAGACAACCAGACCGACAAAGAGGGCAACCTCATCTATCTGTATGCCAATGATGCTGTCGAACAACACAGCTACATTCAGGCGGCTCGCGACAAAGGGTATGACGTGCTGCTGATGGACGGACAGCTCGATATTCACTGGGTTGGCCAGTTGGAACAGAAGTTCGAAAAGAGCCGCTTTGTACGTGTGGATAGCGACATCGTTGAAAAACTGATCCGTAAGAGCGACGAGCCAAAAGTAGAACTATCTGACTTGCAACGTGAATCACTGACAACCGTGTTCAGTTCTCAGCTTCCGAAACTCGACAAAACTGAATTTATCGTTACCTTCGAAAACATCGGTGCCGAAGCACAACCGCTGGTAGTGACTCAGAACGAGTTCATGCGTCGTATGAAGGAAATGTCGGCCATGCAGGGCGGCGGTATGATGAGTTTCTACGGCGAAATGCCCGATAGTTACAATCTGGTGGTCAACACAGCTCACCCATTGGTTGACAAGGTGTTGAAAGATGAAGAGACAAAGTGCATTCCCGAGCTAGCTCCTTTTGAAGCTAAACTGCAGGAACTTAAAACACGTCGTGATGCACTGAAAGAATCGCATAAAGGCAAGAAAGACGAGGAGATTCCTCAGGCAGAAAAAGAAGAGCTTGAAGCCATCGACAAGCAAAGCAGCGAAGCCACCGAAAGCAAAAAAACAGTGGTATCCAACTATGCTGTCAACAATCCTGAGGTGCGTCAGTTGATCGACCTGGCACTGTTGGCCAACAACCTGCTGAAAGGTGAAGCGTTGAGCAATTTTGTGAAACGCAGCATCCAGCTGATGAAATAAGAACCCATTCTTTGTTTATACATCGAAGCCGTTGTAACAATCTTTTGTTGCAGCGGCTTTTTAATTATCCGACCGACAGGAATAAAAGCCTGATTCTAATACTATATTTGTAAAGTTGTTCCTCCATTCGATTTATCATATTTCGACTGTAAAAGTGGTGCGAATAACCCCTGATTTGCATATTCTTAAGTCTCTATAAATGCTCCAGCGAAGCAGGAAGTTTACTGGCGCGTCATTCATAAACCCTGATTATCAATCCTTAAAAAAGGAGGTCAACATGTACACCGGAGGCTATAACATTGCGTTGCAAATCAAGGAAGAGGTATTCAATAAAGCGCTGGCCGCCCTCTACTACAAAGGGCTTTTCTACATCAAAAAGGTATTTAAGTTTCATTCCGACGAACTACCGCCTACACTAACCAACTTTGCCGGAGTAACATGCAAGGCAAAACTGACCAGTCCGCCACTTCTTGATTTTGTGGCAGAAGACACTGCCAATCTGATCCTGAATACACAGATGATTTTCTATTTGTTAGGAAGCATCGAAGTTGAATTTGATGCCGACATCGGCGCTCAAACCAAAATTGTGTATGACAATGCCCATCACAAACTTTCACTCGACCTGAAGGAAGCCGAAATTACCTCCATCAGCCTGAACGATGATTTCGATCTGGATGAAGCATCTCTCAAACGTATCAACGAGGTGATCAAATACATCGTTCAGCACGAGTTGTTGCACCAAATGGAAACAGTGTCGATTCCTCTCTCCATCTTCGATTTGAAGATCCCAGGTGTTCCTGAAACACACCAAATGCCGGTAAATCGTGTAGATGGCAAGATTATTGACAACTCATGGTTTCGTGCAGGAATTGATCTGTTTGAAGATACTGCCGGCGATTTTAATGCCATTCAGTTTAACCGGACAGCAGACTATAACATGGCGATAACGGAAAGTACCATACAGCAGGTTATCGATTTCTGGTGGCTGTTTACCATTAAACCTCATTACATTACCAAATCCAAAACCGACCAGTTGGATAAGGTGCAGAATTTTGTCAACGATGTGATTGATGTTGCAGAAAGAGTACTTCAGGTTGCCACGCTTGGGGCGATTGATGTCGACACCACGTTTTGCAATACCAAGATGAACTATGGAGCAACCATCAATTTCGTCAAGCCGAATATCAATATTTTGACCGGCGAACGGTTCTCCATCTACGACACGCAAATGGGCGTCGATGTTTGGCTGAACATCAAGACCGACATCACCACAACTACCGAAGTTCTTTGGGGACTATTGGGCAAATCGTCCACCTCTGCCACCGACCAGACGCTAGTCAATGTGACAGATAATATCGCCGTGACTCTCAAAAATATTGAGGGAAGAATTTACTTGAACGATCAGATGGAAGTGATGGGAGAAGTGGAACAGATCGACGTTGACTTCGATTTCGGAGATTCATTTGTAGAAAACCTTACCGACGCGGCTGTAGCAATCGTAAAAGGCTGGATTATCGATATGATAAAGTCGCATATCCATGCCATCGTCCTTTGTCCGAAAGTAGTGGACATCAATATTGAGTCGCTTGGATACCATGCGCTGATTGCACCGGAGGAATTAATCACAACCGACAACGAAGTACGCATCGCCCTCAATCTGGACATCAAAGAGTTGCAGAAAAACACGACTCCTCAGCCCGGATTCATCGCCAACACACACACGAAAGAGGTTCACCGCATCTATTGCGACGAACTGGACGAAATGAATGAAATAAACAAAGTGGGTTATTTTGTCCTTAAAGATGCACTGAACGACGGCTACGATACCTGCGGCAAGTGTATCCCGTGGTACAGCAAACGCTAAGATATCTGAGAAGGCAGTACAGCACACGGATTTCACAGAAAAAACAGATAAACACTGAACGTGTATTTCACTTTATCTTGAATATCTACAATTTAGATATAGTTTAACTCCGTATATTCCGTGAAATCCGTGTGCTATTTTTTTTGACAAATTGGCTTGTTTATATCATATACCGCAATCTATCCATCATCAGAGGAATTTCCTCTTTCGAAACTCCAGATTCGCAAAGCTGGGGGACATCCTGATCGAAAGCTTTGTAGAAATCGTCGTCATCCAGACGGAAAAGCTGAACGCTTTTGGCATACAATTGCAAAGCGTCGTTCCGTTTCTGTTGCGACCACGCTACATGCCCTGCATTCAGGTAATCGAGTTTCGTAGGCTTCTGATCAATTATTTTGGCATAGTAATTCTCCGCCTGACGGAACTTTCCGCTCAGAAACGAACACCAGGCAATAGCTCTCCACACCTTAGGAGTAGAAGTAGCCAGCTCCACCTTAAAATAGTAGTTCAACGCCTCGGCATAACGTTTTTCCTGCACAAACAGATGGCCAATCTGCAACTGGATATTCCGGTTTTCAGGATCGAGGACTTCGGCACGCTTATAGTAATCGAGCGCCTCATCGTAATGACGAAGCATTTTGTTGCAAAAGGCAATTTTCCGTGTCAACCACAACTGCTCGGGCAATAAAGCTTCTGCCCGCAGATAATACTCCAAAGCTTGTCCGAAATCGCCAGTTTGCTGACGGCAATAACCCATCTTCTGGAAAAGCCCGGCATCGACATCCGATTTTGAGAGCTTCTCAAACAATGAAAAAGCCTCGCCATAATATCCTTTGGCAAAATAATATTCGGCAATTTGCAACTGCTGCTCTTCCGACAACTCTAGCATATCGAAAAACCAGCAGGAATGAAACCTTAATGCCCAGTTGAACACCGGCATGAAATCGTTTCGGTACGAAAACAACTTGAAGAACCGATAAAGATCCTGAATGTACTGATTGGAAACCTGACGTTCATACGCTTCCGTCTCGATATTCAGATCCGATTTTTTGAGTTCGTCAATCTGTTCTGCCTCCAGTTTGAAAGCCTGCATCATCGATTTACGCTGCGATTCGGCTATCTGCTTCATACTGATTGCCAGTGAATATTTATCAGAGTTACAGAGATAGGCATTGTTCAGGAGCAGTTGCATCAATTGGTCGTTGTTGTCTTCGAACAGTCCAGCCACTATCGAGTGGGTTGTATCGAATTGTAAAAACCAGTTGGGCAGTTCGTTGAAAAACGGATAATGCTTCAATTGAGCAAAAGTATTCATGTAGACATCTGCTCCTTCCAGTTGTAGCTCGCTCATTTCACGAAGTTTGTCGCCCACTCCGCTTTTTTCAATAAGATCCTGCCATTCAGGGTTTTTATCTTCCCACTCCTCCGCCGAAGACATACTGTCAAAATCGATTTTATCTTTCATCTGAGGAGCCAGCTTCATCATTTCGGGCAGTATTTCCTGCTGCATTTTTTGCGAGATTTTGTCGGTCTCAGAGGTTCTGGCAAACTGAATAATAATTGTAACCAGCGCTTTCGCAAACTTCGGATCATCACTCAACAGCGCAAGACGTTGCCGGATACCGTCATAAAATGGCAATCGTGCATTGTAAATAGCCAGCGCGAGTGCAAGTCCAACCAGTGCGCGCAGACGAACCTCAGGCTGCTTGTGCATGCAGGCATCAGCCAGCAAACCTATTCGTTCGGCATTAAACTGACGTAATAAATTGAGCGTTAAGGCCGATATGGCAAAAGATTTGTCAACCGGATCGATAGTATCGCTGGCAAGCAGGAGTTTGAAGCTGTCGGCATCCACTTCCTGAATCAGCCATAACGAGCGGAACATCTCAAGTCGGGTTTGTTCATGCAAGGCGATTTGCTCTTTGCGATTGCTTTGCTGATTGAGTCCCTCTTCTATCAGGAATGCCACCACTTTATTGGTTGATTGTTCCTCCAATGAATTGACAATGGCTCGCAAGCTTCTCAGCTGAGATCGGTAATAACGAATTTGTGAGTAATCGTATCCGCTTGAAAATTTGGTAAACAGTTCTTCCCTGATAGTATCGGTAAGTAAAAAGGCCTTTTTCACGAGGTTGTGATACACGAGTTCCCGCTGAGGATCGTTCACACCATCGACGGCATACTGGAGCATAAGCCGGTAGTTGTTTTCCAGTTCATCAACGCTATCGACATATTCGAGCAGATGAACATCCTGAAGCCAACTACGCAGCGCATCGATAGCCTGTTTCAGACGTCGGTTTTTGAGGTGCACCAAAATCTGGGTAGCGGTATTTTGCATCTCGGTTATTGTCATATCCGGTAATGTATTAATCGGTTGCTAAGGTAATATAAAACGGCACCTTTTCTCATTAATACTGATGAAAAGTGCCGTTTAACTTAAAACAAAAACCGTGCCACGAACGTGGTTTAGTGCGAAGGAGCCGGCTTCGTGAGAGGTTTTTCCTCTGCCTGCACCACATTGCCGCTTGTAGTATGTATGTAGTAAATTTTATCTTTGGTCTCTTTCTTCGACGTCAGGGGAATCTCGTATTCGAAACGACATTCGACTTTCCTCAGCAACACTTTGTCGGACGGCATGTTGCGATAATTGTCCATCTTTGCTTTCATGGAATTCAGCCATTTCTGGCTCGCCTCCAACGGTCTGATCTCGGCAGCTATACTTTCACGCATCGTTTCCATATCATATCTGACATAAAGCGTTTGCATTTGCAAAAGGCTCCGGAGTGTATTGCTATTTTGTTTCAGAAGCGTGTCGACTGGCTGGACGAGTGATTTTTTTATAAATGTAAGGCTATCATTGACAGTGACCTGACCAACTGTTTTTGTTTCGAGAGGGTAAAACCGGAAATCGGGATCGGCTGTCTGGCGTTGTTCATAACTCCAGATCGCTTTAATGTCATTGTCGGAACTGTTGCATCCGAAAAAAAGACAACACAGAGAGATGAGTACGGTTGCCCTTACTAATTTGTCAACCATATATTTAATCGCAATATTCACGGTGAAAAAATTTATCTTTCGCAACCCTAACCGATACGACTGATTTTGCGCAATCGTTCTTCGTCGATAATCTTTATTTTCCGGCCATCGACCGCAATAATTTTTTCGGTTGCAAAATTGGATAATGTACGAATGGCGTTGGATGTGGTCATATTGGAAAGACTTGCCAAATCGTCACGGGAGAGGTAAATATTGAGTGTAGCACCATCTTCTTCCAATCCATAACTATCAACAAGGAAAAGAATGGATTCAGCAAGACGTCCACGAATATGCTTTTGAGTAAGATTTACAATACGGGTGTCGGCAATACCTAAATCTATGGCCATTGCTTTGATGAAAAACAGTGCCAGATCGTTATTTTCTTTCAACAATTTACCGATTACCTCTGACGGAATCATAAAAATCATTGCCGTTTCTACCGCACAAGCAGCTGTGAGATAGGGCTCTTCGGCAAAAAAGGCACGATATCCAAAATAGTCGATCGGCTTAATCATGCGTACAATCTGGCTACGACCACCGACTCCATCCTTGTAGATTTTCACTTTCCCTTTGATCAAACAAAGCAGATGGGTTGGTGTTTCTCCTTCACAGTAGATCATTTCATTGCGCTTGAACTGCTGCATCTTGGAATTGCTTCGCAAATAATCCAGTTGTTCACCGGTCAACACATCCCAAATTCCGGGAAGAGACAGGATGGACAAATCCGTTGTCTGTTTTGGTGCCATAAAAACATGTTTTTCAACACAAATGTAAGCAATTTCAACAAAAAATCAATTCTGTTGAAAAATGCTGATTCTCTTTAGATTAGATTTATGCTTGTAAAAATTCTACCAGTTTTTTGACCGCATTTGCCCTGTGGCTTATCTGATTTTTAACCGTGAGTTCAAGTTCGGCAAAAGTTTTGTCATAATTTTCGGGCACAAAAACCGGATCATATCCAAATCCGTTAACGCCTTTGGGTTCATCCAAAATGGTGCCTTTAACTTCTCCTTCAAACAGATATTCTTTCCCCCCTTTTATCAGGGCTATAACGGTACGAAAACGGGCTTTCCGATTAGTTTTATCTTCCAGCTCTTTCAACAACTTACGCATATTAGCACCGGCATCCTTATCTGTGCCGGCATATCGTGCAGAATAAACTCCGGGAGCATTATTCAATGCTTCCACTTCGAGTCCGGTGTCGTCGGCAAAGCAGTCTTTCCCAAAACGTTCGTACACGTAACGCGCTTTCAACAAAGCATTTCCTTCAAGCGTTTCAGCCGTTTCAGGTATGTCGTCAAAACACCCGATTTCTTTAAGGCTCAGTATTGTATACTTATTTTTAATATATTCCGATACTTCGTGCAGTTTATGATCGTTGTTGGTGGCAAAAATAATATCCATGGGGTAAATAAGTCTGATTAGTTTTCTGCTTCAAAATGTTCGAGATAAAATTCTCCGTCATCAAAAATGCCATAGGTAAACTGAGTAAACCAATCGCCGATAATACACACCCGACTGTCGTTTTTGAGCATAAGATCGAGAAGTATGTGTCGGTGTCCAAAGACAAAAATATCGACTTTGGCACTTTCCGGAAAGGCTTTGGCATAACGAACCAGGCACTCTTTGTCTTCGCCGAGATACCCGGCATAATCGTTGCGCTTCGGTTTCTGGCGATTGGATTTTGACCATCCAAGCCCAAAGCCGAGGCCTAAGCGCGGAGGAACATACGAAAAGAGTTTCTGGCAGGTTTTATTGTGGAAAATAGTTTGAATTAGCGTTACGCTTTTGGAATGATCGCCCAGACGGTCGCCGTGAGCCAGATAGAGCCGTTTACCATTCCAATCAACAATTTCAGGCCGACGGTGAACCGTCAGCCCGATTTCCTGTTCCAGGTAACCGAAAGTCCACATGTCGTGATTACCTGTAAAGTAGTGTATTTTTATTCCTTTATCCGATAGCTCTCCGAGTTTCCCCAGAAAACGTGTAAACCCTTTTGGAACAACTGTCTTGTATTCAAACCAAAAATCAAACATATCGCCCAACAGGTACAAGGCTTCAGCATCGTCTTTGATGGAATCCAGCCAACGAACAAGTTTTTTCTCATGTTCGCGAGGATCTTTTACAAGTCGTGAACCTAAATGGGCATCGGATACAAAATATATACGTTTCACTCGTTTCTATATTACATTCGGATGGAATAAACCACCAGTTATTTACTCGGGGTATCTTCTGTTTTCTTGGGA
>JAUZOL010000048.1 GCA_030706455.1 Bacteroidota bacterium
AGCCATAAACCTACCTGAACTCACCTCCGACAAACAGGCATTGATTACGTTTGACGGAGCCATGAGCAACGCCGAGGTCTATATAAATGGCGTCAAAGTCGGAACCCATCCATACGGATATAGCTACTTCTATTTCGACATAACGAATTTTCTCAAACCCGACCAACCAAATACAATTGCGGTTCGTCTCGAAAACCTTCCGTTTTCGTCCCGATGGTATCCTGGTGCAGGGTTATATCGAAAGGTTAGGGTTATCATTAAAAACAAAGTGAGTTTTCAGCATTGGGGAAATGCCATTACGACACCATTCATCTCAGAGCAGTTGGCAAAAGTAAACATCCGATCCAAGGTTCAGGGCAAAAATCTAAAAGTGCAGGTCAGCATAAAAGACGCTCAGGGCAATGTGGTCAGCAATAGCACTGCTTCAGAACAATTCGGAGATGAAATAGAACAAAATATAACCGTAAAAGAACCTCAACTCTGGAGTCCGGAGAGCCCTTATTTATATACCGCCGAATTGAAGCTTTACCAGAACGACACTTTAAAAGACACTGAAATAATGCGGTTTGGTATACGTCAAATCAGCTACACAGCATCAAAAGGATTCGAACTTAACGGGAAAGTCCTAAAATTTAAAGGCGTTTGTTTGCATCACGATTTAGGTCCGATTGGAACTGCTGTAAACAAAGCCGCGCTCAAACGACAGCTGACGATTTTGAAAGACCTCGGATGTAATGCAATCCGTTCGTCGCATAATATGCCATCATTCGAGCAATTAGAGCTGTGTGATGAAATGGGATTCCTGTTTTTGGCCGAAAGTTTTGACGAATGGAAAAAGCCCAAAGTAGAGAATGGTTATCATCTCTATTTTGACGAATGGGCTGAGAAGGATGTAGTGAATTTAGTCCGCGCAACCCGAAATCACCCCTGCATCGTAATGTGGAGTGCCGGCAACGAGGTGCCCGATCAATGGGGCAGCGATGGCGTCAAAAGAGCGAAATGGCTTCAGGATATTTTCCACAGGGAAGATCCTACCAGACCCGTAACCGTTGGCATGGATCAGGTAAACGCTGTGATGAAAAACGGATTCGGAGCCGTTCTTGATATACCCGGATTAAATTACCGTACCCACTTGTACGAAGAAGCCCACGAAAAATTTCCACAAGGGCTGCTTTTAGGGTCTGAAACCGCTTCAACCGTTAGTTCGAGAGGTGTCTACAAATTTCCGGTTGTAACTGCTGCTGGAAAAACGTATGCCGACTTACAATGTTCCTCTTATGATCTGGAGTATTGTGATTGGTCAAACATTCCCGAGGATGACTTCATCTTGCAGGATGACAAACCCTGGGTGATCGGTGAGTTTGTGTGGACTGGATTTGATTATTTAGGGGAACCAACGCCTTATGACAATTTCTGGCCGTCCCGAAGTTCTTATTTCGGCCTCTGCGACCTTGCCGGTTTGCCTAAAGACAGGTATTATTTATACCGGAGCCGATGGAATACGAAAGATGAAACATTACACATACTGCCCCATTGGAATTGGCCCGGATACGAAGCCAAGAACATTCCGGTATTTGTATATACCAACTATAATAGTGCAGAGTTATTCATCAATGGCAAGAGCCAGGGAATACAGAAAAAGAGCAATCAGTCAAAGTTAAACCGTTATCGATTGATGTGGATGAATGTAAAATATGAGCCCGGGACATTAAAAGTGGTTGCATATGATGATCAGGGAAAACCAGTTGCTGAAAAAAGCATTGTCACTGCCGGTAAACCTCATCACATAACGTTGGAGGCCGACAGGAAAACCATTACATCAGATGGAGAAGATTTGAGTTTTGTAACTGCCACTATTGTTGACAAACAGGGAAATCCGTGCCCGACATCCGACAACAGGCTGAATTTTACAGTCACAGGTAACGGTAAATTCAGAGCTGTATGCAATGGAGATGCAACCTCATTAGAAATGTTCGACAAACCAACCATGAAAGCCTTTAATGGAAAACTGGTTATTTTAGTCCAATCAACAACCAACAACGGCACTATCGAATTGAAAGTTTCCGGGCAGGGTCTTAAAGACGCAAGTATAACTCTCAACTCATTAAAGTAGATTTCAGTCCGTTCGGATATGTAGCCAGCCCCACGCAGCGGTGCACCTTCAACTATGCAAAACGACTATAATCCAATTAAATAGAAACAAAAAGGCTGATTCGACCTCGCGTTGAATCAGCCTTTTTTGGTTTTGCCAGGAAGTTTATCCATTTGAGAAATAATTTATTCTCGTTTTAATTTTCATATTTATAAATGTTGTAAATTTACGAGGCAAATTATTCGTGTACCTCATAATAAAAGACATTGAATATGGATACAAATTTTAAGGATGAATATTGTAAATGGATTGAAAAATTATCCAAATCGAATTTTGATGAGTTAATCTTGAATTACGCAAAAGAGTATTACGAAACAAGAAATGTTTTTATCTCCGATGGACCTTATGATGGAGGGATAGACTTAATATACACTATCAATGAGAAGCAGATTAAAAAAAATATTCAGATAACAGTTCAGGAAAACAAATATGAGACTAAATTGGAGGAAGATCTAAAGAAATCAAAAGAGAATGTAGATAAATTTAATTATCTAAACACCCTAGATTTTTACATTTCTCAACGAATTTCACCAGAAAAAAAGAAGAAATTAATAAAAGAAGCTGACATTAATTATCAAATAACTCTTAGAATAATAGATGCAAATGAATTAGCAGGTTTAGCTCAAGAATTCAAATCGATAAAACAAACCATTCACAAATTCAACAAAGCAGCATTTCCCGAGGAAAAGTTTTCGATAGATATGAATACAAAAATACTTTTCGACACATTATCAATGGGGCGCGACATAACATCAATAAAAAATAATTTTGTGCAATCTTTAATATTGACTCATCTTTATACAAATCCCAACGAAACGGTTGAAAGCATTTATAATGGTCTAGCAAATGTTTTTTACAACAAATTTGAGAGAAATTTCTTTGAGACAGAAATAGGGAGATTAAAAGTTGAATCAAAAATTATTGATATCTCGGGTACTTCCCCAAAAAAATTTAAGTTAACAGACGACACAAAAAATAAAATTGAGGAAATTGAACATAACACTCAAACACATGAATCAGAATTAATTTTTTCATTTAAGGAGGTTTTAGGTCGATTTAATCTTGTTGATGAAACAGAAAATATCGCAAAACTTATAATTGAACTATATAATGCAAATTATGAATTAGATGAAAATGAACTATTAGACGGTAGTAATAAGCACAGCAATAAAATCCAAAAAATATTTGAACGTTTAATTAATCACTTGACCAGTAAACATGAGGTAAACGATAAAGATGCAAATTCAATCGCAAGACAATTATTGATAATTTGCTCAAAGAATGAATTCCTAAATAAAACCAGTATTTCAAAAATGTTTACGAATCTTTTCAAGTCAGATAAGCTAGAAATATATTTGAACACCTCAAAAAGAAAAGTTTACCTAGACACACAAATACTTTTACAAACAATCTGTATCAACTATGATGATATTGAATATGAAGACAGGCTTTTTCAAGCTGTTAAGTCATTCATAGAAATTGTTGATAGTTCAAGCATTCCAATTCGTCTTCATACGACAATTGGCTATGTTGAGGAAGTTGCTTGGCATATTTTAAATGGGATTAAATTAGAGCGATTTCTTGAATTGGATTTTATTAAGGATTTAGGCCCTTCCAAAAATGTCTTTTTCAATTATTTCCTTGAACTTAAAGAAAAGCATGATGTAGATTTTGAAAGTTTCGCAGATTTTGTGGAGGAATTATTGGATGTAAATCCAAAGATGCAAAACGAATCAAGATTAATTGAAGAGCTCATTCAAAGTTTAGTAGAAAGGTTTGAACTTCTGAAGATTGTTGTGGAAACGCCACCATTATTTGAGAACTACGAAACTTATAGAAGACAGTACGAAATATCTTTAAGTTATCTTCGACATGACCAAAAATCTTATGAAGCCAGAAAAAATGATTTAAATACAATATTGCATTTATCAGAGATGCATTTTGACATGGAAGAAGGATATTTCACAGAGCCTTACTTAATTACCTGGGATACATCTTTTTATGAGGTAAGGTCCAGTTTTAAAAAATTTAAAGAATTAAATCATTGGTATGTATATCCGCCCATGAAATTTGCCAACACAATTTCGGTAATGAATATGCGTATCGATTCAAAAGCTATTAATTATAATATAATCTCATTGGTTGAGGAAAATTTTAATCTATCAAATGATGCTATCAGTTTCATTGATATAGTTAATGGATTATTTGCTGACAAAGATGTAAAAAAATGGAAGTTAGTTAATAAACTAGCTAAGATGCGCAAAAATTTGCTTCAGGAATCAAAAATTGAAGATTTTAGTAAAACAAGAAATAATAGTTTACCGGTTGATGAATTATTGCTTCTAGTTCAAAAGCACTATCAAAACCCAACAAATCATAAAAAATACAAGGACATAGTCTGTCTTTTTCAAAACAATGACTATGCAGATAAAATTGCAAATTTGATTGAAACGAATCTTGGAAATTTTCAAGCTAAAAATGAAATAAAACCCAGTATAATAAGCAAACTTGACGAATTAATTATAGAAAATAACAAGGCACAACAATGTGTATAGGGCATAAAGAGTTCTGAGGTTTTCGAGCATTATCTCTCCGCTCACCGTAGTATGTAAATCAGATTGACGTTCGGCGTATGGCTCCGGCCTACGTCGAATATAAAAGCAAGGTTCCTGCCTTGCAGCATCAAAAGCAGGAGCTGTTTTTCTAAACAGGACGTAGTCACAGATTACGCCCAACAATCTGCACCAGAGGCTTTCCTTAATTCTTTGCCCACGAATTTGGAACCGGAAACACAACAAAAAACGAGGCTGATTCAATATCAACATTGAATCAGCCTCGTTTTTATTATTAGCCGCTTTGGATTAGAACTCTGCGTTTTTAGGAGTACGCGGGAAAGGAATCACGTCGCGGATATTGGTCATACCGGTAACGAAGAGCAACAGGCGCTCAAAGCCCAGACCGAAGCCGGAGTGCGGTGCTGTACCGAAACGGCGGGTATCGAGGTACCACCAGATATCCTTTTCGGGAACGCCCATTTCCTGCGCTCTGCGCGTAAGTTTCTCGTACGACTCTTCACGCTGCGATCCACCGATAATCTCTCCGATTTTCGGGAAAAGAACGTCCATAGCGCGCACTGTTTTGCCGTCATCGTTCTGTTTCATGTAGAACGACTTGATTTCTTTCGGATAGTCGGTCAGAATTACCGGTTTTTTGAAGTGTTCTTCCACCAGGTAACGTTCGTGTTCGGAAGCAAGGTCGGCACCCCAGAAGATCGGGAATTCGAATTTACGACCCTTGGCAACTGCTGCTTCAAGTATTTCGATACCCTGGGTATAAGGCAGACGCACAAATTCATTGCCAATCACAAAGTTCAGGCGTTCCAGCAGCTCCTTGTCGTACATGGAAGCGAGGAAGTTCAAATCGTCCTGGCAATTGTCAAGCGCCCACTGAATACAGTATTTGATAAAGTCTTCGGCAAGCTGCATGTTCTCTTCAATTTCGTTGAAGGCAACTTCCGGCTCAATCATCCAGAATTCGGCAAGGTGACGCGGTGTATTTGAGTTTTCGGCTCTGAAAGTAGGACCGAAAGTATAAATAGAACCCAATGCCATAGCAGCCAATTCGCCTTCCAGCTGACCGGAAACGGTAAGGCTTGCCTGTTTGCCGAAAAAGTCGTTTGAATAGTCGATAGAACCGCTTTCGTCCTTTTTCAGGTCGTAAAGGTTCATGGTAGTCACCTGAAACATCTGTCCGGCACCTTCGCAGTCAGACGCGGTAACAATAGGCGTATGGAAATAGAAGAAGCCACGTTCATGGAAGAACTGGTGAATAGCGATCGCCATGTTGTGACGAATACGGAATACGGCGCCAAACGTATTGGTACGGGGACGCAGGTGAGCAATCTCGCGCAAATACTCAAGCGAGTGACCTTTCTTCTGCAGTGGATATACATCCGGATCGGCAGTACCGTACACTTCCACTTCTTTGGCAATCAGCTCAACCGTCTGACCTTTTCCCTGCGATTCCACCAGCTGACCAATCACGCTGATGCAGGCGCCGGTAGTTACCGGTTTCAGAGTCTCTTCTGAGAAAACAGACAAATCAACCACGATTTGCAGGTTATTAATAGTCGAACCGTCATTTAATGCTATAAAGCTAACATTTTTATTACCTCTGCGGCTTCTTACCCAGCCTTTTACGTTAATCTCCTGCGACACCAGAGACGGTGTTGCCATAACATCCACTACTTTGATTCTTTGTAACTTTGCCATGTTATATTCTTAATAAAAAAGCACTTATCTCGTGTAAGTGCTTTTCTTATTTATAAAATTATTTCTTTGCGTGAAAGTAAATCCAATGATCTTCTCATGACTTTCACCCTGCAATCCATTTATCTTCCTTTAAGAGGTGTTCCCAAACGTGTCATTGCACAACGGAAACCGATATCGTTGGCCGATTTACTCTGATCGAGGTAACGGCGTGTGGAAGGATTCAGCCAGTAAGGACGGTCTTTCCATGATCCGCCTTTGTAAACTCTTGAGAAATCGGACACCTTAGATGCAAGGATATCCAACTGATCGCTTTCGGGATTATACATTTGCTTGGTTGACATGTTCCGTTTTGCAGCTGTAGAATCTTTCCAGAGGTCAGGACTGTTGGAAGCCTGCAACGAACCATCCTTAAAGTTCTTCACATCGTTCACGTAGTTCTCAATATCTTTTCCTTCGCGAACGATCTTATAACGCAAGCGGCCAAGACTGTCGACACGGTATTGCACCACTGTTTTGTCAGGAGCATCTTCTGTGTGGCGATAGAACTGAATCGGTTCGTAAACATTTCCACGGAACGGGTTGTATTCTTCCACATCCAGATCGTTCAACGGACGGTAAACATCAAGAACCAATTCGTTCACGTTTCCGGCCATATTGTACAAGCCATAATCATTCGGATAAAACGAGTTAACCGGACCAGGAATAATGCTCTTGTCTGAGTTACCTCTCACACCCATCAGGTCACCGCGGCCACGTGCGAAGTTAGCCATCATAGCACCCTGATGCTTTTTAGCACTACTACGCATCTGGGTAGATTCCCATGGATACATGTGCCCGTTTTCAGCTTCACCGAATTTTTGATCTGCAATTACGCCATAAGCTGCATATTCCCACTCTGCTTCGGTCGGGAGACGGAAATACGGAAATAAAATACCATCAGCCATCGCTACTTTCGTCGTATCCTTCATTCTCGGATTACGATTGTTGTAACCGGTATAGTAGTATTTCTTTGTACTAAATACATATTTCGCAGCAATTTCATTCGGATCGGTCGATTTCTTTATAGCAGCCAAATCAGGAGCCTGAATTTTTCTGTTATCCATCAAAATCTTTTCGTTGACACGGTCGGTACGCCATTCGCAATAATCCATTGCCTGTTCCCAGGTAACACCTACTACAGGATAGTGACGATAAGCAACGTGTTCAAAGTAATTTTCCACGTAAGGCTCATTGTAAGCCAGTTTTTCGCGCCAAACAGCCACATTGGGTTTCGCTTTTTCAATGATTGCCGGAGAGTTATGAAGCACCTGTTTGGTCCATTCGAGGTATTCACGCCAGTTTTCATTTGTAATTTCATACTGGTCCATGAAGAATGAATTTACAGTAACACGGCGTTGGAAGCTGTTAGCAGTCTGAGCACCTTGTTCGGCATTTCTACCCATTGTAAAGGTTCCACCTTCAATCAACACCATGTTGGGCGGAATACGCTCGTGATATCTGTTATTTATCTTCAGCCCACCTTTCTTACCATTTAAGGCCCAGCCTGTTGTGTTAGAAAAAGCAGTTGAAATTTTATTACTACTACCACCGCCACACGATACCAGAACAGCCACTGAGGCCATTATGATTCCGATAGTTGACATGCTACGAATGTTCATGCGAAAGAAGTTTGAGTTATATTATTATTTTGAAATCAGACGAAATAAGTATGCTATCATTCTGACAGCCTGACATCTCTAGAAACGGTTAAAATTGCAAAATTTCACGTTTTCAGGGTGCAAATATAGCTTTTTTTATCCAAGCTATGATTCATTTTATTTAATTTTTTCTCAACCGCCAAAAATTAGAACTACAAATATATTTTCCTATTTTTGTACTAACAAACTGTATAACGTAATCATGGTTCAAAATAGTATCTCAATCCGGCTAAAAAATCAACTATATACGCTCTCAAATCCTGTAGTAATGGGAATACTAAATGTAACTCCCGATTCGTTTTACAGCAAGAGCAGAATTCAGTCGGAAGAAGAAATTCTGGCCAGATGCGAAGCCATACTGTCTGAAGGCGGCACTATCATAGATATTGGCGGTTATTCGACGCGGCCTACCGCCGTCGCAGTAAGCGAAAGCGAAGAGCAGGAACGTCTGTTTTGGGCGCTTGAAATCATCAAAAAACAGTTTCCGGATGCCATCCTTTCTGTCGACACCTTCAGAGCTTCGGTTGCGGAGGCTGTTATTAAAAATTTCGGGGTCGACATCATCAACGACGTATCGGGAGGAACACTCGATGCCAATATGTTTGATATCATTGCAAAATACAACGTTCCTTACATCCTGATGCACATGCGCGGTACTCCTCAAACCATGCAGTCGTTAACCGAATACGACAATTTCATGGAGGATATTATGCGTTTTTTTGCTGAAAAAATCCGTACTCTTACTGCATTGGGAGTCAGCGATATTATTTTAGACCCCGGATTTGGATTTGCCAAAACGATTGAACAAAATTTTGAACTGCTCAGAGATTTATCGAACTTCCGAATTTTCGACCGTCCGGTTTTGGCGGGACTATCCAGGAAATCGATGCTATATAAAAGTCTGAATACAGATGCCGAACATTCGCTGACAGCCACTATTGCCGCAAACACGTTGGCGCTGGCAGGCGGAGCTTCTATATTAAGAGTTCACGACGTGAAGGAGGCCGTGGAAACAATCAACATTTTCAGGCATACTTACCCGAAAACAGAATAACATAAACACTCATTCACAATAACAATGGGATTAGAATTCGGAATTAAAGATATTATTGACATCCTTTTGGTGGCAATCCTCTTCCATCAACTTTATAAGTTGTTCAGAGGCACCGGAGTGAACAATATTTTCATAGGGATTCTCTCCTTGATTGTTGTGTGGTTCTTCGTTGTGTACATTTTCCAGCTGGAGCTTTTAGGCTCGATTCTGAACCAGTTGATGAATGTCGGGATTGTTGCGCTTATCGTTATCTTTCAAAATGAGATTCGCCGTTTTTTCTTTATGGTCGGTTCGCGAAACAAATGGAGGTTTATCAACAAGGTTGCCCAGATTTTTGGAAACAAAAAGGAAGAAGAAACCGACAACATGAGCGTCACCCAGCTGGTAATTGCATGCAGCCACATGGCTAAAAGCAAAACCGGCGCCCTCATTGTGCTGGTTCACAAAAGCGAACTCGAAGAGTTTGTTCACATCGGAGAACGAATAGATGCAAATATCAATGCCTCGCTTATCGAAAACATCTTTTTCAAAAACAGTCCGCTACACGATGGTGCAATGGTTATTTCCAATAAAAAAATCGTATCGGTAGCCTCTATTTTACCCATATCGGAAAATCAGCATATTCCTAAACACTTAGGACTACGCCATAGAGCAGCATTGGGAATAACCGAACGATCTGATGCTTCCGCCATTGTTGTATCGGAAGAGAAAGGCACTATTTCGTATGCCGTGGATGGCAAGATTTCAATTAACATTTCACCCGAAGAACTACAAAAGACATTGTCCGCAGGGGCAATTTAGAATTTTTACTTAGCAAGCAAGATTCTTCAAGTTTTACAAGATATAAATTACATTTGGTTTATCAAGCACAGGCAATTAATTATAAGAAACATACAAGATTTATCATTATTTTCAGGAGCAATATTTCATGTCCTTTACTTTTTGTCTTGACACAAAAGTAAGGCCTGCCGCAGGCAAAAAGCAAATTAAAACTGTGAAGAGCCTGCGCAATATAAGACGACAGGCATTTTAACCACTTTATACAAACAGAACGATAGTATCTGCGAGAATTGAATAAGATTATAATTATGATAAAAACAGGAGATCGTGTTCGTTTCCTCAATGCCGTTGGCGGTGGAGTTGTGACACGCTTTATAAAGAAAGATTTAGTCGGCGTTTTGGATGATGACGGTTTTGAGATTCCGGTATTGACCAAAGAGTGTGTAGTGATTGCCGAAGTAAATAAAATGAACTTTCCGGTTCAAAAACCAACCGTACAGACTGAACCCAAAACAGAACCAGTAACCATCAAGGCACCCGTCGCTCCCGAACCGGAAGAATGGGATGAATCCGAAGAGACCGACTATGGCAATGAAATCAATCTGTACCTTGCCTTCGTTCCCACACAAATCAAAAGCCTTTTCAATTCAGCAATCGACGTATTTTTAATCAACGACAGCAACTATACCCTCGGGTTCTGCTACGCTACCGTCAACCACAAAAGCGAGCATACATGCCGAGATAACGGCACGATGCATCCTAACACCAAGCTTTTTCTGGAAACTCTGGAAAAAGAAGAGCTGAATAAAATCAGACAAGTGACGGTACAGGCAATTGCATTCAAAAAGAGCGGTACCTACACTCCCAAACCCACGCTGGATTTTGCAGTCAAGCTCCCGATATCCGATTTCAACAAGCTGCATTGCTTTTCCGGGAATGACTTCTTTGACGAACAAGCCATGATCATCCCCCTGATGGAAAAGGATCTGCCCGCTGCGTTTATCAAACCTGATCCCGAGGAGATAAAGAAAGCCATGCTTCAGAAAGAGACGCCTGCAGTCCCGAAAAAAGCAGCTCCCGAAAAGAAAAGAGAACGCATCTCTCCCATCGTAGAAGTGGATCTCCACATACACAAATTGCTCGACTCTACGGCAGGAATGGACAACGCAGCCATTCTCAGCTATCAAATGGATAAATTCAGAGAAACGCTGGAGCAACACAAGAACAAAAAAGGTCAGAAAATTGTGTTTATACACGGCAAAGGAGAAGGCGTTCTGCGCAAGGAAATACTGAAAGAACTCAAACTTAAATATCCGACTTACTACTTTCAGGACGCATCATTCCGGGAATATGGTTTTGGAGCCACAATGATAACAATCCGATAAATGACAAACAGAGTAAAGAAACCCGATTGGCTGAAAGTATCATTAGCTTCGACCGGAAATTTTACCGAAGTAAAAAAGATCGTACAGCAACATCATCTGCACACCATATGTACTTCCGGTAAGTGCCCCAATATTTGTGATTGCTGGGCACGGGGAACCGCTACCTTTATGATACTTGGTGAAATTTGCACCCGCAGTTGTAAGTTTTGCAACACATTAACAGGAAAACCTTTACCTGTAGACCCGAACGAGCCGGCTAACGTGGCCGAATCAATCCGGCTGATGAAGCTGAAACACGCCGTTATCACCTCGGTCGACAGGGATGACCTCGACGATTTGGGAGCTGCACACTGGGCTGCAACCATCACGGAAATAAAAAGAGCAAACCCCGGCACGACGCTCGAAACTCTGATCCCCGACTTTCAGGGGAAGGATGAGCTCATCGATCTGGTTATCAACGCACGTCCCGAAATCATTTCACACAACATTGAAACAGTGCAACGGCTAACACCCCTTGTGCGCAGCGCTGCCAAATATGATGTCAGCCTGCACGTTCTCGCACGTATTGCACAAAGTGGCATCACTGCAAAATCAGGATTAATGGTGGGACTTGGAGAGACCGAAAGCGAAGTTCTTGAAACAATGGATGATCTTCTGAAGGCCGGATGTAGCATACTGACTATCGGCCAATACCTGCAACCATCGCGCAAGAATATTCCGGTAACGGAATATGTTATACCGGAACAATTCGTCCGTTACAAAACCATTGGCTTAGAAAAAGGATTCAGACAGGTAGAAAGCGCACCGCTGGTTCGCTCGTCCTATCACGCAGAAAACCATCTATAGAAATAAAATATATCAGAGGAAAGATTATCTTTGCACTGTTCTTCGGAGAAATTAAATTCAAATCCGGCACATTAACGTAATTTTCAATCATATTGATCTTTACGCCATATTTTCATCATGAACATAGAGACATCCGTTTTACTTATTTTCACAGGGGGGACCATTAGCATGGCGGAAAATCCGCAAACAGGAGCATTGCGTCCACTCGATTTTAACCGAATGAAAGAGTATATTCCTGAACTCAAACAGCTGAATATCACTCTGGATTCCGTCGCCTTCGACCCTTTGATAGACTCATCGGATATCCAGCCCTTCCACTGGGCAAAAATAGCAGCTCTGATTCAGGAAAACTATGACAATTATAACGGATTTGTCATTCTTCACGGCACCGACACGATGGCTTATTCGGCATCAGCACTAAGCTTTATGCTGGAAAATCTCTGCAAACCGGTTATTTTCACCGGAGCTCAGCTTCCAATAGGCATGTTGCGTACCGATGCAAAAGAAAACTTACTATCGGCGATAGAAATTGCCGCAAACGTTGACAGCGCGGGAGAATCAACAGTACACGAAGTATGTATTTACTTTGAAAACTCACTGTTCAGAGGCAACAGAACCACCAAAAAGAATGCTGAATTATTTAATGCGTTTGGGTCGTATAACTATCCTGCATTAGTAAAGGTAGGCGTACACTTCAACTTTTCAAGCTCGTTTATTCACAAGAACGAAGCAAACAAACCTCTGAAGGTCTCTACCGCATTTAATCCGAACATTACCATAATAAAATTATTTCCCGGACTAACCCCCGAAATTCTGACGGCCATTTTACATTCTGAAGGGCTGAAAGGAGTTGTTTTGGAAACTTATGGAGCCGGCAATGCGCCCCGTCACGATTGGTTTTATACCAGCTTGCACGAAGCCGTTCAACGAGGAATTATTATTGTCAATGTATCGCAATGCGATGCCGGTTCGGTACAAATGGGACGATACGAAACCAGCCTGAACCTGCTCAAAGCCGGAGTTATCAGCGGGTACGACCTGACCACCGAAGCAGCGGTTACAAAACTAATGTTCCTGCTTGGACAAAATCTGAGCCATGCAGAGATCAAAGAACTGATGCAAACTCCTCTTTGCGGTGAGCTTACATTGGGATAGCCCACTTATCAGAGAATAAAAAACGCCAAACTTTCACCGTCAAACACCAATTGCCTATGTGGAAAGATTGGTTCTTCTTTTCAAGAAGCCAACAAATTGGAATTATCATTTTAATCGTTATCATTTTAGCGCTTTTAGCTGCCAGAATGATACTACCGTCATTGAGTACCCACTCCGTCAAAAAAGACAATTTTGAGACCGAGGCCGGTCGATTCCTCGACTCTCTCAAAAGCATGCCTCATGGCAATTATCCGCAAAACGGCCACTACTACAATTATGCAGAAAACCGGCATGAGCCGAACTTCGAGAAGTTACCAAAACCGGTTTTATCGCGATTCAATCCCAATACAGCAGATTCATTACAATTTGTAAGATTAGGTATCAAACCCAAAATCGCATCCAACATCTTAAAATACAGAAAAAAGGGAGGGAAATTCAGGAAAGCTGAAGATTTCCAGAAAATATGGGGAATCAAGGAGGAACAAATGCAAACGTTATTGCGTTACATTGATATTCCAGCAGAAGCACCGCCCATCGCGACAACGACTTATAACAAACCCAGCAAAACCGATGCCATCGTTGAACTGAATAGCGCTGACACTACTCTATTGAAACAAGTCAAAGGCGTAGGATCCGGATTTGCACGACGCATAGTCGGGTACAGAAAACGATTGGGAGGTTTTGTGAGAATTGATCAATTAAGAGAAGTATGGGGAATTACTCCCGAAATGTATGCAGCGTTGGCTCCACATTTTTCAATAGACAAAAAGTACGTACAAACGATCAACGTAAACAAAGCAAGTATTGAAAAGCTAAAATACCATCCTTATCTTAATTTTTATACCGCAAAAGCGATTTATGAGTTAAGACTCACCAAAGGAACTCTTAAATCAATTAACGACTTGAGAACTGTTGATATATTAGACAAAGATCTTATCAACAAAATAGAACCATATCTTTCTTTTCAGTAGTTCTTGTATTTTCACATCCTTCGGCTCAGACTCAACCAATTTAAAAATAAAAAATGGAGCGATCTCCATCGCCCCATTTTTTTCAATAATCTAAAGAGAAAAATAAAGAGTCTGTTTTACTTTCACAAGTTACGCATCTCTGTTTATTGAATAATCAAAATTTAATTCATCAGTAAGACTGTCAGGAATTCTCTAAAAATGAGGATCCCCACACAGAATTCAGGTACAAAAATAACATGAAGATTTCAATCTGACAAATCAGTAAACAGCTCAATCATGCGCAATCACTCAATTTCCTACATATTTATATTACGAAGAACACACCCGTTTGTTAATGACCAAAAACACACGTTGACAATATTAACATTCGAAGTGATACCATTAGTTTTTATTTTGTTTTTTATTAATTTTAATATAATCCAGCAAAGAATTCAAAGAATTCGACATCTTACCAAGAGTTTATCGGCTCTTGACTTTTTTCCTCTCAAACTACATAAAAATTCGAAACAGAAGCTGATTTTCACGTATAATAATGTACTTTTGTGCGACTTCAACACAACAAAACCTTTATCGATAATATGACAAATGCGCCTATTCTATTTGATAATTTAATCAGATATGAAAACACTCCTTCTTACGAACACTTTGATCATCGAGCCGAAAATTTGCGTTCAATATCATATCACCTGCAAAAAACCTTCATACTAGCAGACCATTACAAGAAGCAAATCCGGATATTCAACAACAATTCCATGCTTAAAAGCATTCTTGATGAAACCGGCAACGGCGAATATACCAGCGAGCTTAAACTAACAGAAAAGATATCAACTTCAGATCTATCATTGTTTACTCACATATTCCTTATTATCAATGATCACATCCTTACCCGCAAGGACGAAAGCTCTGACGTTTTTTATTTTTCGTTCAACATACCGATGATCGATAGCTTAAACTGCTCACATATGGTTGAATTTAAAGTTCTGCCTTATATTTACACTGATACATCAACGACAAGATTGCCATGGATCACCTATTTTCAGTGCTCTGAAAGCGACAGTTCAAACCCCGGACGACTAACATTGCATAACCTCAAAGACAAATCCGAAACTTTTTACTTACTAAACAACGAATCGGCTCATTTGCATGAATTTATGACACTCAAGCAAAGCGATTTGGAGATATTCGAACTTGCATGTCAGGGATTTTCCGAAGCAGAAATAGCAGACTGCCTCTCTATCAGTACCGGTACTCTAAAGCGAATCAAGTCATCCATCATGATGTACCTCAATACTCAATCAACAGCCCAAACAATTACAATTCTCTATCAACAAGGATTAATTTAAAATTATGAAGCAATTAGATATAGAATCCTCTTCCCTGAATGAGTATAAAAGGCTTTGCGAGCTCTTCTCTGAAATCTGGTCGGCAGACATTGCCCTATTAAGCCTCTCAACTCTCAACGCTTTGTATATCCCGGAAAAACTATCCCAATTGCTTGGTGTATCCAACGAAGACCTTCACAAGGATCAATCGGAAATCTTCGCCAAAATACTACACCCCAAAGAATTCAGCATTATACGACAGGCACATATAAAAACACTGGAATTCTATACAAAATTATATAAAAGCAACTCCCGGATTCCATACGTAGATGCCAGATATTACTTAAAGCTAAAAACAAAAGAAGGAGAATTCAAGAATTTTTCAGCCTTAATCCACCCAATTTATCACTCTGGATTGAAGTTTCCCCTTGCTTGCTTTGCCTTATTAACCCCAAACACCAAACTTGGATTCGAACGCTTTTCCATATCATTTCACAACAAGGATAAGCAGCTATACTACTCCTCAATTTCCGACAAGTATGTTCAAAAGGAGAATCTGGAGTTAAAAGAAGTGGAAAATGAAATATTGAAGCTGACGGCAAAAGGATTCGGAGAAACAAAGATTGCAAAAGAACTTGACATCAAATTAGACTTAGTCCGTTATTACAAAAAGAATATTTACAAGAAGTTCCATGTATCAAACATGTCGGAAGCCGTTTTTACAGCATTAAACAACCATCTTATTTAAGCCAGCTTCCCGTATAAAACAATGAAGGAGCGATGTCTCATCGCTCCTTCATTCCAAAATCTAAAGAGAAAATTAGTTAAGGATCGTACACTTTCACAAGCTGACAATCCATACAAGAAATATTTTGTTTTTATTATATTCCAATACGAATATAATATATTGATTTTCAAAAATCAAGACTACGCTCAAATCAATTACTACCCACCAGTTCTCCTTCGCTTATTTACCACACACGCAAATGCATACAAACGACTGTATATTTGCACCTTACGCAATATAACCCAACAAAAAAACAAACTTAAATTAACTAGATTAATAATACATAATTTTTGTTATTTTGATAAATTATTTCAATTCCATACACTGTCATTTTTAACGTGCTAGCATACAAACGAATAGCGGAGATAAATCTCAGATTTACCTCCGCTATGCATATAAGAAAAATACAGTTTATATACTTTCAGAATATTTCAAAAATATAGTATAAGCTTCATTCCACACTTCACTGTCCTGCGGAGTAAAACTTTTCAAATCAACCGAAGCGCAAACAAAGTCGCGCATTTGCTGAATATCCGGAAACAAGCCAGCCGCTTTTGCCTGTAACATCATATTACCGATTGCTGTTGCCTCTGCGGGACCTGCCACCACCGTTACCCCTGTAGCATTAGCAGTCAACTGGTTGAGAAACGAATTGCGAGAACCTCCTCCAATCACATGTAATGTTTCGATATCATACGGAGCAAATGATTTGAGAGCCTCAAAAACCTGTTTATAACGCAATGCCAAACTATCGAAGATAGCACGCACAAATTGTCCTACAGTTTCAGGAGCTCCCTGACCACTGGCCTTACACACGTCAACAATTGCCTTTGTCATGCTGGCCGGATTTCCAAAGGCTGCATTATCAGGATTAAACAAAAACGCAAATGGTTTTGCATCAAGAGCCATGGCTATCAACTCTTCGTATGAATAGGCTTTTTCGACATCCCACTCTTTTTTGCACTGTTCCAGGATCCACATCCCTGTGATATTTTTCAGAAAACGGATGGTTCCATCCACACCGCCTTCGTTAGTGATATTGGCAATACGTGAAGTTTCATTGATAACTGGCTCCGAAAGTTCAAGCCCCATGAGCGACCAGGTGCCAGAACTCAGATAAGCAAAATGCTTGTTAGAGGCAGGTACAGCCACCACAGCCGAGCCTGTATCGTGACCGGCAACCGCTACCACAGGAATTTCTCCGAGCCCGGTTTCCTCAGCCAGTTCTTTCGTTAAAGTACCAATTACCTGACCCGGCATAATTATTTTGCCCGGGAATTTTTCCCGCTCCACGCCCAGAAACTCAAGAATTTTCGGATCAAATTCTTTGGTATTGGGATCGAGCATTTCTGACGTGGATGCAATAGTGTATTCTGTCACCTTTTTACCTGTCAGCAAATAAGAGATTGCATCCGGCATAAACAAAATATCTTTTGCGGCCTTCAACTGCGAAGAATTACGTTTTTTCAGTGCATAAAGCTGAAACACTGTATTGAAATCAAGAGTCTGAATACCTGTTTTCCCATAAAGTTCCTCCAGTGGAAATTCGTTAAGAAATTCTTCTGTATTTTCTTTTGCAGTATAGTTTCTATAAGCGTAAGGCAATCCCATGAACGAACCGTCTTCACCAACAAAAGCAATATCGACTCCCCAGGTATCAACGCCGATTGAAACCGGCTTGATGCCTTTGCGGGCAGCAACAGTCAAACCTTCTTTAATATGACGGTAGAGTTCAAAAAGATTCCAGTGATAGTTCCCATGAATGCTGATAATGCCATTGGGAAACTTATGCAGATCATCCATTGTGAGCTTGCCATTCTCAATGGTACCACAAATTACGCGGCCACTGGTAGCTCCAAGGTCAACTGCAAGAAAGGATTTATTTTCCATTGTTCAAATATATTTTTAATCAGAGATTTTTCAGAGAAGGATAAATGCAAGAGAATATAAGGATGATTAAGCCGACTGCCAACCAGACAAAAGTGCTTCGGTTGCAGCCCAACCATTCTTTAAGGATAATACCCCACAAATTGCTAAACAAAACATTGAGCGACATAAGGATACTCCAGGAGAATGCCATCATAATGCTTCCTTCGGTAAAGAAGCTCTTACCCAAAGCCAAACCAAAGAACTGAGAGTACCAAAGTACACCGGCCAATCCGCAAAATAAGAGATTATTAATCAGAACGGAACCCGGTACAGAAAAATAATCTTTGGCTGTTTTATTTTTTACATTTTGGAACAAACAATAAACAGCGTTGGTAAAGAAACCACCCAGAGTCACCATCAGAACTGCAGGCAAACCGGCATACAGAGCTTTTGTACCCATACCAAGAGCAGCAGCTTTGATCGGCTCAGCAGCTTCTAGTCCCAGGCTAAAGCAGGCGCTCATCACACCGGCCAGCAGAGCAACCAGCAACCCCTTACCAAGCGCAAAATCTTTTACAGCAGCTCTTTTTTGCTCTTCGGTCATATTTTTAGCACGAAGACTTCCCGCATACCCGATTATGGCAATACCAGCAATTGCAATACAAACTCCCACCAGCAAAACAAGGCCCTTACCGGTAAACATGTCAGTGCCAGCTATGATAGCCGGAATTAATGTACCAAAAGCAGAGCAAGTTCCCAATGCAATTGACTGCCCGAGAGCAACGCCCAGATAGCGCATACTGAGGCCAAACGTCAAACCGCCAACACCCCACAACATGCCAAAGCCCATTGCTTTGAGCGCAGCTCCATTGCCACTGGCTAGTAACGCACCCAACGTTGAACCTTCGGGCACAGCAAGCAAAGCTCCGAGATAAGGAAACAGTAGCCAGGCAAAAATACCCTGAACCAGCCAAAAACTCTCCCATGACCAGCTTTTTACTTTATTGATAGGCACATACGAGCTCGATTGACCCAAGCTGCCGATGGCGATAATGATAAGTCCGATAATCGTATTCATAAATTATGCGTGTTGATGTATTAAGATTAGGTTTATTAAAGTAGTGATCTCCAAAACATAGATAAAGTTTCACCCCCCAAAATAGAAGATGAAACTTATCTCAGCTCTAGTGTTTATAAAATCAGAGTTAACGTTTGCCGGTTACTTCTTTTTCGTAAGCTTCAATTTCGCTTATGAAATCAACGCCAACAGCAACGTTATTTTTCAGACAGAAATAATCGAACACATCGGCCCAAGGCAATGCTTTACATTCTTCGAGCAATGCAAGACGTTGGAAGTATTGTTCGTTTGCTTCGTATTCTCTCAACTTGGCAATCGGTTCGAGCATTGCCATCAGGAACGCTTTCTGGGTAGCACGGGCACCAACGATGTATGCACCAATACGGTTGATAGAAGCATCGAAATAGTCGAGACCGATATTCACACGGCCAAGGGCATTTGCTCGGACAATTTCCTGCGCCAGCATAGTAACGCTTTCGTTGAGAATTACCACGTGGTCGCTATCCCAACGCACCGGACGGCTTACGTGTAGCAACAATTCGTCGGTATAAAGCAACAGTGAAGAAATCTTGTCGTAGATCTCTTCTGTCGGATGGAAGTGTCCAAGGTCAAGAGTTGCCATCAGACCGTTTTTCACGGCATAACCCATATAGAATTCGTGCGAACCTACAGTAAAGCTTTCGAGACC
>JAUZOL010000049.1 GCA_030706455.1 Bacteroidota bacterium
CGCGGAATGCTTCCGGTGTCCCGTAAATATCAAGGTGATCGGGATCAGCAGCCGTAATAACGGCCATGTAAGGTGTAAGTTGATGGAACGAACGATCGTATTCATCAGCTTCAATCACAACATAATCACTCTTTTGAGACAGCAAAAGATTGGTTGTATAGTTTTTGGAGATTCCTCCCAAAAAAGCATTGCAATCCACATGCGACTCTTTGAGCAGGTGCGCCGTCATAGTCGATGTGGTTGTTTTGCCGTGTGTCCCGGCAATACAAATACCCCGTTGCTGACGGGTAATCTCGCCCAGCACCTGCGCTCTTTTGAGGAGTTTGAATCCGTGACGTTCAAAAAAAAGCCGTTCCGAGTGGTCGGCAGGAACGGCAGGTGTGTAAACTACAAGGGTATTGTCGGGTTGCTTAAATAAAGTGGGGATTAAAGAGACCTCATCTTCATAATGGATGGCAATTCCTTCTTTTTCCAATTGTTGAGTCAGATCGGAACGCGTACGGTCATAACCGGCAACGTCAAAGCCTTTAGCCCTGAAAAACCGGGCCAAAGCACTCATCCCAATGCCGCCTATTCCGAGAAAATAAAAATTTTGATAAGACATTTCTTTCTAAATAGTATATCAGTTAACAAGTTGTATGGTGGTGTCATTTATCCGGCAATTCAATCGTACCCGAAAAGTCGATTGCCTGCCGGTTGTTGCTGGTGACACTAACTGTCGTTGTGCCATTCAGCCAAATAGTAACAAAGAACCTGTATGTATCTTCCTTTGCCCTTACTTTGAAACTAACAGTAAAGCTCTTATTCTTTGCATTGAAAGTTGTTTTTTTCTCCAGCACCGGTTCCGAAAATTTAATTCCGCCCTCACTGCCGATCGGAGCTGAATAGGCTCTTCCAAAATAAGGCAGATAAGAGATGGCAGAATCCTGCGCAATAGTGAGCGTATATTCCGACGTAAGAGGAATCATATTCCCCCGCATGGGTCGGGCCTGATCCAGTATCAGTCGATAGCGCTCGGTTTCAACTGTTTTTTTTACTTTGGCTTCCTTCGCGGCAGCCTTGCTTTGCCGGCTTTCATTCTGGCTCCAAACGATTCCCGCGAAAACCAGCAATCCAATCACAAGAAAGAATTTCGTCTTCATAAGAAAATCTCATTTAAGTAAAACAATTTTAGCAAGCATTATTTTTCTGCTTGACTAATATTCATTTGCCTGCGGCAGGCACCTATCATTCTTCGGGCAAATCAAGTTGGCCTGTGAAAGAAATCGGCTGACGATTCGAAGAACTTACATAGATACTTGCCTTCCCGCTAAGCCAGATGGTAACAACGAAATGGTAACTATCTATCGAGTTTCTGACATTAAATTTAATTGTATATCTCTTTTTCTTTTCATTAAAAACCATCTGTTTTTCTTTCACCGGTTCCGAAAATTTGATACCGTCTTCATTATTCGCTAAAGGGATAGAATAGGAGATTCCGTAATACGGAAGATTAGCGATCGCTGAATCTCCTTGCAAAGCAAGCGAATATTCAAAATTCAGTCGAAACGTGTACTTCATCCCCATCGGCTGCGCAAAAGCCATTACCATCTGGAAATGTCCCGAATCTATTGTATTTTTCACTTTTGTTTCCTGTTCTGTTTCTATGTTTTGCCGACTTTCATTCTGACCACAAACGATTCCAGCAATAACCAGTAATCCCATCGCAAGAAAGAATTTCGTCTTCATAAGAACATCTCATTTAAGTAAAACAAAACTAAGCTCTAAAATATCTGCACAACAAAAATTATTTATGCATCAACGAAACAGGCAAGCCTGTGATACTGCCCGAACAACTATCCTCGGGCGCTCCGGTAACCGATGCAAGGGTATTCACCTCTCTATTTACCCGCAAGAATCCAAGAAAGGCAAAGATTAACGCCTCCTTGTAGTTTACGAGCAGGCTGTCCGGCACATGAAGGTTATGATGTGTCAGTTGCTGCATCCTCTCAACCAAAAACTTATTCAGCGCACCGCCGCCGGTTATCAACATCTTTCCTTTGGGCAATTGTTCCACATCGCGGGTAATCTGATACGCAATATGCTCTACCATAGTCCTCATTTTATCTTTCAACGGGATTGATGACTGAATAAGCATCGGCTGGAAAACATCCGTAAACCACTCTTTTCCCAACGACTTGGGACCCTTTTCATTGAAATAACTCTGGTTGTTCATCGCATCGAGCAGTGATTGGTTCACCTTACCCGAACGAGCTATTTCTCCGTCTTTGTCATATTCCGCTCCCGTCTGGCGTGCCAGATAGTTGAGCGGCATATTGCACAAAGATATATCATAGGCCAACCTGCGGCCGTTAAGATTATATGAAATATTGGAAATCCCTCCCAGATTAAGGCAAAAGTCATAGTCAGAGAAGAGTAACTGATCGCCTATTGGAACCAATGGAGCTCCCTGACCGCCCAAAGCCACATCCAACGACCTGAAATCGTATACAACCGGAATTCCGGTTTGGGCAAGTATTGCATTCCCATCGCCAATCTGCGACGAAAAGCCAAGTTGCGGCTGATGGAAAATGGTGTGCCCGTGCGACGCAATCAGGCAAGGATGAAGATTCTGTTTATCAATAAAAGAACGCACCTGAATGCCGATATATTTTCCCAAATCAGCATTGGTCTTTACATAATCGTAAGCCGAACCGGTCTCAAGCGTACTCAAGCGGCGTTTCCACTCTTCAGAATACGGAATAGTTTCTGCTACGGTAATCTTGTAATCGTACTTCCCGTATTCATTGCGGTTAAATTCACAATGAGCAATATCCAGTCCATCTAGCGATGTACCTGACATCAGGCCTATTACACTACTAACTTCCAAAGAGCGCATAGCATACGATATTTACAAAAATCAGAGGTTATTTTCACAATTTTGTTTTGACAAAGGTACATAAATTAGCCCGTATTTGCTCCCCGAATGTCACATTCCAATCTTACAACAAGGGGCTAAACAAGCGAGCCACCGACTCCTTAATACGGGTTGAAATCGGACGGTTGCTCCACTCTTCGAGGGTAATCTCAGTGCATAACTGCTGATCGGCCAGAAATATATTTTTCAGTTCCACCGCACTTTTCTGATCGTAAATAAACGCATTGAGCTCAAAATTTTGTTCGTAGCTTCTGAAATCCATATTCGCCGATCCGACTGTTGAAATCTCATCGTCGATTACAATTGCCTTACTGTGCATAAAAGCATTGCGATAGAGGTAAATCTTAACACCGGCCTCAAGAGACTGGGTGATATAAGAATAACTACACGACTGAGTCATCGGAGTATCGGTCTTTTCGGGCATCATCACCCGCACATCGACACCACCGAGAGCAGCAGTTTGAAGAGCCGACATCACAATGTCGGTAGGCATAAAATAAGGTGTTTGTATGTAGACATAGCGGGTTGCTGAAGTTACAGCCACAAAAATACCCTGTTGGATATTCTCCCAGTCTGAATCCGGGCCACTGGTTACGACCTGCACAACATTGTCACGATCGGGAATGGGCGGAATATAGGGGAAGAAATGATCGCCGGAAAGCAGCTGACGGCTCACAAAAAACCAATCGGTAAGAAACGCGTATTGCAATCCATGAATAGCCGGACCTTCGATGCGCATAAAAGTATCGCGCCACTTGCCCAGCTTATTTCCCGTCAAATATCTATCGGCAATATTGACACCACCGGTAAAACCCACACTGCCGTCAATAATCACTATTTTACGGTGATTCCGGTAATTTATCCTGTTTTTGCGAATAGTAATTTTGAAGTGAGCCGGCAAAAACGAGTAGAGCTCTATCCCGGCAGCTCTGAGCTCATTTTGCTGAGGCCTCTTAAAATGAAAACTCCCCACGAAGTCGAAAATCAATCGTATGCGAACGCCCTGAGATGCTTTGCGGATAAGCAGTTCACGAAACTTTCTCCCCACTGCATCATCCTCAATGATATAGAATTCGATATGAATTTCTCTGGTAGCTTTCTCAATTTCGCCAAACAGGGCTTCAAACGTATCAACTCCATTCGTGTAGATGCGAATATCGTTCCCCTGAAAAGCAAGGGCTTCACTGTTATTCTTCAGCAAATGGATAAGGTGCTTTTTGCTTTCGGACAAAGAACTATTATCCACATCCAGTTCTTCCAGATTCTCTTTGGGACGATTGTGCAGCCTTCGTATGCTCTTCTTTGCAACAATTTTCTGCTTACGATAGTCCTGTCCTAAATAAAGATATAAGATAAAGCCGAGTAAAGGAAGAAAAATAAGCACAAGAATCCATGCCAGTGATTTTACAGGATTACGGTTTTCCAGCAAAATCACCACAATGGTAGGTGCCATCGTAAAAAGATAAATACACAGCAACAACCATTCCGGAATTGAAGAAAGGTGAAACATCTGTTCTCTCTTTTTTGTAGATATAACGCTTGAGAGCAACAAATGTAAAGAGTTTTAACAACAAAAGCAAGTAAAATTTAAAGCTCTCCTTTTCTGCCATCTGTAACCCTTCGGTATATCCAGGCTATAGTAAACGTAGGAATGATATCCGTCGCGGGAAATGCCTCTTCCAGAAAATCGACAATACCGCCCAGAATGCCTACCCTGCCGCCGAACAGGAAATAAAATATGGCTGCGGATACAGGCGCCCAGACTATATCGGACAATTCGCCCAGAGCAGGTACGACATAAGAAGCACAACCAATGGCATCCAACAGGATACAGAGCAATAACGAGGGTCGTTGACGGATTTGCAGCATAACCGAAAGATTAACGGTTGAGAAAAAGAGCCACCATTGGTAGCAGATCCGATTAGTGATTCAGGCTTTGCCATTCCCGCTTTTTGATTTCGTCAAATATCAGCCAAAGCGCTACTGACGAAATGACTATCCACAGGAGTATCGCCCACAGAAACCCCGACAAAAGCCAATGAACAATTCCTATTGTGACAGGAATAACCAAGAACAGCATGGTGCGGACAAAGGTATTTCCTCGTGTGGATGTCTCCTGTGCCGTGGAAAACGGGAGCTTTTTGACCAAAATATATGCTAATAAGGAACAAATAACCAACAAGTTTATGCAGCCCAGCAACATGTTAGGCAATACGGAATATCCTTGTAACGCAACTCCCACCAAAGTGAGTATCAAGGCAAAGGGGATAAGAAAAAACACCATCATACATTTTACGGTTCCGCTGATGATTGCTCCCGGATGTTCCAAAGGCGTGACAAAAAATATCCACGATGCTTTGAACTTGTCGGAATAAGAGACTTGCATCAATGCAGCACTCAGGGGAAGGCTGCACATATACATCAACAGGAGAAGAAGCCTGAATATTTTCGGGCTTCCAAGACTGACATCTGCTAAAGTATGGTTTTGCAGGAAGGGCATAATGCAAATAATGAGTATTGAGCCGAACGAGGGATACACTTTCATCTTGAAATCGCGGCTTCGCGTAATCATGTGAGAGGCAAAAAGGAAACCTGCCCGCTCAGCTCCCGGCTTTGTGAACCAATGCGCTATTCGTTGCCAAAAAGATCGCTTTACAATCTGCTTTTCAGCTCCGGCTTTCGCCACTACAACAGTTTGTTCGGCGGTACCTCCCGTAATCATTCCCAGTTTTTGATTGAAAGATGGAGCAAAAAACCGGATAACCACCCAGATAGACAAAACAGGAACAACAACAGAAAGCATCAGGCTGATCATCGCCTCCACGGTAAAACCTCCACCCGAAAGCAACATGCAGGCATCCGCAAACCAAAACGACGGAACAAAACGAACAAACGGAATTTCGGAGATACTGATGTGCTGCATAACGCTTGAATCTACCATCCGAGGCAAAACCTGATAGGCCAGCATCACAATCATTACAAACACTATCTGGATAGATCCGATAATATTCTGAAACTTAGCCGGAGTGGTAATTTTCAGAATAAGCAGGTACACCGCGTTGATAAAAAAGATGCTGAGGAGTGTCATCTGCACAATCATCAGAATAAACGGCAGGATAATAGCCGGTCCCTGAATAATAGCTGCAGTAACACATGCCGGCACCGACAATGGGAATACAACAATGGAAGTGCGAATAGCAATATGCAGCAAACGCCCTGTCATAAAAGTAACGTCCGAAACCGGTTTTGGGAGCAGAATCAGGTTGTCGCGAATATCTATCAGCACTGAGGTAAAGTCGGTAATCAGCGTAAGGCAAACCATAAAGATAAACATGGTCATAAACAAAGCCAATTTGGTTAGCATACCACTACCAACGGCAAATGAAAAGAGCATGAACAGCCCCATAATCAGACCGCTCAAAATCATTTTCAGGGTAGCCCCGTTTATCTCTTTCTTGTCAGCTCTTCTTTTTTGCATGCCAAAAGAGGCTGGTCTGCGATTGTCCATGGTCAATTTGGCCGTAAGTATCGCCCGCAATTGGAGTGTGTCCACGCCCAGTTTGTCATACAGAAACGTGGGAAACATTACCACACGAAGTAAAAATCTGTCGATAAAATTCATGGCGATCAGTCAAAGGCGTTCAACAATTTTTCACTGGCTTCATGCATCGATTCAGTGGCCGTCAGCCCCGCAAATATATCCTCAAGGCTATCTTTGTTTTGAAGCTGACGCAATTCATCAATTGTTCCGTCGGCCACCACCCGACCCTGGTCAATCAGGATAATACGGTCGCTCACTTTTTCCACCACATCCATCATGTGACTGCAATAAAAAATGGTTTTCCCGTTTTTGGCCAGTTTATCAATTATCTCTTTGACAATAATAACGCTATTGGCATCCAATCCGCTGAGCGGTTCGTCCAGAATAATGATTTCGGGATTATGCAACAATCCTGAGGTAATCAGCACCTTCTGCTTCATTCCTTTTGAAAAGGTATCCATGCGTTGGTTCATGTTACCTGCCAACCCAAAAGCATCGAGCATACGGTTCGCACGTTCCGCCACCACCTCTTCGGGCAAGTTATATAAAGAACCCATCAACGAAAGAAATTCGTTAGGTGTAAGTACATCGTAAAGCTCTGCCAGTTCGGGCACAAATCCTATAAGAGACTTAACAGCCACCGGATTTTTCCGGATATCAATACCTTTCACAAAAACATCACCAGAAAAATCGGACAGCAAGCCGGCCAAAATTTTCACCGTGGTACTCTTTCCGGCACCATTCGGCCCGATGTAGCCGATCACCTGTCCCGGTTCAATGTCGATAGAGATGTCTTTCAATACATGTTTCGAACCATAAAACTTGTTCAGGTTCTGAATGCGGATAATGGGTTCCATGATTTCTTCTTTAGATTATTAGGCTATGAGTACGCTGAAATCGGCACTGCATAAATAATGTTCCTTTATAGGATATTCACCGGATAAATTCAGATTATCCGGTGAATCATTATTTGAATTGTCAGATTACATCAACTTCCGGTAACGAATCCGTTTCGGGGCTTCGTCGCCGAGGCGCATCTTTTTGTTTTCTTCGTATTCGGAGTAAGATCCTTCGAAGAAGAATACTTCGGAGTTGCCTTCAAAGGCAAGAATGTGAGTACAGATGCGGTCGAGGAACCAGCGGTCGTGCGAAATCACCACGGCACAACCGGCAAAGTCGTCCAGACCTTCTTCCAGAGCTCGTAGTGTATTTACGTCGATGTCGTTGGTAGGTTCGTCGAGTAAAAGTACGTTGGCTCCGGATTTCAGGGTAATGGCAAGGTGCAAACGGTTACGTTCACCACCCGAAAGTACGCCACAGAGCTTCTCCTGATCGCCACCGGTAAAGTTAAAGCGCGACAGATATGCACGTGCATTCACCTCTTTGTTACCGACACGAATCAAGTCCTGTCCGCCAGAAATTACCTGATAGACGGTTTTGGTCGGATCGATATCTTTGTGCGTCTGGTCGGCATAGCCCAACTGTACGGTTTCTCCCACATCGAAAGTTCCCTTGTCGGCATGTTCCAATCCCATAACAAGACGGAAGAGCGTAGTTTTACCTGCACCATTCGGCCCAATAATTCCCACAATGCCATTCGGTGGCAACGAGAAATTGAGGTTGTCGAACAGCAGGCGATCGCCGTACGCTTTGGCCACGTCCTGTGCTTCGATCACCTTGTTCCCTAGTCGCGGACCATTAGGAATAAAAATTTCGAGCTTCTCTTCCCGATCCTGCTGGTCTTCGTTCAATAATTTATCGTAGGCACCCAAACGGGCTTTGCTTTTGGCATGACGGGCTTTCGGAGCCATGCGTACCCATTCCAACTCGCGTTCGAGGGTCTTGCGGCGCTTGCTGGCCTGTTTTTCTTCCTGCGCCATACGGGTAGTCTTTTGGTCGAGCCACGAAGAATAGTTACCCTTCCAGGGAATTCCTTCACCGCGGTCGAGTTCGAGAATCCAACCGGCCACGTTGTCGAGAAAATCGCGGTCGTGGGTGATGGCAATAACGGTACCGGCATATTGCTGCAAGTGCTGTTCCAACCAGTCAATCGACTCTGCGTCCAGGTGGTTGGTCGGCTCATCGAGCAGCAGGATATCGGGTTGCTGCAACAACAAACGGCAAAGTGCCACACGACGACGTTCACCTCCGGAGAGGTTTTTCACCGGTGCATCTTCGGGCGGGCAACGGAGCGCATCCATCGCACGTTCCAGCTTGTTATCGATATTCCAGGCATCCAAATGATCGAGTTTTTCCTGCAACTCGCCCTGACGGGCAATCAGTGCATCGAAATCGGCATCCGGATCGGCAAATTTTTCGTTGATCTCTTCAAATTCTTTGAGCAGATCCATCACTTCCTGTACACCTTCCTGAACCACTTCCTTCACGGTTTTGTTGTCGTCGAGATGCGGTTCCTGTTCGAGGTAACCCACCGAATAACCGGGAGAAAATACCACTTCACCATTGTAGGAAGTTTCCACTCCGGCAATAATTTTGAGAAGGGTCGATTTACCGGAACCGTTCAAACCGATGATACCGATTTTGGCTCCGTAGAAGAATGAGAGATAGATGTCTTTTAAGACTTGCTTTTGAGGGGTAAACGATTTGCTCACGCCCACCATCGAGAAAATGATTTTTTTGTCGTCGCTCATAGATTTTTTATAGGGTTATTTGTTGATATTTTGATATTTATAATTTTGGAAAGACAAAGATAAGGAAAATTCTCTTTGCTCTTTAATTTCTACACCAACTAGAATAAAAGCCTGCCGACAGTTCCGCGCTCTTCATTGCCGGAATATAAATTAAGTGCTATCTTTGCTTCTCATAAAACACTATTCGTGCGATCCCCGCCGGGTGAACGATCGAAATGGAAAAAGACACTCTTGCATTATGCTGATAGAACGTCCTTTATGGATTTTGCGCAGACTCTTTCCCAATGCGTTGTGGCGGATGGACAAAGCGCAAAAAACGGTTTATCTGACTTTTGATGATGGACCTGTACCGGGAACAACCCCACAAGTACTGGAAATACTGGCAAAAAACGATATAAAGGCAACTTTTTTTTGTGTGGCCGACAATGTAAGAAAGTATCCAGAGGTTTTCAAAATGGTAACGGATGCCGGGCACCGTGTTGGTAATCATACGTTCAACCATGTGAGAGGATTTTCGATGCCGGAAAATGAATATCTGGCAAATGTAGAGAAGGCATCAGCGCTGATCGAGTCCGATTTGCTGCGACCGCCTCACGGGCAGTTAACCCGGAGTCTTTACAAAAATCTGAAAGCAAAGTACCGGATCGTGATGTGGGATTTGATTACCCGCGATTACAACCGTTCGCTGTCGCCCGAAAAGATCGTTTCCATCGTAAAAAAATATAGCCGAAACGGCTCTATCATCGTTTTTCACGATTCGGAAAAATCGAGCAAAAACGTATTGACGGCATTGCCCGAATCTATCGAATTTCTGAAACAACAAGGATATCAGTTCAAAACGCTTTAATAATTCATACTTTATGCGACTGGCAGCAAAAATCATTTCTGTTATTTTCCACCCGTTGTTTATTCCAACCTACGGAATCCTTCTGCTTTTCACAACGGCACGTTTTGCAGCAGTGCCTTTTTTGCCGAAACTGATTGTTGCCACTACGGTTTTATGTTGCACGGCTATTATCCCGGCACTCATTATTTTCCTTTTTCTGAAACTGGGAAAAGTGACGTCTCTCAATATCGATAAACGACAGGAACGAACCCGCCCCTATGTTTATTCGTTAGTTTCGTACATGCTTTGCGCTTATTATCTGTGGAATGTGAATATGCCGCGCTGGTTCGTGATGATGGTGGTGGGAAGCGCTGCCGCGTTGCTGGTATTGTTGCTGGTAAATTTGCGTTGGAAAATGAGTGCTCATCTTTCAGCCATGGGAGGCCTGCTGGCAGGTATTTTTGTGGTTGCCATGCACTACGTCATTAACCCTTATATGCTGGTCATCGGAGCTTTGTTTGCTTCAGCCGCTGTAGGTTCTTCCCGAGTAATTCTGAATGCACATACGCCAGAACAAACTCTGGCAGGATTTTTCAACGGATTTATTTTTGTGATGGCAGCCGGAATGATCTTTTAAAGCGTCATCAGCAAATTCATCGTGTGGCAAGCCACCACACCTGCCGTTTCGGTACGGAGACGGCTCTCCCCAAGTGAAACCGGTTGAAATCCGTTTTGCAAGGCTATTTCCACCTCTTCCGGACTGAAATCTCCTTCCGGACCGATCATCACCAACGCCGATTCGTTTTTGTTGTAAAGCTGCTGCAACAGCCGTTTTTCGCTTTCGTAACAGTGGGCAATGAATTTTTGCGATTCGGTGGCTTGTTTCAACAATTGCTGCACCGGACAAGCCGGATTCAGCTTCGGGAGATAGGCCTTTTGAGACTGTTTCATGGCCGAAACCAATATTTTCTCAACCCGTTCCAAATTGATGTTTTTCCGTTCAGAGAAACGGCAAAAAACAGGCGTAATTTCGTCGATACCGATTTCGGTCACCTTTTCGGCAAACCACTCCAGACGATCCATATTTTTGGTAGGAGCAATGGCAATATGAATCCGCGAAGCTCTTCCGGTCTCTGTTGCCTGGCGGTTGATGATTTCTACCGCTGTGTGCTTAGGATGCGGCGCTACAATTTTTGCCCCGAACATTCCACCTTGACCATCGACAATAAGCACCTCTTCTCCGTCTTTCATACGCAATACTTTGGCACAATGGAGCGACTCTTCTTCGGAAAGAACAGAGGTTTCGAGAATATTTGGAGAGTAAAAAATAGTCATGTGAGTATGATTGCAAACTATAGTCCGTATTTTTCTGCGATGCCAGACCGAAGGTTCCGGTTTCCCTTCACTGCTTTAGGAGAATAGGGGCAGTTGGGGCAGCCGTTTGAACAGCAATAACCCCGTTTGGCAAGATAATATTCTGTCATAATACGATACCCTTCGGGCGCCATATAATAATCCACACCTTCTTGCAGGTTGCTGCAAAATCCGGAGCTTGACGAGTCATCGAGTAAGGGCATCTGTAAAAAGATTAATGGTTTCCTGTAAGGCAAAGAATAATTATATTCTCACTTCCACGCCTTTGCTTCTCAAATAGCCTTTCAGGTCGGGCAACTCAATTTCACCGTAGTGAAAGAGGCTGGCTGCCAAAGCAGCATCAGCTTTTCCCTGTTCAAACACATCCACAAAGTGATCCATGTTTCCGGCACCGCCACTGGCAATCACCGGCACCGATACGCTTTCCGAAACCATGCGGGTAAGTTCCACGGCAAAACCAGCTTTGGTTCCGTCGTGATCCATTGAGGTAAGCAATATTTCGCCGGCACCGAGGTCAACTGCACGTTTTACCCATTCGGACGTTTTTACCTCGGTCGGAATACGGCCGCCGTTGAGAAAGACAATCCATTCGCCGTCCACAAACTTAGTATCTACCGCCAGCACCACACACTGCGAACCGAACTGCTTTGCCAGATCGTTAATCAGTTGCGGATTGCG
Organism: Bacteroidota bacterium; assembly: GCA_030706455.1. GTDB lineage: Bacteria > Bacteroidota > Bacteroidia > Bacteroidales > Paludibacteraceae > Microbacter. The sequence continues at coordinate 11,988 of JAUZOL010000049.1, forward strand.
CACAGCCGCCGAGTTAACCGAAATTTTATCGGCTCCGGCATTGAGCAACACCGAAACATCGTCCACACTGCTGATGCCACCTCCTACGGTAAACGGAATATTGATATGGCGGGCAATACGGGTAACCAGTTCGGCAAAGGTCTTACGCTTTTCGTGCGTAGCCGTGATGTCGAGGAATACCAGTTCGTCGGCACCCATCTGAGCATAGCGGCTTCCCAGTTCAACAGGGTCACCAACTGCCTGTATATTGACAAAATTGATCCCTTTTACGGTTTGCCCGTCTTTAATGTCGAGACAGGGAATAATACGTTTGGTAAGTGGCATATTATTGATTTATTATTCGTTATCTGTTTTAGAAAGAAAATTATCCAACTCGCTTTGTAGTTCACGGAGTAGTTGATTTTCTGTGGGTAAATAGAGCTGATATGTGCTGGCCAATAAGGTCTTATTATCCTCCGGCAATGAATATTTGACTACACTATCATTTTTATCAGCACACAATAGAAGGCCAATGGTTTGATTTTCGTGAGGTAGCCGTTCTGTTCGGTCATAATAGTTGACATACATTTGCAATTGCCCCAGATCCTGATGCGTGAGTTTACCTATTTTGAGTTCAATTAATACAAAACACTGTATGAGTCGGTTGTAAAAGACCAAATCGATAAAGAAATCATCTCCGTCAATATAAATCCGTTTTTGTCGTGCAACAAAAGCAAATCCGTTACCAAGTTCCAGAATAAACTCCTGTAAATGATTGATAATAGACTGTTCCAGATCCTTCTCGTAATATGCCGCATTCGGCTTGAGCCCTAAAAACTCAAGAACCATCGGATCTTTGATAATCTCGGCAGGATGTGAAGGTTGCTTTTCTTTTTTGGCTATGGCGAGGATACTCTCCTTGTCATTACTAATCAACAGACGTTCATACAAACTGCTGTTAATCTGTCTTTCCAACTGGCGCGAGGTCCAATTATTCTTGACAGCTTCGGCAATATAAAATTCCCGTTTATGCTCATCTTCAATGGGCAGTAACAATTTATATTGAGTCCAGTTCAATTGCGTCCGCAGTGCAGACGGAATTGGGAATAGCCGATAAAACTGGCGACATCTTTCCAGATGACGATATCCAAATCCGCTTCCGAATTCGGGCTGCAACTGCTCTGAAAGGTATTTAATAAGATAAGAACCGTAGTCGGCTCGCTCTTTTCCTTGCTGTTCTTCTTGAAAAATTCGTTTACCAATATGCCAGTACATAAGCGTCCGTTCCCAATTAACGGAACGGATAGCTGTCTCCCTTGCCTTCAGAATGATATCCTTCACTTCGGATAAGAGAGAATTACCTGAAACAGATGGTAACATCTTGATTATATAATGCTTATTAATAAAAAAACGGCAACCGGTACATTTTTCCCGATTGCCGTCGCAAAATGTACGGTTGTAAGTTACTTGCCTCCTTTGGCCTCAATGCTCAGTGTGGCATGAGGAACGGCGCGAAGGCGTTCTTTCGGAATCAGCTTGCCGGTTTCACGGCAAATTCCGTAAGTTTTATTTTCGATGCGAACCAAAGCGGCTTGCAAGTGTTGTATAAACTTCATCTGGCGCTGAGCAAGGCGTCCTGCTTCTTCTTTCGACAAAGTTGAAGCTCCTTCTTCCAACACCTTAAATGTGGGAGAAGTATCGGTGGTGTCATTTCCGTCCATATTGGTCAGACTCAGCTTCAGCAGTTCATAATCGTGTTCTGCTTTCCCAAGTTTTTCCATAATAATGGCCCGGAATTCCTCCAGCTCTGCATCTGAATAGCGTGTTTTTTCTGCCATTGCAAATAAATTTTAGGTCGTTTTTAAGAGAGCGCTAAATTATAGATTCTATAAGAGATTACAATACGTTTTTTGTTTTTTTTAGATTACGCCTTGGTCACTCCTATTTTAACAATAAACTCTTCAAAATCCAGGTCTACAGCTTCTTCCACTTTTTCGTGCAAAGTAATCGAGTTTGCCAGTGTTTGAGTTGCAATATAAGCAGAAAAATCAGCAATTGCATCATTAATTTCGGCTTGTTTCTCAATTTTCACCACAATGCGGTCGGTTATTTCGTAACCACTTGACTTACGGATATTTTGAATACGGTTCACAAATTCGCGAGCAATACCTTCTTTGCGCAATTCGTCGGTAATCGTGATGTCAAGCGCCACGGTAAGACTGCCATCGTTGGCAACCAACCAACCCGGAATATCTTCCGAAATAACTTCTACGTCAGTTAGTTCTATTGTTGCTGCTGCGCCATCGATAAAGAAAGTGAAGTTGCCATCCTGTTCCAGTGCTGCAATATCTTCCTGCGACATCGACGTTGTTGCGGCTGCCAGCAGTTTCATGATCTTACCAAATTTCGGGCCGAGCTTTTTGAAATCGGGTTTGATGCGCTTCACCAGAATGCCGGAAGTGTTGTCAACAAAATTGATCTCTTTCACATTAACCTCATTCAAAATCAAAGCTTTGACGGCTTCAATATTTTCACGTACCGTCTGATCTTTCACCGGCAACATGATTTTCGACAGCGGCTGGCGCACTTTGATATTCTCCTTTTTACGCAACGAAAGCACCATCGACGAAATTTCCTGAGCCAGCTGCATCCGTTCTTCCAACGTTTTATCAACCAGTTCGGCACGATAAGTTGGGAAGTCGGCCAGGTGAACCGAAACGTCGTTACCTTTACCGGTTGCTTTGATCAGGTCATTGTACAATTTATCCGCATAGAACGGAGAAATCGGAGCCATCAGGCGGGCAACCGTTTCAAGACAGGTATAAAGCGTTTGATATGCCGAAATTTTGTCTGTATCGTATTCGCCACCCCAAAAACGTTTACGGTTAAGTCGCACGTACCAGTTGCTCAGGTGATCGTTCACGAAATCGGAGATGGCACGGCCTGCACGGGTCGGTTCGTATGTGTTGTAATATTCATCCACATCTTTTACCAACGTATTGAGCAGCGAAAGAATCCAACGGTCGATTTCAGGACGTTGATCAAGTGCAACCTCTTCTTCGGCATACGAGAAACCATCGACGTTGGCATACAAAGCAAAGAACGAATAGGTGTTATAGAGCGTTCCGAAGAATTTACGGCGCACCTCTTCGATGCCATCCACGTCGAATTTCAGGTTGTCCCAGGGCGAAGCATTGGTCATCATATACCAACGCAACGGATCGGAACCATATTTTTCGATCGTCGAGAACGGATCGACAGCATTGCCGAGGCGTTTCGACATTTTATTGCCATTCTTATCGAGCACCAAACCGGTAGAAACCACGTTTTTGAAGGCCACCGAGCCTTTCACCATCGTACTAATAGCGTGAAGAGTAAAGAACCATCCGCGGGTCTGGTCAACACCTTCGGAGATAAAGTTTGCCGGATAGTTAGAGCCCGATTCCACCAGCTCTTTATTTTCGAACGGATAGTGCAACTGGGCAAAAGGCATAGCACCCGAATCGAACCAAACATCGATCAGGTCGCTTTCGCGTTTCATCGGTTTGCCACTTTCAGAAACTAAGATAATGCCATCCACATAAGGACGGTGCAAATCGATATTTTCTACAGCATAATTTTCAGCCGTGTAAACACCCGGTTTGAAATTCTTGTACGGATTTTCGGTCATGAAACCGGCAGCGATCGATTTTTCAATTTCTTCGATCAATTCGGCAACCGAACCGATACATTTCTCTTCCGAACCATCTTCGGTGCGCCAGATAGGCAGCGGAGTACCCCAGTAACGCGAACGCGAAAGGTTCCAGTCGTTGAGGTTTTCGAGCCATTTACCGAAGCGTCCCGAACCGGTAGAGGCCGGTTTCCAGTTGATCGTATTGTTGAGTTCGATCATCTTTTCGCGGGCAGCCGTCGAGCGGATAAACCAGCTGTCGAGCGGATAATAGAGCACCGGTTTGTCGGTACGCCAGCAGTGCGGATAATTGTGCACATGCTTTTCTATTTTGAACGCGAGGCCTTGTTGTTTCAGCATCACGCAAAGGTCGATATCGAGTGTCGCATCAGCATCGGTCAGCGTGTCGTCGTACGCATTTTTCACGTAACGTCCGGCATATTCACCATAAGCTTCGGCGTTGACATTTGCAGCAACAAAAGCAGGATCGAGATCTTCGATTTTATAGAATTTTCCGGTAAGGTCTACCATCGGGCGTTGATTGCCGTCTTTATCGATCAGCAACATCGGAGGAATGCCGTTAGCTTTACCAACGCGGTCGTCATCCGCACCGAAAGTAGGAGCGATATGAACAATACCGGTACCGTCTTCGGTGGTTACGAAATCGCCGGTGATGACACGAAAAGCACCTTCTCCCGGATTCATCCAGGGAATCAGTTGCTCGTATTCCATGCCGGCCAGTGCAGCACCATCATATTCAGCAATTACGTTGAATGGAATCAATTTATCGCCAGCTTTGTATTCATTAAGTGCCAGTTCAGCTGCTTTCGGATTGAAATGGCTATGAAGTAATTCTTTTGCCAGAATATACGTCGTTGGAGTTCCTGTGTACGGATTAAATGATTGGACGGCAACATACCTAATATTGGGCCCTACACAAAGCGCTGTATTAGAAGGTAATGTCCAAGGGGTTGTTGTCCAAGCAAGAAAATATGGCTCTCCCCAACTGATATCTAAAGGAAAGTTCTTTGGTTGACTCTTGATTTTGAATTGAGCCACACAGGTGGTATCCTTCACGTCGCGGTAACAACCCGGTTGGTTCAACTCGTGGGTGCTCAATCCGGTACCGGCAGCAGGAGAGTATGGCTGAATGGTGTAACCTTTGTAGAGGTAGTTGTTGTTATACAATTCTTTCAGCAACCACCACAGAGTTTCGATGTAACGGTTGTCGTAGGTGATGTAAGGATTGTTCATATCCACCCAGTAACCCATTTTGCGGGTAAGATCTTCCCACTCTTTGGTGAATTTCATCACATCCTTGCGGCAAGCTGCGTTGTATTCGTCAACGGTGATCTTTTTGCCGATATCTTCTTTGGTAATTCCCAGACGTTTTTCAACGCCGAGCTCCACGGGAAGTCCGTGCGTATCCCATCCGGCCTTGCGGTTCACGAGGAAACCTTTCATCGTTTTGTAACGACAAAAAATATCCTTGATGGTGCGCGCCATCACGTGGTGGATGCCCGGCATTCCGTTAGCAGAAGGAGGTCCTTCGTAGAAAATAAAGCTCGGATGGCCTTTGCGGGTTTCGAGACTTTTGTGGAAAATATCCTGTTCATCCCACTTTTTCAGCACCTCTTTGTTGATATCGGAAAGATTAAAAGACGAATATTCGGCAAATTTCTTGCTCATAAAATGCTAATTATATTGCGATTAACGATTGTGATACTTATTCTGAAAAAACGCCACAAAGTTAGTGATTTTTTACGAGACTTATAACAGATTTTACTGGCTAATTTGAGCTGAAAATCAGCAGAAACAAAACTGAAACCGCATATTCAATCGTACATTGCAATTCCGGTGGCTATCGGGAGAATTGTAAATGTTGTTCGAGTATTGAGAGTTTCGCTTCAAGCGAAGCTCTCAATTATCAAGGTCTTTTTTCTTTGCTCTTTGTTCTTTATTCTGATTTTGCCGTACATTTGCAGAAAGAATTCTGTGTAAAATGTTCAAAACAATACTCATAGTCGGTTCGGGAGGCTTTATTGGCAGCGTGGCCCGTTTTTATATCTCGAAACTGAACCTGCATGTCGATTTTCTTTCTATTCCGGTGGGAACCCTGCTGGTGAATGTACTGGGTTGCTTCATCATCGGTTTCCTGACGGGCATTGCCGATAAAAGTACCATTCTGACCATTGAATGGCGCATGTTCCTGATGGTGGGGATTTGCGGAGGATTCACCACTTTTTCGTCGTTTGCCAACGAAAATCTGATGTTGCTCCACAACGGATTGTTCCTGTCCATTCTTCTTTATACCGGGTTAAGTATTTTACTCGGCTTTACAGCGGTTTATCTTGGTTACGTCACCTCAAATCTGCTTTAAACTATGGAAAAGTCACACAGCATTCTGAAGTTTTACCTCAGCACTACCGACAAATTAAACAACAAGTTATTGTACGAATACATAGTGCAGGAAGCCCGAAAACAGGGCATTTCGGGGACAACCGTCTACCGCGGCATTATGGGTTATGGACTGAGCAGTACCATCTACTCCTCCAAATTTTGGGAACTGACCGAGAAATTGCCGGTAATGATAGAAATGATTGACGAAACCGACAAGCTGGAGGCATTTTACGAGTACCTCGAACCCGAATTGCTCGAAATGCCCAAAGGCTGCCTCATCACTCTCGACCCGATCACCATCAAGCTGCATAAATCGGGGAAGCATTAGAAACCCGAAGCTTCTCAGCGCATTTAAGATTTTAGCAAGGGGCTTCTGCCCCTTTCACGCGCCCCGGCGGATTTGCAATCCGTCGCCGCAAAGAGTATAGGGATCTGCGATCCCGCACAAAGCTATCGGTAGAACATTGTCGGATTACAAATCCTTATCCTCGATTCCGTCGTCGGATTTCAAATCCGACGGAACAGGACTGTTAAGTTCTAAATTGACTGAAAGTCATATTTACTTCAGCCCAATGGCGAAGCCTTGGGGTACAATGCAAACAAACGAATTTAAGTCCTGCAAGGACGGCTTAAATCGTCCTTACAGGACTTAAAACCTGCTTTATCAGAGACCCCAACGTTTCGCTTCGCTTTACGTTGGGCTGAAATAAGCCACCACTCCGTGGTTAATATCAGAACTTCATCGCCCTGCGAAGTGAAGCGCTTTGCATCTGAATAATGTGTTCGATATAATTGTTCCATTCCTTTTCGGAGCAAAAACAATTTCCTATTTTTGTATACTTCAATAATTGTTCGACCGAATGCTCCAACTCATTGTCTGTATCCGCAAGCATGTCTTATTTGGGTATATTTTAATGCCTTATATGGCAGAATACAATAAAACCACCGCACATTTTACGCTTGTCGAACAATTTACTCCCAAACGCGATTATTTCAAAAAATCCCCGAAAGAGATTCAGCAATTGGTTAAAGCCAGTGCCGAATTGAGCGATCAAAACATTGCGCACCAGTTTTTCAAAAACACCGGCAACCTGAAATCGGCCTGGGATGACGCCAATGAGTTGAAACAGAATTTTGTAAGAGAATATGTAGATAAGCGTATTGATCTTATTCTGAATGTGATGCAGGAGAAAAAACTGCCACTTTTCTTCAAAGATGAAAAATATGCAAACGTCTATACCGACGATCTAATCGAGCTATTGCCTCAAAAAAGCCGGGCGGTTTTCCATTTTCATCGCATGGAAGATGAAACACGCTATTTTTTGTCGGTTCGATACAACGGAAACAGTATCCATTTGTTCGAGAAGGCGGCTTACGTGCTGCATCAATCACCCTGCCGCATCATTATAGACAACCGTCTCTACTCGTTTCCGGACATCGATGCAAAAAAACTGTTGCCTTTCATCCTGAAAGAATATGTTTCAGTGCCCAAAGCGATGGAGGAAAAATATTTCAAAACATTCGTATTACATGCAATACGTGATTTTGATGTAGAAGCGGAAGGTTTTACCATTGAAACGTATCGCGGAAATCCCGCGCCTGTGCTTTTGCTTGAGAAAGACCTGCAGGGCAATTACGCGTTCATGCTACAGTTCGATTATCCTGACAAAAGCTGGAAATATTTTGAAGAGCGTAAAGTGTCCGTAAAATTTCAAAATCGGGACAATGAGTATTTCTTCCGGAAAACATTCCGAAATGAATTGTTTGAGAAAAAGGCGATTGAGCGCATAAAAGATCTGGGTCTCGAATTTTGCAACGATCAATTTATCAGGATAACCGGGCGCAATGAGGATCAGTATGTGGCTCAACTTGGAGCCATAGAATGGTTGAAAAATAACAG
>JAUZOL010000005.1 GCA_030706455.1 Bacteroidota bacterium
AATTCTGACACTCAAACCCTATTTATTAGGAGTTTTCTCACAACTTCCGAAGTGGCTTTATTCTGTTTAAAGGTGACTTTTATTATCCGAAATTTTCTGATATGACAAAAAGTCAATACCTTTGCACTCTCAAAATGCGGATGTGGCGTAATGGTAGCCGCGCCAGACTTAGGATCTGGTGCCGAGAGGCGTGGGGGTTCGAGTCCCTTCATCCGCACACACATTTTCAATAAGGCTTTTTTCAAAGCCTTATTTTTTTGCCCCTATCTTATAGATTTTACCTTCTATCAGGGAGAAATAAACATTTCCCTGCGCATCGCAGCTAAATTGATTTACTTCGGAATTACCTTCTTTGAATGACCACAACACCTTGTGTGATGCGGCATCGACAGCCACCACCACTCCGTTGCGAGAACCGAGGTAAACCACCCCGTTTTGTTCCTGTATCGGACAAGGAGCATGTTCGTAGCCCAGACCGGCATCAACCGTCCAGAGAGGTTTGTATTCCGAACTCTCGGATGAGACAGCCAGCAACTGACCGTCCATCAGTTTGGCATATACCGTCTTTCCGTCGGCAGAAACGCCCTGCGACTCACGTACCTGATACTGATTGCTACGCCACAACTGTTTACCCGTAGAGAGATCGAGAGCCGTCATGTAGCGGTCGGGAGCCACAATGATTACCTTACCGTCGTGTACTGCAGGCACACAATTGGCCGGAGAATAAAGATCCTGAGCCTTTCCGTTATTCCATTTCCAAATCAAAGCACCTGTTTGCTGATTCAGGCAATAAAGGTTCGTATCCCAGGCCCCGAACAAAATCTTACCGTCGGCAATAGCAGGCCGTGCCTGACAATAGTTATTGATATCCGTAAACTTCCAATCGACCTTTCCCGTAGCGACATCAACGCAGTAGAATGATTTATAGCCACCCTGATACAGTTTTCCATCTACCACACAGCCATCGGCAACAAACGGGCCGTCAGCTTTTACCGTCCAAACCTCCCTGCCATTTTTAGCTGATAACGCTCTGAGCTCACCATCGGCGGTAGGAACGATCACCAGACCATTTGCACAGACCGGGGTGGCATAGAGCGAGTAGCCGAAAGAAACGCTCCACAGCACCTTTCTCCTCGCCTTAGAGAGGGCTTTGATTTCACCCAACGAATTTCCGAAATAGAGCGCATTTTTATCGACAGCAACGCCGGTAAAAACGGAGGCTTTATCCTGATATGCCAACGAGACAGAAGTCGGTTGCTCAAATTGAGGCAAAGCAGTCGGTTCTGACGGCTCTGTCATTTTACGGCTGGCATCCATCGAAAAAGCAAAACGACGCTTCATCGTTTCTCCCAACTTCTTTTCGTTCACAAAAACAGAATCGGGAGTAACCTGAACCACAGTATAGCCGGCAGTCACGGTATCCTGCCCCAAAAAGGTAGAACGAACCATCATACCTTTCATGCCCTCAAAATTCATCTCTTTGTAGGCATGACCGTGTCCGCAAAAAGAGACAATGGCATCATGTTTTTTCAGAACAGAAACAACTTCGCCTGCATTGCCCATATCGTTTTCAACCAAGGGGTAATGCGCAAAAGCCAGCAATCGGGTACCTTTTACGGTCTCTTTGGTAAGAATGGAGTCGAGCCAAAGCAAATCTTCGTGCTTCACATGGCCGTCACCCATTTTCATATAAGGGCCGGTGTTATACCCCACAAAAAGCAGGTTATCGCGCTTAAAGAAGAAACGGTCGGAACCGAACAGACGGTAATATTCACGGACAGCGCTCTGCGACCAGGTTGTCTCGTGGTTGCCCGGAATAAGGTAGTAAGGCTTACGGAAACGGGCAAACAACCGCTTGTCGTTGGCCAGCTCGGCATTGCTCCCCTGATTGGTAATATCGCCAGTGATAATCACAAAAGGAATATCGGAAGCATTTATTTCGTCGACGATACGATTCAGTGCACGTTCATTGGCTTTACCGGGAGAAACATGCAAATCGGTAAGTAATGCAAACTTTGTCTGAGCCTGAAGAAACAGGCTCACCATCAACCCACAAAAGATCATCAATCGCCTCATCGTCATCCCGTTTATTCAATTCGCAAATCCTGAAATGTAACAATAGCTTCATCGTTCGGACCATCGATCACAATTTTCACTGCTTTTAGTGGTTGGAACGGACGAAGCACGGCAGTTCCTTTCTCAAATTTATCGCCACGCATCCAGTTCTCTCCGTCGACAGAGTATTCCACGTGACCATTCTTCAACAAATAAAAAGCAGTGAGAGTTCCGGTGTTGAAGGTTATCTTTGAGCAGGTCAACGGTTGTGCAAAAACATACGTAACCGATTGCCCGGCAGTTCCACGGTCAGTCGTTCGTGCAACGGTTTCAAAGTCGTAATCGGTCAGATAACGGGCATATTCCGGGTTCAGGTTGGCATTTACGGAGACTCCGACGGCAGGCTCCATATAGCGTGAACGTTCGATTTTCACCACACCCGAAACATTCTCTTTACCTTGTACAACTGCTTTTAACGAGTACTTTTTCGTTTTATCGAAAGCAAAGAGCGGCAAGCGATAACGCTGCGTACGATCCGTGGAACTGATTTTGTCATCGGATGCAACAGCAATGCCATTCTCATAAATCCTCACCTGCGATACTGATGCTGAACCTTTCGTTTGCTGATCGGGCACAAAGGTTGCATACCAGATACCCGGACGATCTACCAGTCCGGTCAGATCCCACACCTGCTGTTTGGGTTTGGCAACAGAGTCAGACACCCAGCCACCCACGTTTTCGCATTCGGGCGATACTGCCACGCTGGAGAGATTCTTATATATCGTTTTGAATTTCAGTTTTTCGTAGTTGAATTCTTTCACCGGACCGGAATAAAGAGTCGACGAAGCATTTGGTTCGCCTCCGTCACCGGTATAGCGAACTTCCGCTCCCGAATATGGCGCCGTAGCCGTCACCACTCCGTTTTTGTAAGTAACGACAGGGAATGGCACCCGGAAGGCAATGCCCATATTGTACATCCGTTCAAAATGAGAAGAGGTCAATCGTTGATAAAAATCGTTCCAGTTACGTAGCGACTGCTGAGTCCAACCGGCTTCGGCCATTGCACAAATGCGCGGATAGGATTGATATTCGAGGAAACGAGCCGGTTCGTTAAGCAGTTCGGCCCAAATAGCCGCCTGTACACCGACCACCCGTTTGGCTTGTTCCGGCGCAAAAACAGCATTATCAGCCGGATCGAGCGCATACACTTTATCAAGAGGTACCAGTCCGGCCCAGTTGTGACCGCGTTCGTATTTCGACTGCGCCATGTCGAAATAATAATTTTGTCCCACCATAATCACAGTAGGAACGCCCTTTTCGGTTGCAACTTCTGCCCGTTTCAACGAACGCCAGGCATACACCTGAGTAGAGCCTTCCAAATCACCGCCATCCAATATTTCATCCCATCCGGCCATCCGTTTGCCCAAGCCGTCAATAATCTTGTTTAACCGATGAACGAAATAGTTCTGCAATTCTTCGGGGCTTTTCATATTCTCTTTCTTCATAAAAGCCGAACAGATAGGACAACGGGGCCAGATAGCCATATTCACCTCATCGCCGCCAATGTGAATAATTTTTGAAGGGAACAGAGCAGCCACCTCTTTCAGAATATTAGCCAACATCGTAAAATTGGCTTCATTGCCCACGCACCAGGCATCGCCCATGTCGTCGGCAGCACGTTTTGCCTCATCTCTACTGGTCGGACACAAAATTTCGGGATAGGCAGAAGCAGCAGCATGGCTATGTCCCGGCAGATCAATTTCGGGAATCACTTCGATATGCCGTTCGGCAGCATAACGGATAATCTCCCTGATCTGTTTTTGCGTATAGAAACCACCATACCGTTTATCGCCCGAACCAAGAGTAGGAGCAATTGCTTCGTTTGGTCCGCGCCAGGCAGCAACGGAGGTAAGCTTCGGATATTTCTTGATCTCAATACGCCAGCCCTGATCGTCAGTCAGGTGCCAGTGAAACTTATTGATTTTGTGCATCGCCAACCAGTCGATGTAAGTCTTGACGGTTTGCTCATCAAAAAACTGACGCACTACGTCGAGCATCATGCCCCGGTAACGAAAGCGAGGATAATCTTTGACCGAAACAGCAGGAACCGCCCATTGAACACCACTCTGAAGTTGCGAAGCATACACCTGAGGAGGTAACAATTGCAATAGGGTTTGAACCCCGTAAAACAATCCATCGGCATCTTTGCCTTGAATTTTGACACCCTTATCTGTCACCGACAGCAAGTACCCTTCGGCAGGTGTATCCAAAGACGGATTAACACCCAGTTCAATAGATCCCACTGCGGAGGTTGCGGCCAATTTGAAGGGCATTCCGGTCGACCGGTTAAGCTTTTGCTGGAGATAAACTGCGATTTGTTTGCTTTCTTTCCCGGCCACAATCGAAGTTGCCGAAGTAAGCGGGAAGGTGCCCTGTGCCGGAGTTACCTCCACGGGACGGGGGATCAGGTTATACGATTGAGCGAACATCATTCCACAAAACATAGACACAACAATGGTTGACAAAATCTTTTTCATCAGCTATTTAATTTGGTTTTCGATTAACAAAAGAATCCGGTTATTTTTCGGGATAGAGCAGATAGGGCTTGCGTTGCTGTTTGAACTTCTCCACATCATCCTTCCAACGGGCTTTGATCTCATCGGCGCTTTTCCCTTCTTCAATCATTTTGCGGACATAGCTCACCCCGATCAGTTTTTCGAAGAAACTATTGAAGAAGAAATCGTCCATATTGAGATTTTTATAGGCATCAATCAGATAACTCAGGTCGACACCTTTTTGAAACAACGCTTCATTTGAAGGCACACTTCTCAGATCGACGCCGTGGCAAAGACGGTCGAGTTGCGGAGGAAATTTGGCACCGGCAATGCTACGGGGCGTAAAACTATAGCTGTAGCCCGTCATGTTGGGATGACCATATTGCTCGAACGGCGCATCGGTACCGCGACCCAGACTTACCGGCGTGGCTTCGAAATAACATAACGAGGGGTAGAGATAAATGGAACGCATATCTTTCAGATTGGGCGACGGAGCAATAGGCAACTGGTAGAGCGTTGCATGCGTATAATTTTTGCACTTGATTACTTTTACATCGCATTGCGCACCGTTCGTCAGCCACTTTTCACCGTTCACCATACCAGCCATTTCGCCAAGGGTCATACCATGAACCACCGGCACTGGAATCCATCCCACACCCGAGCGATATTTCAAATCGAGTATCGGTCCGTCGACATAATGTCCGTTGGGGTTGGGACGGTCGAGAACGATCATTTTAACGTGATTGGCCGCGCAGGCATCCATCATGCGCACCATCGTCGTGAGGTAGGTGTAAAAACGCAACCCCACATCCTGCAGGTCGTACACCAGTACATCGATTGACTTCATTACCGCATCGCTGGGCTTTCCGGTATTGCCATCGTAGAGCGATTTAATAGGAATGCCGGTCTTTTCGTCAACCGAACTGGAGACATGCTCTCCGGCATCGGCCGTTCCCCGAAAACCATGTTCGGGAGAAAAGATGCACACGAGATTTACGCCTTTCCTGTGCAGGAAATCCACAACATGTTCTTTTCCAATCACGCCGGTCTGGTTGGAGAGCACCCCTACCCGTTTCCCCTGCAACAGTGGAAGATATTCATCCACACTTTCGGCACCCACTTTGACTTGTGCCACCATGCAGCATTGCAAAGCAAACGCAGCTATTATCAACAGAAAAAATCGTCTCATAAAAATAAGATAATCAATATTTTGCCCACACGCTCAAATCTCCAAATCATTTACTGATCTTCTGTTCAAAGAAGGTCAGAATACTTTTCATCAAACTGCTTCGCATTTCAGGCTTCACGGCTTCGAAAGGAATACCGAGCACGCAACTGGCATAATCGCCCTTATAGGCCACTCCGGCACTAAGGTTATTCTCCGAATACCGGAAAATAGTGTAGCCATTTTTGTCGGCAGGTTCAATGCCATCTGGACGTTCCACCACGTACGATTCACCGTTCAGTTCATTGTAATAATTATAATTGCCTGTGAACGATTCGAACGGTGAAGCCACAGCTTTGAAACGTCCGCTTACAGCTCCGGCATCGTTTCTCCACTTAAATTTCAGGATGTTCATTGCCCAGGCACGATCGGCTTTCGACGCACGCGGATTATCCCAAAGGTCGGTTCCCACGTAAGCACCGGACACAAGCAAATTTCCGCCCTGCAAACAATAATCAGTCAGAACCGGTTGCAATCCAACAGGGAAGGTTTTGAACATGGCGGGCTTTGCTCCGTGAGCTGTCACCCACTCTTTTTCTTTGCCCAAAATCACATCCACAACAGCATATCCGTCAATATCCACATCGCAATCGGCAACGGACTGTTTGCTTGCAGAAACAAATGAATAACCGTTTTCGGCAAAAGCAGCACCATGCACAGCCGGATAATCGAAACTATTTCCTGCAATAACCTGACGCTCGCGATCGGCATTGCTTCCCCCGAAACCGGGAGAATCGTCGTCCATCCAGCCCACGCTGCGGCGGAATTCGTATTGGCTACCCACGTAGTTGAACTGTACTTTGTCGGGCACTCCGTGATCGATAAAGTCGGTAAATCCGGTAATCGAATCCTGCGTTGCCCAACTAGCCGGAGCACTGATGCGAGTAAAGCCATTGACAATCATTGCCACCCCTTTTTCGTTACTCTTTCGGCAAACAGACAAAATTTCGGACGGGAAGCTAACTCCACCGTCGTTCACGGCTGCGACTTTGAAACTGTAAATTTTATCTTTTTCAATATCGAATTTAGACGATGTCCCTTTTACTATTTTGCCATTATCGAAATCGCCGTTGCCCACACGGGTATAAACCACATACTGAGTTGGCACGGCGGTCGGTTCGAGCGAATCGTTGACGGCTTTCCATTTCAATTCCACACTCTTTTCACCGGTAAAACGGCTGCTGAAAGCCTCCACCGGAAGCGGTTGCACCACGTATTTGAAACCGTATTGTCCGGCAAGGAAGCGGAGCATTCCCTTGTAAATGGCACGGCTCACCGTGAAACGGAAGCGGGGATCGAGGCCGTAGCGCATATCGGCAAAATTCTCGTGCGAGAGCAGTTCGAGCAGCATGGTAGGCACATTCGGCACACGCGCTTCGCTGTACGACTTATTCCACATGGCCCGGCGTGTCCATTTAGGCTCAAACCCGGCACGAATATCGTTCACAATCTGATCCATCACCAACGATGTCAGGTCGCGCGAAGCCCAGCGTGATTGCCCGTTTTCAAACATGTCGTTGTTGTGATGAGTCATAAAAATGCCCAATGTTCCGATAATAGAATCGTTAGGCGTATAACCCGCATCGGTATGAAACGCCAACGCCAGATCGACCGGAATATGAAGCCCATCTTTTCCGGGCAACACCTTCGAACCGCCGGACAGATAATTCACCCAGTAACCACGACTCTGAAAATCGTCAGAATAGTCGTTATTGAAATGAGTGCGGCTATAGACCGAATCGGGCATTCCGGCCCACTGCAACCAGTAACGGGCACCTTCAATATAGCGCGGTCCTCCGCTGGTTTCAGGGGTAAATTTTATCGGTAACTGCGGCACAATCGACTCTTTCGCACCGCCGTCGAGGTGCTTGGAAGTGCCGGCCATAAAGCCGTCAACATTGGGAGCTCGGGCAATGTTACCCGTTCCGCCTCCGATTTTTACAGCATCGGCGGTCACTACACAACCTTTTTTGCCTGAAACGTTTGATAGTGTGATGCGACAAGCATCGTTCTTACCTTTATCGAATGTGAAGGTTCCAAGATAGATCCAGGTTCCGCCACCCATCGTCTGATTGACTTTGAATTCGGTTTTTCCACCCAGATGATAAACGGTATAGCGCGCATCGGTGGCACTGTTAGGCAACGATTTGTACGAAACATAAAGCGCATAACTTCCCCGTTCGGGCATATTGGGCAGCCATTCGACAAGGCTCTCTTTGCCTTTTTTAATGGTATTTACCTGACGGAAAGTTCCTTCAGCAAACGGATTCTGACCGTCGGTATATTCTTTCCGCTTTTCGGCAAAACCAGTTCCTTCACCGACGTTCCAGCTTTCCGCACCGTTTTGTTCGCGGTATTGAGAGCCGTAACGCGAAGCATCGTTATCCACAATCACCTCCACGCTGTGGTAGTCGCGCTCGCGGGGCAACAACACGTTGGCTCCTGCATTTTCGAGCATGGGAACCAGATAAGGCAATACAAAACTCTGCGGGAACAAATCTTCTACCGACTGGAACATCCGTGCTCGCTGCCATTCCCAACGTGCCAGTTTTTGTTCGTAGTACCAGCCGTGACTCTGCCACAGCGCAATGTGTTTGTTTTGCAAGCCGCTCTTTATTTTATAAGGTTCGGAAATATTTTCCACAAGCGGCACCTTGTTTTCCTTGTTATTAAAAATACGGCTTTTATCCTTATCCGAAGTACGGTAAACATTCGGAATGAGTTCGCTCAATTTTTGACCGTCGGAAAAGATTGTCAGTTCGTATTTTTGCAACGAATCGGGCAACAAACGATGTACGCACGCCTGCATAGCAGCGGCATTTTGTTCGGTAATGGTGATATACGCCAACCTCTCATCCATAGATACCACCACATTTTTCGCTTGTTTATCAAGCACAATTGCCTTTACCGAAGTTGTTGCTGCAATTTGTTTCTTGCAGTATGCCGTCAACGAGTCGGATATTGCCTTCTTCAGGCCGGCATCCGTAATTTCCTGTGCCGACAAAGCAGACGTTGCCAGCATCAACAAGCAGACACATGCTGCTTTCCAAAGTATTGATTTCATCATTTCTTATAGTTTTGGGCTCTCCCCAAGAGACTGTCAAAAGTCAATGTTGTTATTGATAAGTCTACAAACCGAAGACTATCTCATTTTTTTACCCCTACATCCCCTTAAGGGGACTTTTACGCCAATAAAAATAGCAGATTTATAGCCCCTTCAGGAGTTTGGGGTAAAAGACAAATATAGGCCTTATTCATACTGCCTAAGGCAATTCACAAGTCGAAGGGCAGATGAGGTCGTATCTTCAAATTTTTCTGATCCCGATTCCGGGTTCGTTACTCAGTGTAATTTTTCCGTCAACCAGTTTCATACCGGTGAAACAGTCGTTGGCAATCAGGATATTTCCATCCAAATCGGCAAAATTCATCTTCGGAGCCAGTTGTGCAGCCGCCGAGATGGCACACGATGTCTCGGTCATACAACCAATCATCAGTTTCATGCCATACGATTCGGCCATACTGATCATTTTGTTAGCTTCGCGCATACCGGTACACTTCATCAGCTTGATGTTGATGCCGTCGAAAACACCTTTCAAACGGGGAATATCTTCGAGCCGCTGGCACGACTCGTCGGCAATGGTAGGCAACGGACTGTGTTCGGTAAGCCAGGCCATATCGTCGAGGTTGTGCTTTGGAAGCGGTTGTTCCACAAATTCCACATTTTTGGCAGCCAGCCACTCGATCATTTTCAGGGCGTAGTGTTTATCTTTCCACCCCTGATTGGCATCCACGCGGAGCGGTTTATCGGTCACCGAACGAACGGCATTGATAATCATCTTATCGGAAACCTCATCGACACCCAGTTTCACTTTAATCACTTTGAACTGTTCCGTTTCGCGCGTTTTCTGTTTCACCATCTCCTCGGTATCGATGCCAATAGTGAAGGTGGTAACCGGAGCTTTGGAAGCCGTGTATCCCCATATCTGATGCCAGGGACGACCGATCAGCTTGCCCACCAAATCGTGCAGGGCAATATCCACCGCTGCTTTCGCGGCCGTATTATTAATCGCAATCGCATCGACATACGTAAGAATATCGTCGAGTTCAAACGGGTTGCTAAATTGTTTGAGGTTGACCTTTTCGAGAAAAGCCGTCACCGATGCGATGGTCTCACCGAGATAGGGAGGCATGGCAGCCTCTCCATAACCGGTCACCCCATCGTAGGTAATCTCGGTCAGCACGATAGGCGTGGTGGTGCGGGTATAGCCCGACACGGTGAACGGGTGCACCAGCTTGGCTTCGTAGGGTTTGAACGTCAGTTGCATGGTTTTGCTGCCACCCAAACGGGAGGACTTGTTTGATTGTGAAAATATCGAGGCCGGAGTAATCAGCGAACCGGCTGTTACCAACGCGGATGTTTTCAGAAAATTTCTTCTTGAAAAAGCCATATATTTTGAAGTTAAAAAATTCAATTATGCAACACGAAGACACCAAGACGCTAAGAATTCCATTTCAACCTATATTGACATGCGGTTCCGGCGTTTAGTCCTAAAAAAGCGGCTATCTACAACGGATTGGGATATTCTCTCATTTCATTTTTCGTATCTCTGTGTCTTTGTGTTTAATATGGATGTCAAATCATTTATAATACGGATGATTCTTCAGAGAAACAATGTTCGGATCTTTATCAATCTGTGTGAGAATACGGCGGGCGCTCAACAAACGCTTGGCATTCCAGGCATCGTAGTTGGATGCTTCGGGGCGCAAGCTGCTGATATGCACCATTCCGGCAGAATGAATAAACTCTCCGTTGCCGATATACATGCCCACGTGAGTGACCTTTTTAGCTCCGAAAAAGAGCAGATCGCCGGGTTTCAGGTTATTGTACCCTTTGGAAATATCTACCGGATCGCCCGTGGTTGCCTGTTGTGAAGCATCCCGTAGCAGCACAACACCATTGAGGAAGAAACTGGTTTTGGTAAAGCCGCTGCAATCGACCCCTTTGGTGGATGCCCCACCCCATACATACGGAAAGCCGAGGAACATTTTTGCCGTAGCAATGATGTTTTCGGCGGTCGGTCGGCGACTTGCCAGCCACTGATCAAAAGGCTCACCTGACTCCTTTTTCAGGAAAGCCATCCGACCATCGGGCAACTGCACTTTGTAATAACCGTTTTGTTCGCCCATGTTTTTTACCAAGTCGCCCCAAACTACATCCGACACCACGCCGGATGTTGCCGATGCCTCTTTACGTAGCAGGGTAAAATATTCCGTCACGATCACTTTCGGTGCTTTGTTCCAGGCCTTCATCTCCTTTTCGTCCACCAATTTTATCTCCGAGGTAGTCGTCCAAGAAGCATACCCTTCGGGGGTCGTTACCTTCACCCAGCCGTGTCCTTTTTCGAGGACATGTAGCGGAGTTCCCATCAACGCCTGGGTTCCCATCTCGCCTGCATACGAAGGTGCCAACCGCAAATCAATCAACGACTGGATGGCAATGCCATATCCGGGTTCCGCACCTCTCACCGGTTGTGCCACCGCAAGGCACAACATCAATCCACACACTAAACCAGAAATCAGATTTTTTTTCATCATCATTTTATATTTTCCGTAATCGAAACGAAACGAT
The DNA here is from genome assembly GCA_030706455.1 of Bacteroidota bacterium. Taxonomy (GTDB): domain Bacteria; phylum Bacteroidota; class Bacteroidia; order Bacteroidales; family Paludibacteraceae; genus Microbacter. The sequence continues at coordinate 11,465 of JAUZOL010000005.1, forward strand.
ATCCCCTTTGTTCGAGGGTGGTCATCAATTCGTCCAGTTTGTTATAAAATTTATCCGTCCGCCGGGGATCGGTGCCGATGTGTGTCAGCAACAGAAACCCATTCAGCCCTTTAGACGATTCGTATTTCAAAATATTGTTCAAAATCTCATCCGACGAGCGGTAGCTCTTCATGTCGGGAGTCGTATAATCGGCATTCGAGGTACTTCCGGGAGTATAATTGACCAACGTAACACCTAATTGCGTCGTCCATCCGGCAACCTCTTTGTTGTAATATTCATATGCCGGAAGGAATAAGAGTTGCTCCGGCACTTTCAATCCTGCCTGACGCATGGCTGCATAATTATCTTTCAAGTCCTTGGCAAACTGTTCACTACTTACCAGCGTGGAGTCGCGTTTGCTCCAGTCGGCATAAAGCAGGTGCTTATCGGAATGCGGGCCAAGATAGTTCCCGTTTTGCTGCAACATGCGAACGATCTTCGGGTACTTCCGGTAGAAATCGCCCGTCAGGAAAAAGGCTCCGCTAGCAGCATGTTTTTTCAACACTTTAGCAATGGTTTCGGCTCCATCAGCAAATTCATGGCCAGTAAAAACCAGCGTTATCTCTTTTTTCTCACTGTTTCCGCGAACAATACCTCCTTCATCTACTTTCAATCGGGTGTCGGCTGGTTTTCCTGCCAACGACGAGAGATAGTAACAAAGCGAAGCCGTACCATCCATGGTCGGTTCGTTGCTCGAATAGTCGGCATAATCGTCGTGATATACCACACGATCGGACTGAAAATCGGCATACCGATCATCGCCCGTCAGGTGCACCCCTTTCAGACTCGAATAAATCGGCGTGTAGATCGGTCCGTCTACCAAGCCACCGGTAATCGGATAGTGATAGACCTGCGCCAATGCCGAATGGGGATGATGCGGATAATCGCCGTAGCCCGGTAAACCCACAATCATACATTTTCCCCAGGGATTGCAACCGAAAAGCCAGTCGCGCAACGCCGTTTCCATATCAAGAAAGGCTGTGTCACCGGTGAGCGTGCGGTACAGACGGGCTTGCGTAGCAGCGGCTACCACCAGATTGTTGGAACACCAGATGAACGGAATTCCGTTGATGAACGGATCGTCTCCGGCACGGTCGCGCAGACGTTCGAGCCCGCTTCGCATATTGCGTATAAACTCAGCACTGATGCGTTTATTGTTTTGTCCGCCCAGGAAATAGTGTCCCAGATTGATGAACGGATACCACTGGTAATGACGGGCCGAATCGGCACCCAACCACGGTGTCACCGGCTCCATGCGACCGTAATTGACGGCACTTTTGAGGTAATCCTCTTTCCCTGTCATCCGGTAAAGCTGTGTCGCTGCCAGTTCCATATCGTCCACCCAGTTGTCTTCCTCGTAAAAATAGGGCGACACGCAGGAAGCCGTCTGGCAAGCACCCGGATGATCCACCCCTTTTTGGTAGGCATAGGCTGCCTTTTGTTTCAGCTTTTCGGCAAAATCAGGATAGAATTTCGCCAGCACCTCCGAAGCGAGAGCAAACGAAGAGGCATATTTTCCTACCGTCGAGGCCAAACCGGTGGAACGGTTTTTATATTTTCGCAAACCCTGTGGTTCTCCCATGCAGGCATACACCGGGCGCTCCTTGCCCGATCCCCAGCCGTAATCGACCGGGTCGGTAGTCGGTAAGCGGAACGAAGCGTGGTCGCGGTCGTCGGCAATTTGATTGAAAAAAGTATCCTTATCGGGATTCAGCCGCACCAACCAGTCCAAGCCCCATTTGGCCTCATCCAGCACATCAGGAATGCCGTTGCTACCCGGAAGGCCGTTAGCATCGTACTGATCGCCGAACGCAGCCGGATTTTGCTGGTAGGCAAACAACATCTGGAAGGTTGCGTTGGCCGAAGTCGTTACATATTTCAGATAGTCGGAGGCATCGTGCCAGCCACCCCAAGCGCTGATTTTTTCGTTTTCATGTCCCGGCAGAAAAATGATGCGTCCGTCGTAACGATGGCAGGAGTCCTTCAGAAAAGGATTGTAACCGCAACGCTGTTGGCGCATATAATTCAACGGTACATCGGCAGCTCCACGGTAGACATCGTCCCCAATACGAAAAACCGGTGAAACAGCATTCCCCGCTTCGACACGATACGATCCGGCTTTAGCAAACGCGGAGAAATCAAGTCGGCAAGCCGCACCAAAAGCGCTGTTGGGCACTTTATTCTCAATCGTTCGCCCCCGAAAAGCCACCTCGCCGGTCAGTTCATTGACCACCTTGAATTCATTAACCGGGGCCTTTTGCTTACTCAACCATACGGCAACTTTCCGGTCGCCGGAAAGGTAACCCAACTGGTTGACACGTATCCATTGTTGAGCGGAGACTACAGCAAACGCACACAACAGAACAATGACTAATAATGAACGATTCTTTTTCATATCCGAAAATTCAATTGCGAGAATCCAATCTATTTTTCTATTGAAACAGGACTCTTTCTTAGCAGCCACATAGCCACAAAGGTAAACAATCCATTAAATATCAACAAGGTAAATCCAAACCCAAAATGGAAGATGCTTTTTGCCACCCAGTCGAGTAACAGACAGAACAAGGGCGAAGCTACCGCTACGAAAGGCATCCAACGGTCACGTACCTGATATTTCGTCAAAATACCGAAGAAGAAGAAGCCCAGCAATGGACCATAGGTATAAGCTGCCAACTGATATACCAGGTCGATCACCGCTTTGTTGTTAATCACGTAGAACAACAGAATCAACAAAAAGAAAATAACGGTATACGCAGCATGAGTCGTGTAGCGGATCTTCAGTTTCTTTTCGTCGCTCAAATCGGTGCGTCGGTTGAAGCCGATAAAATCGACACAGAACGAAGTGGTGAGCGAAGTCAACGCGCCCCCGGCACTCGGATAAGAGGCCGACACCAAACCGATAAGGAAGATAATACCGCAAAACATTCCGAGATAATTTTCGGCAATGGTTGGGAAAATTTTATCGACAGCCGGAATACCCATCGCAGCCATTCCTCCGTGTTTTTGTACATACAAAGCCAACACAGCTCCCAGTGTCAGGAACAACAGGTTGACAATGACAATTGTAATACTGGTGGTAAAAATATTCTTCTGCGAATCTTTCAAAGTCTTGCAGCTCAGATTTTTCTGCATCATTTCCTGATCGAGCCCAGTCATTACAATGGTAACAAAAATACCGCTGATAAACTGTTTGAAGAAATGAGTGGTGTTATCCCATTTCATGTCGAACCACGAAGAGTAATCGCTGGCAGTCACTGCCGAAACCATTTCGCCGAAGTTCCAGCCCATTTGGTTTGCAATAACGATAACAGCCACAATAACAGCCAGAATCATAAAGGTCGTCTGCAACATATCAGTCCAGATAATGGTTTTTACCCCACCCTTCAACGTGTAGAGGAAAATGAGCAGCATAAAGACAAACGCCACCACCCAGAACGGCATTGTTCCCTGCGGAAGAAATCCGTGCAATACAAAAACAACCAGATAGATACGAACAGCAGCCCCCAACACGCGCGACAACACGAAGAACGAAGCCCCGGATTTGTAGGTATAAAAACCGAAACGCGATTCGAGGTAAGTGTAAATGGAAGTCAGGTTCATCCGGTAATAAAGAGGCAGCAAAACCAGCGCAATAATGGCGTATCCCACCACAAAACCCAGCACCATAGGCATATAGTAAAATGCCTGATTCGTCACGTTACCCGGCACGGAAATCATGGTCACCCCCGAAATGGAAGTACCCACCATACCATAAGCCACCACAAACCAAGGAGATTTTTTATTCCCCTGAAAATAAGAGCTGTTGTCGGCCTTACGGGATGTGTACCACGAAATGGCAAACAGCAAGACGGTATAAACAACAAAGACGCTAAGAATGAGAGTTAAAGACATAAATAAAAGGCTATATTTTAATTTTCAAATGTACGAATATCGGTTTTATCTCACTACCGGATTTTGATTCTTTTTGAAGGTTTACTTTCATTAAACAATCGGTCGAGAGCCGTCACATAGATATCACAGGGCTCGTTGATCGCAGAATTTATCTGATATCTCGGTTCATTCACAACCGATACGATTGCAGTTGCATTTCCGAAGTCAGGTTTTTCTCCCTTCGGAAAACGGTAGATCACAAAATAACGGGGGCTCATCTCTCCCGTAACATCTTTTACCGACCAACTCAACACCCGTTGGTTTTTATCGTATTTCAGTTTCGAGGGTTTTGAAGGCTGATTCGCAGGCAACCCCGGTACCGACGGAACGAGCGCCGGATAAGGATTGACGGTTTTCTCCATCACTTCGTTAATGTTCAGCACATTATCCTTAAAATTGCGGGCATTGAAATAGCAAAAACCTCCATAAACGGGCATTTTACGAATATATTCGGCCTGACGCACAATTTCATCGGTCGAATGCCATGCACTATCCTTCGCCGCTTTGTCAAGACGATAGGTGCCAATGCCGGCATACAGTCCATGATTGTAGGAATTACCTCCCCACCAGTCGGCAACCGTTCTGAAATCAAGGCGCGAATAACCGATCGAAAAATACAGCTGCGGCAGCACATAATCAATCCAGCCCTTTTCGAGCCACAAACGAATGTCTGCATACAGATGATCGTAGTTGGTATAACTGAAGCTCTGCGTCTCCGATCCGCGAAGATCGTCGCGCTTATTCCGCCACACAGCGTAAGGGCTAATTCCGAACTTCACATAAGGCTTTACCGATTTTATCGTATCGCGCAACATTTTAATCAGAATATCCACATTCTCTCGCCGCCAGTCATCTTTTTTGGCAGCCGCATAACCACGGTTATATTTTACAAACGACAATGAGTCATTGAAATCGCTGTATGGGTAAAAATAGTCGTCAAAATGGATGGCATCCACATCGTAACGGGTAACAATATCCCTCACAACTTTACATACAAACGCCCGTGACTCGGGAATTGCCGGGTCGAAATAGGTTTTCTCTTTATAAGCCACAAACCATTCGGGATGCTGCCTGAGAGGATGGTTCGGAGCCAACCGGGTATAGTCGTTATCGCGGGAGGCCCGGTATGGATTCAGCCACGCGTGGAGCTCCATGCAGCGTTTATGACATTCCGCAATGGCAAATTGTAATGGATCGTATCCGGGATCAGTGCCTTGCTTGTCGGTAAGAAATTCCGACCAGGGTTCGTATTGCGACGCATAGAAAGCATCGGCACACGGACGCACTTGCAACACTACCGCGTTGAAATTCATCTTTTTGAAAAGATCCAGATAAGCTATCAATTCCGCTTTTTGCTCTTCGGCAGACAATCCGGGTTTAGACGGCCAGTCAATGTTGTTTACCGTTGCAATCCACGCTGCCCGCAACTCCCTTTTCGGCGTCTGAGCTGTTAAAGCAGTCTGTGCGACACAGTGTTGCAACACCAAAAGAAACAGAGCAAATAGAACTGTTCTTTTCATTTCGAGATGATCGATTCGTAAATAGCCGTTTGTACTTTTGCCCGAATTTTGGTGGTTACAATCTTGTCGTTGTTACGGGTCGGATAGACGCGGTTCGACAAGAAAACATAGACCAGATTACAGGTCGGATCGACCCACACTACGGTACCGGTATAGCCCGAATGGCCAAATGCTTCGGGACTGGCCAACGATGAGCAATACGAATGGCCGACCACTTTTCCATCTTTCATATCCGGTTTATCAAAGCAAATTCCGCGACGAACGCCTTCGCCCTCGAACGGACAGGAGTTGAACGTGTCGAATGTTTTTTCGCTGAAATAGCGCTTGCCACCGTAAGTTCCCTTCTGAAGATACATCTGGTACAATTTTGCCATATCGTTGGCATTGGCAAACAAGCCGGCATTGGCCGAATGGCCACCCATAATACCCGAAGCCTCGTCGTGCACATACCCAAGCAACTGTGTCTGGCGGAAAAAGTTATCCAGCTCCGTGGGTACAATCCGCGACAAAGGAATCGTTCGCCAAGGATTATACATCATCTCCGATGCGCCCAACGAGCGATAGAAAGTCGATTGCAGAAACTCTTCGAACGGTTTGTGCTCAATGGCTTCCACCACCGGCGGCGTCATCACAAAAGGCCAGTCGGAGTAGACATATTTGTGTTTGGGGTAAGACGACAGCAAAGGCGATTTGGCAATGGCTTTATAAATAGAATCACCAATATCCTTGCGGGCATACAACGCCGCACTGATGCGTATCGGAAATTCCTCCGACGGAATGGAACGAACATAATTCGAATTCAGGGAACCGTCGGCATTCACCGCCCATTTGTAGAACGGAGAATAGGCCTGTAAACCTCCCACATGGCACAAAAATTCCTTTACCGTGATGTTTTCCTTGTTGCTGCCCTTCAAAACAGGGAAGTAGGTACTGAACTTCTCATCCAGATTAATTTTCCCTTCGTCCACCAATTTCAGATAGGCCGGACAACCAGCAGTCACTTTGGTAACCGAAGCCAGGTCGAACAGATCGTCAACCTCGGTTTTACGATTCAGTACATCATTTTTATAGTTTTCACCTTCGGCTTTCAGGTAGGTATGATAGCCATAAGCCTTGGTAAAAACGACTTTCCGGTCTTTTGCCACCAGCACCACACAGCCCGGAAAAGTTTGTTGCGCAATGGCATCATTCACCAGCGAGTCGATCTTTGCCGTCAGTTTCTTTCCATCGATACCGGCATCTTCTGGCAAAGTGTATTTGAAACGAATCGCCTGAGTAACCAGTCCGGTTCCTTTCTTAAAAATCCCGAGTTTGGACGTGAGCTTGCCCTGGGCGTCAATTCCTCCGAAAATCAGCTGAGCCGCCATCTGCTGCGAAGCCATTTCGGCATCGGGAGCATAAACTAACGCTGTGCTCTTGCCAACCGTGCTCAACCATTGAGAAGGATTGGCAAAAGAACAAACTATTGCTCCACGTGTTTTATTTTGAGCAGCAACAAAGGCCAGTTCCTTTTCCGACAGACGATTGCCAAAAACTGCCACAATCGTAAGATTATACTGCGACAAACTATTCGCCACAGAATCTACATTTACCTGATTGACAGCAATTGCTTTGATTTTCATGTATTTGGCCAGCATCGCCGAAAATTCATTCTCAGCGGGTGCTCCAATCGAAATGCAGGCAATACGGAGCGTATCGAGTCCCTGCAGAGGAAGTAAATGCGCCTTGTCCTGCAAAAGAACGACGTTGCGTTCGGCAAATTGCAACTGAGAAAGTGAAGGTTGTGTTGCTTTCAGAGCGAAGCAAACCAGTAAGAACAAAAGAGGGGCGATCGTTTTTTTCATTTTTATCAAATCTTTTCTATATCTGATACTTATTATTCTTTTGTAGGGTAAGCTATAAAAGCTAGTGGCGTTTCATAACTCAAAAGCGGAGATAGTCGTTTATCCGCCAACACATCTAAATAATCTATTTTAACTCCGTCAATCCAAATATCTCTTCTCACCAAACGAAAACCATGTGAATAGTCGACATACCAATCCACATGTCCCGCATATACTGGCTGAATGGGATTTCCATCCGGTTTATGCCAACCATAAAGAGCAACTCTGTCCGGTCTGCCATCCGCAACTATCCGGTTGCTTAAAACCACGTCTTTCTTATGTCCGGCAATGAGCCCCGTTCGGCCTGCGCGTTGTTTTTCTATCAACGTGTTGTGATAAAAGAAGGTTGCAATAGAATCCCGTTTCTCCGTTAAAGGTTCAGGAACCAGCTTTACATCCGCCGCTTTATATACATCGTCCGAAATTTTAGGCGTGGACAAAAAAGCTCCCAACCGGTTAGCAATGCGCTGTGCTGTTTTTGGCTGCATCGGCACACGCACGAAATCTGTATCTGTTCCAACGCAGAGATAGTCTGGCTTTACGTAATAACTTGCATGAATAATTTTACCAAGACTGTCTGTTAACTGACAATCAATCCGTTTCCATTCGTCCATGAATCGCGGAGTGCATCCGGCTTCAAACATTTTGAATACCAAGCTATCATATCGATCCCGAAATAGGTTCTTGGCCTGCTTACAAAATTCAGCAAGAGTCATCTGACAATCAGAAGCAAAAGAAGCAGCTGGCTTAATAAATTGTTTATATGATATATTCTCATCCCAGAACCTATATTTCTTGTTATAGTCCTGCGTCCCGGAAAGCATTGCATTGATAAACCCATTACGGTACACTAAGGTAGTGTGATATATTTTGCCTTGAGGATTGTTTTTGATGTAAATAAGAACTCTTTTATCGTTGGTTGAATAATAGTCGAAATCAGAATCGCTTTTATGAGTCATTTTCAAACTATTGCTAAGATTTCCGGCCATTAATTCGGAACGATAGCCGGCACCTCCGGTAGCACTAACAAGAGGTTTGCCATTAAAAATCACTTTATCATCCCGATAAGACGTTACATTAAGAACACCTCCCTTTTTCAACCATGTGACAAGTTTTTTTGTATGCAGCGAATCTTCATAAGCATAGACCGCATCCAAAAATGCAATTCTTTCAATGAAACGGGGAATGATCGGATAAGAGTTTATTGCTTCGAAAACGAAACGACCTCCGCCACTGTGGCAGCTTAATGTAATTTTAGGATGGTAAATGTTATATTTAGCCAACAAATAGGCTATAAAACTGTTGGCTTCCCGAGCAGTTTGCGGAGTCTCTTTAGCCCATTGCGGAAAACTCTTTTTATCTGCCATCACATACACAAGAATAATATTCCGGTTGGTATGCAATTGCCTCAAAAACTCTGTTTGTGCATCAATATGCTGTATGTCAAAGTGCCAATCCATTCCCGGCTCCATTTTCCGTCCGCGAGTCCATGGAATGGTATTGCCATTAGGCAGAGCATAGATGATTATTTGGGTAGAATGGCGTTTATCAAGTTTTGCAGGCTCATTGAATTCAGCTACAAAGCCATTAAATCTTATACACTCCTGTGCTTGAGAAAATAAGCAGAGACAAGAAAAAAAGAAAACGATCCACTTTTTCATACGTCCAACTATTTCACATTCTACCGAGAACCATCCAGTATACAAATTAAAACTTCTGAAAATCCAAAGACAAAATGTAGACAATTACTACACCTAAAAATTGGCCCCGGACTTTCAGAAGTTTCAGAATTACTATAACAATGTAACTTATTTCACATTGAATGAGCTGAGCCTTATATATTGGTCAGAGCTATTGGTTGTTCCCTGCTTACCATTCATATAAAATACGTAAGCCCTACCTTTACCCAAAGTCAAACTCGGCACAGAGAAAGCTGATAAAACACCGCTTGCATTGAATTGTTGAAGCTGATTGCCTCCATCATCCCATACAGCAATGGTAATATTGGCTTCAGAACCAGTCCAAGGATAAGTATTTGTCGTATTTTTCAATTTATACTTATAATAAGCAGACTGAGTCCCAAAAGGAACGCTTGTTGCCACAGTTTCCCATGCTGCTCCTGTAATGTTCTTCTTAATTTTAAGAGTCAGGTTACCGAAAGGAGTAACGCCGTCCTTTTTAAGGAAGAAATTAGAGAACCGTACAAAACAAACGGTATCTTTCCATTGATCAAAATTCGGAAGATAATCTGAATCCTGTAACATAATGGGATCTTTCGTTTTATCATAAACATATGCCGACCACTTTCCTTTCTGCAAGTTAGAAATCACTCCTTTGTAAACCCATGCCGGAGTTATCACAGCCTTTGTTACAGGATCTATTTTGGGAAGAAAGTTTAGCATGACATTATTATTTCCTAAAGGCATGGAAAAATACCTCGGAGTTGAGTTGGGATAATATCCTCCAACTTTGGTAGCAACCATAGAGTAACGCACTCCCGAAAGCCACAAAGTGTCACTATTTTCTGTATAAGGCATAACATTCAGCACTCTGAGCTCTGCATTATTTGTATCCATCTCTGCATATGGAAAAGTAACGTCTACCTTTTGGCATGAAACGAATACTAAGCCAACAAACAGGGTTAATAAAAAACTTATTTTTTTCATATGATAATAATTTTGTTGTTTAATGACATATGGAACTTCATGTTACAAACAGTATAATTTTCCTGAAGGAACTTGAAAACATGATTGTTTCATATCAAAGTATTCTAAATCATTGATTATTGCTTAGGTAAACAAAACCATACCATAGAGGTTTCATAATTCAAAGCTAAACCTGAAATAGGTGTAAGTTTATCCAAAGCTGATTTATTCCACATATACTCAGAGTTATATCTCGGACGGAGTCTATAAGAAGGCGATCCCAAATTAGTTGTAACAAATTGGGTTTTCCGGTTAGTTACGTTTGCCGGATAAAGATAAAATCCTTTATAGACTCTTGCCGGATCCACATCGCTTTTATGATAGACTGTGGTCGCCGTCCATGAGGTTCCTGATACAGGAACACCGTTGGATGGTGTTACCAAATCGTAATGATAACGGCGTAAATCGTTCCAGGTATCCAGGCCCCACGGATATAATGCCACATATTTCTGCATCATGATATGTGAAAGTTCAAAGTTCGAAAGCGTTAAACCATTCACATACTGACTGCTCAAATAAGTATTTTTCAAAGCGTCATACTGAGCTGAAGTGACAAGGTCGCCTGTATATCCTTTTCTTGTTGTACCACTAAGCGAGCCGGAGACTAAAGAGCCTGCAACAATATATCTTTTGGTTGTTTCCAAACTTGCGGCAACAGCTCCCTGGAAAGTAGCAAGAGCTTCTGCTTTCAAATTCTTTCTAAATTGGGCTTCTGCTTTAATAAATTGCAATTCAGCGTAAGTCATCACAACATATGGAGCATCGTCACGGAACAGCCATCTCCCTTTGCCCTGTACTGCCGCACCAGGAGCATAAGTAGAACCGTAAACAGAAACTTGCGGGGAGGCTCCAACATTTGTCCCGACAATTGATTGAGCAAGCGTTTTATCCGGAGTTGGCATCGCTGTTGCTGCAGATAAATCTACACCAAAATAACAAAATGCTCTCGGATCCACAGTTTCCGTATCGGTTATGTACTGCTTTGTTGCGTAAGTACCTGCCACATAGTTACCCGTATTCGGATCATAATATTTTTCCCGACCAGTCATTAAGTCAACCATATAATCCGATTGACTATATACATTTGAAATATTTGCTCTCAAAACTCCAAAGAAATTCGAATTGGCAGAGATCCCCGTTGCATCATTTCTCACAGTAGCATCATCCGCCGGGCTCTTCATAGAAGCATTGACTTCTGTGATAGCAGAATCAAGATATGCTGCATTTTTGGTTGACATTGTCATATAGATTTTTGCCAACACACCATGAGCAAAATACAACCACTGTGTTCTGTTCCCTTTATACATAAGGTCATTTGCCGGCAGAGAAGATGGATAAACTGTATTGTCTGCCTGATTCAGGATCGTCACAGCTTGTTTTGCCCACGAGATGGATTGATTTAAGATATACTCCTGCGAGTCATAATCAAACACCTGTCTGTTAGGATCCAAAAACTCTTTACAGGGAGCTTCACCATGCAACGATGTAAGTTCATACCAACCATATGCCTTCAAGGCTAACCCCAAACCGGCATACAAAGGCTGATTCATTTTCTTCCCATCGCTAATCATGTTTTCCAGGTTTTGTCCCCACATATAGTAGACCATTTTCCAAACTTCGGCATAATCAGAAGATCTGTTGGCATCCATTTGAGCACCATACGTTAAAGGTACGGTAGCTGCACCTGTACTGGTCACACCGCCTGTAAAATACTGGCACATTGAACCAACCATTCTCATATCCCAATAATTAGCCTGAAGATAAGCCAATATCGGAGCAAGTCTTAAATTAGGCTCTACCCAGTCCGGAGCATCGACATTTTTATTTACATCCAAATAACTATCGCAAGATACGGCTGAAAGGAGTGTAAATACTGTAACTATAGATATTAATATTTTCTTCATAGTCCTAAAAATTAAAATGTTATGTTTAGTCCAAATGTAATACCTCTTGGGGCACCTACACTCAGCATATCAAAGCCAACACCTCCAACGCCGCCCAAAGCTGAAGAGGTTGCATTACCTGCAGGGTCAATACCTTTATAATTTGTAAACATGTAAAGGTCCTTCCCGGCTACAAATAAAGAACAATCGGATACCAAATTAGAAGTAAGTTTACTGAGGACTTTATTATCGAAGCGATATGTAAGTCGTACTTCTGAAATATTTAGATAATTAACACCTTTTACAATCCAATTTTCATCACCGCTAGTGTAACCGTTTATATCACTAGGTTTTACCGCTATTTTATTAATGGTTGGACTTGCAGATTCTTCTTTTCCATCTTTGATAACGCCATTAAACACAACGGCACCTAATTGTCTTTGATCCACAGATTGCTGATTAGCACCGTAACCCATCAATAATCTATCTGTTCCATCAACTACTTGTGTTCCCAGTTTTCCATTCAACAAACAAGACAACGAGAATTGTTTATATTTAAGATCCACGGTGAAACCATAAGCCAATTTAGGTTCGCGGTCTCCAATCACTGACCATGCACTGCTGGTAAGAGGCAATCCACTTGAAGGATCTATCAAGATCTGTCCTTTACTATTACGTTGATAAGCTTGTCCGGTGAAAGTTGTAATAGGGTTACCTACCATCATACCATTTCTGATATTTCCTGAAACCCATGTGTACGGATTGTAATATTCGGATACTCCGGCAGGTAAAGTTTCAACCTTACTCCAGTTTCTACTACCGGTTACACCAATATTCAATTTCCAGTCTCTATTTTTGATAAAATCGTATGCAACCGCGTATTCAAAACCATTGGTTCTGAAAGCTCCCAGGTTTCTGTTATTCAAAACAAAACCTGTTGCATACGACATACGGAATGCTGTCACAATCTGATCTTTTGAATGAGTGTTGTAGTAGGCAACGTCAAAAGTTAAACGATTATCAAACATATGTCCTTCCACACCAGCTTCCCAGGCTGTATTTATTTCAGGTTTAAGTGATGGATTCGGACCTGTAAACCCGTATTGATAACCTCCGCCAGAGGTTGTAGCTAATTGCAATGCAGGATAAATTGAAAGTGGAGGTGCATCTTTACCAACCTGAGCTACAGAACCTCTCAGTTTAAGATAATTCCAGGTCTTTTCGTGTGCTTTGAATATAGGTAATTCAGAAAGCATAAAACTGAAATCAGCAGCAGGATAAAAATAGCTTCTGTTTGCCACCGGGAGTGTTGATGACCAGTCGTTTCTGGCTCTCAAGGTAACAAATGCCATATTATTATATGACGCTTCTATCTGACCGGAAACAGCTTGTATTCTACGAGTCGTGGTAATTTGCGTGTTTATGAGCGAAGTTTGATCACAGTTGTTGATAGACTGGAAGTCCTGAACAAAGAATTTTTCACCATGAACAGCAATTGTTTTTGAACCTACTTCTAATTGGTGATAACCAGCTTGAGCAGAAAAACCAAACTTTCCAAGACTTTTCCGGTAAGAAGCAATTAAGTTCAATGTCGGGTTGTTTTCCACTACATTAGACTGATCGTAGCTACCGCTCTTTGTTGCAGCAGTTGTCCATTGAGGATTAATAACAGCCAAATATTTACTGGACGAAACATCCCATCCCATTGTTCCTCTGATTACAAAGTCAGTAAACGGAGTAACAGCTACATTTAAAGAAGTAATGAAACGATCTGTAGTGTCATATAATTTATTTTTATAAATGGCATAATACGGATTCAGAAGGTCTGTTCCCTGATAGTTATTCGGGTATTTAATAGAAGTCCCATCAGCTGCCAGATAAGTTTGCATATTGTCAGTCAAAGGCCATTGGCAAGCCCAGTCCAAAACACCGCTTGCTCCTTTTTGTACCTTATTGTTACCGCTGTTAACATACTGCATTGAACCTTCGATGTTCATCCATTTGGTAACTTTTGCAGTTCCTGAAACGCTAATATTTTTACGTTTATAATCTGATGTAGGAACCACACCTGTTTGATCAAGAAGACCTGCAGAAACACGAATGGTTGAAATATCGTTACCTGCCTCAAATGAAAAATTATGTTTTTGGTTTACCCCTGTCTTGAATAGGTTTTTTACGTTATCGTACAATTGAGTACCTGCAGCGTAAGGTGCGCCCCAAAATGTTTTAGAAGAGTAGTTAGTTGCCCCGTAAGTACCATTATCATAAACAGTTTGCAATTTAGGATATCTGTACACATTGTCAAATTCGAAGCTATTATTATATGTAAACTTCCCTTTCCCGGATTTTCCTTTTTTGGTAGTGATGATAATAGCACCGTTAGACGCATCTGATCCGTAAAGAGCAGCTGCCGCAGCACCTTTCAAAACTGTAACGCTTTCAATACTTTCCGGATCTATATCAGATCCTCTGTTCGTATAGTCATTCTGCTGCATGTTAGGACCTACGCCCTGTACAGAACCTGCCCATTGTGATCCGGCATCAAAAGTACTGTTACTAACAGGAATACCATCTACAACATAAAGAGGACTGTTTTTCCCTGAAATAGAAGTCGGGGCACGGAACACAACAGTAGAAGAAGCTCCCGGAGTTCCGGAAGATGAAGTAACTGCAACCCCGGCAACACGTCCATTTAACGCATCAACAAAGTTATCACGCCCTGCATTTGCAATATCAGAACCTTTTACATTCTGAGCAGCCGCACCAACAGAACGTGCTTGCCGTTTCACACCAAATTCACCCACAATGACAGCTTCTTGCAGCATGTGTGTGTCTTCATTCAAAGCGACATTGATTAAAGCTCGGCTACCAACTTTTTCCTCATCTGTTTTGTAACCGATAAAAGAAAAAGAAAGCACATCTTTAGGCGACGCAGAAATAGAAAAGCTCCCATTTCCATCCGTAATTGTTCCTGAAGTTGTCCCTTTGACAACGATAGAAACACCTATCATAGGTTGACCTTTTTCATCAACCACCTTTCCCTTGATTGTTTTTGTCTGAGCATAGGCACCTACAACGGTGAAAAATGCCATCAACAAACAACAACCCAAATAAAACCATCTTTGCTTAAACATCTTAGTCATAATTTTGGGGGTTTTGAAGATTAGTAACTATTTTTAATTTTATCTCGAAGACATGTGATACTCTGTTTCATTTTTGTCTCTTATTTAGAAAGAGTAATAAAAAAATTCTAAGGAAATACAGCCCTGATAATAAGGCTTACGCTGAATGTTTGGTTATTTATTGGTTTGGTTCCTAAAATTGAGATTTAATTCAATTATTTTCGACATCTCCACCAACAAGCAAACTAACAGAAAGATACACAAAATAGAGTTTTTCTGAATTAATGAAATAAAAACAGAATTTTTAGTGTATAATTGACACAAAAAAGAGCATATTAAAAACCATAGAATATGCAACTACAAATTTACTCTATTTTTACAAAGATACAACACAAAAGTCTATATTTTATGTTTTTCATACATTTTTTTGTGTTCATTTCTTAGTCATAAATATTTTTAAGCCCCTGCATAAAACATAGACAGAATCTATATCTTGATATATATCTGCTTTTTATACAGAATATGCCCGAAAATCCAATTGAGCATAACAAAGAAGACCGCAAAAGCGAGAGACGCCCACAGATCGGGCAGCCAGGACAGAAGCAAATCTTTATATATAAATCCTTTGATTGTCAAGACTTCCGGACTCATCACCAAAGGTATTGTTCCAAACAAGACTGACAAAAATGCCCCTAAAACATACATAAACAAGGGGTTGATTCCAAAGGACTCAAAAAATCGCGACCAGCGGGCATATCCTTTGATATCGATAATCCATATCAACAAAGCAAGCAACAAGGAACCCAAACCGCATGTGACCATCACAAAGGTGGTACTCCACACTTTCTTGTTGATTGGACATCCGTAGCTCAGCAAAAATCCGGCAAACAGTAGTATTGTTCCAAAAATAAATATCTGTTGTACACGCTGACTGTTATCTTTCACTTCGTTAATGATCTTACCCACGTAGAAGCCCAGCAACACATGAGCAAAACAAGGAAGCGTACTCAACAAACCTTCTGGATCAAAAGCAAATAATGAACCATCAGGTAAGGTATCCTTATACATATGGTCAACACCGAACAAAGCCCTGTCTACAATATTGATCACATTGTTTTCCGACAGGTCGAAACCATTTCCAAGCAGCAGAATTGCCAGATATGCAACCAGGATTCCACCTGCAACGTACAATACCTTTTTATGATTAATAAGCAGGATAATAATGGAAGCTCCGCAATAACTCAATGCCAGACGTTGCATTACGCCAAGCGCCCTGATCCTGTCGAATGGAAGCAGACCATGCATCAGGCGTTCGGAAAACGTCATTTCTGTATTGCCAAAGTCCAGAGTGGTTCTGCAAAACAATCCGAACCAACCCAACGCCAACCCGATTCCAAAAATGATCAGCGTACGTTTGGCTATCTTCCACGCCGCCTCAGACGAAAACTTAAAGTCATATTTCTTTAGCGAGAAATAGGTAGAAACTCCCATAATAAACATAAAGAACGGGAATACCAGATCGGTTGGTGTAAGACCATTCCACGATGCGTGTTCCAGCGGAGTAAAAATATGACCCCACGAACCCGGGTTATTAACCAGAATCATTCCGGAAATTGTGATTCCCCTCATCACATCAAGCGCCAAAAGTCTGTTAGTCGTCGGCATAGGAATTTTATTTATAGAGATAATATTTCTTTGACAATTTTCTGAAGGCACCCTCATCTTTTCTCCAGTAAGAAAGAATGTCGTCTACATTCATATTCTGAGACAAATGCAACCGTATCTGGTCACTTCCACATACTTTATCGAACATGTCATAGCGCGATTGGGTTGCCGGCCCGAAACATTTCTTCCCGGGGTAAAGCTTTGCCATCTCCTGCATCACATAAAACTGAATATCCGTCAAGCGCACTTTGCTGTAATCAGTTATAAAATATTGTACACCTGAATAATTCAACCCCTTCCCTACCGAATAAAAGGGTTTCAGATTGATCGGACGAAACAATACACCCGGCAATTTCAACGCATTCAGCTTTTCGGCAAGGACGTTAGCATCAATCGAATCTTTAGCAAAGAGCTGGAATGGCAATGTGTAGCCCACTCCAATCGACATAAAATCAAATTCGCCGAGAATTCCAGATGCTGCATAATAAGCTGCTGACTCAGCATAAGGTACATGCGGAGAAGTAAGCACCCAGGGCAACCCTGTTTGGGTGTACGTCATTTTCCGTTTCCATCCTTTCATCGGGACCACCGTCAACTTACATTTTTTGCCCAGCATATTTTCGTTGTTCAGCAATTTGGCCAGCTCTCCACAGGTAAGCCCGTAGAGGTACGGAATTTTGAATTGGCTGACAAACGAGATAAATTTATCTTCCGCCAGATTTCCTTCTATCTTCAACCCTCCCAGAGGATTGGGTCGGTCGAGCACCACAAATTCCTTATTGTTTTCGGCAGCTGCCTGCATGGCCAATCCCATGGTACTGATAAAAGTATAGGAACGACACCCAATATCCTGAATATCATACACAATCACATCAACATCTCTCAGCATATCGGGTGTCGGTTTCTTTGATTTTCCGTAAAGCGAATAAACAGGTACGCCTGTTTTATCGACAATAGTATCCACATGGTCGCCGGCATAAACATCGCCCCGTACTCCGTGTTCAGGGCCATACAAAGCAACCAGTTTTACTCCGGCAGCTTCATTCAAAATATCTACGGTAGACTTCAATTGCGAGTCAACGCCTGTCGGATTAGTTATAAGTCCCACACGTTTTCCCTGAAGCATTTTGAAGCCACTTTCGCGGAGTACTTCAATACCCGTTTTTACCCTTTGCGCACCCATCCCGCTCTGAGACAGGCACAGCAAAGCAACCATCAACCATATCACATTTAATCTTTTCATCATCACAAAGCCATTGGTAAAAACGGTTAGTTTTTCTTTTTCTTCCCGAATTCGGGATCTATCTTCAACAAAGATACTGCCAGATAACAAGGTATAATTGCCAGCATCACTGTAAAGAAGTAGTGCTGATAACCCAGTTTTTCCTGTAACCATCCGGCCATCATTCCGGGCAACATCATTCCCAACGCCATAAAGGCGGTGCAAATAGCATAATGCGCGGTTTTATGTTCGCCATCAGAGAAATAGATCATATAGAGCATGTATGCTGTAAATCCGAAACCATATCCGAACTGTTCGACCGCTACCGCCAGATTGATAAAGAAGAAATTATCGGGCAGGAATGTCGACAGGAAGATATATGCACATTGAGGCAAGGTAATCGATATTGCCATGGGCCAAATCCAGTATTTAAGTCCCTTTCGAGAAGCGGCAATGCCTCCGGTAATTCCACCCAGTGTCAACGCCAATACCCCAACTGTACCATAAACCAATCCCACCTGTCCGGTAGTCAACCCCAAGCCACCCACTTCGCGTCCGTCGAGCAGGAAGGGCGATACGATCTTCACCAGCATAGCCTCACCAAGACGGTAAGTAAGCATAAAGAAGATGGCCAGCACGATTCCCGGTTTCTGGAAGAAAGTAGCAAACGTGTGCCCGAACTCTTTGAATATATCGCCAACGCTATTTGTCGCCGTAGAGTGATCGGATGCCGGACGCGGCAGCACAAAACGGTGATAAACAAATAGCAGCACAAAGAAACCAGCCAGAATAAAGAACGTGATGCTCCATGCCAGCTTCAGATTTCCCGACACGCTTTTGAATTCGCTTTTCACATTACTGTTTAGCTTTTTATCGAGCTGCACCACCACATAAGCCGGTTTATCCCAGTTTTCGGGAGTGAACGTAATCCGTTCGCCGGCAACTACAGAGATGCTTTTATCTCCTTTCGCAAAATTGGTATTCAACACAACTGTTTTACCTGCTTCCGGTTTTTTCGTCAGGCGGATGGCAATAATTCCGGCATTACCAGTCATCTCTTTCGAAGCGGCTTGAACTGCACTGTTTTTATCTGCACTCACAAAGCCGTTCTGCTGGTTTTGTTCCGAAGCAATTTTCTTGATCTGCTCCAGTGAATCTTTTGAGATCCGGTTCGTATTCAGCACCAAATCGGAAGGAAATGCCACAAAGGTCATTTCGTCGGTTTTGGGCACATTGTAGCTTTTCGGCTGCATCACAATCGTTGACTTAGCCGTAGTTGACGATTCGACCGAGAAATTCAGCGGTTGCAAACCAGTAAAACTCTCCAGACTTCCTGCCAGAATAATCAGCAAGCCCTGACCTGTAATCATTGCCAAACGATAAAAGGTGCTACGGATGCCTACAAAAAACGACTGCTGCGAACTATCGAGAGCCAGCATATAAAAACCGTCGGCAGCAATATCGTGAGTAGCAGAACTGAAAGCCATCAACCAAAGCACAGTCAGCGTTGCCTGAAAGAAAAACGGTACCGGAATAAGAAAAGCCACCCCACCCAGACAAGCTCCGATGAGCAATTGCATGGTTACAATCCACCAGCGTTTGGTTTTCATCATATCCACAAAGGGACTCCAGAAGGGTTTAATAACCCAGGGCAAATAGAGCCAACTGGTGTACAACGCTATATCGGTATTTGAAATTCCCAACCGTTTGTACATGACAACAACCAGCGACATTGCCACTACATACGGGATTCCTTCTGCAAAGTAGAGCGTTGGAATCCAAGCCCAGGGAGATTTATTTTTCGATTCTGACATTAATGCAATATTAAGATTGATAACTGATTTACAGAAAGTAACACATCACGCTCACTTTACTCCGCCGCAAGACGACTGCAAAGCAAATCGAATTCGTCCGCATCCATTGAAATTTGCCGGAGAATATCTTCTATATCGGTTGATGTAATTTTTTCGAAATCTTTTTGAAGCGGAGTGATGAACACGCCACCCAAATCGACTGATGCAGGGCTTATCAGCAGGTTGTCATCGCCTTCGGCAAAATATTGCCGGGGACGGTGCAACTTCCGCGGGAAAACCCAGAGCGTCCACAATCCATCCTCGAACCGACAAAGCAAATTGAGCATCGGCTCTGGACTATCCTGTGGGACAGCTAATAAAGTGTAGATTTTTTCAAACAGTTGCAACACTGCGTCTTTGTCCGCCGACTCGAGCGCCAATGCTGCATGTGAATAATAAGGAAGACGTGAAACTTTAATTTCCGACCGGTCGACAATTACCTCGGCTTGTTCACGATAGACAGAATTCCAGTTTTTTTCAAGAGGGAGGAAACCTCTGTTTCCGGCCTGAAAGTGCATGTGATCGGGAGCTGAAGCCCCGCACTTCGGACCGTTGTAAAATATAACACAACCATCTAATGCTTTGGCAACATCCAGCATATCGCCCAAACGGGTACGGATAAACTGATCGGTATGTTCCAAAGCCGGAATCGTAAAGTGCTTTGGGAAAATGGGAAACGGATTGACCAGAATCAAATACCTGTCACCAAAAGGGATTCCCTCTTGTTCCTGAGGCAAATGTGCTTTACACAAAAAGCACTTGCGTTCCTTGATCGAAGCAGCATCCACTTTTGCAGAAGAAGAGACAATACGCGAAGGATTGAACTGCACCATCATTTCCACGCCACCCACCTTTACTGTCTTAGTCTTAACCTGACTAAGAGCTGTATAATGACGCTTTGGAAGTTCCCAAACAGCGATTTGCCGTTCAAGAAGATTGTACACTCGATCCATCAACGAGTCATTCTGACAACAAGAGCTTAGCGATTCGTTTTTAGGATATTGATTCATGGTATTACTATTAAAAAAAACGACGACTAAAAAAATATTCCAATATATAAATATGCTAATGTGCCAATATCAGCTTCCACCTTTTGCATATGATCTGCAGCTCTCCACACAATCATTTGTTGAGCAATATGCCAATCAGTTTATCTTATTGGCATATTGGCACATGAGCACATTATCAAATTGTTTTGTTCAGCGCTTTGCGAGCTTTTAGCTCCCAGGTACGAATGCGGTCTTTGTAGGTATTGTGACCATTCATCTTCACAATATCCAACGAGGCATCCGAGTTATCTTCCCAGCGACGACACAGGTACAGAACGTCATAAATACGTCCGATACGGTGTTCGCGAGAGAAATAGAGTCCCAACGCATAGTCTTCGCCATAGCTGGTGTTGGGCACTTTAATTTTGCGCAACATCGGGGTGTAAAAAGCACGCGGTGCTCCCAGCCCATTGATACGCAAAGCATTGTTACGCCCATTATCGGGAGTCCACTCCTTGTGATCGATCACCCCGGGAGGAATGGTTTCCATGTCGAAATTGGTCATGCGGTAAGTTCCCACCACCATTGCGCATTGTTGTTCGTAGAAAGCATCTACAATAGTTTGCAGGGTAATTTCTCCGCTATAAACATCATCGCTATCCAGCTGAACGGCAAACTTGCCGCAACGTTTATCCTGAACACCCACGTTCCAGCAACCTCCGATACCCAGATCAAAACGTTCGGGAATCAAATGGATTACCCGAGGATCCGATTCGTATTTACGGATTGCTTCCGTGGTGCCGTCGGTGGAATGGTTATCAATAATAATGAGGTTGAAATCGAATTTACATTGTTGCTTCAATACCGATTGAATGGCATCTTCGATGGTACGAACGCGGTTGAATACCGGAATGATAACCGATGCTTCCACCGGGAAATTACCTTCCTCGAAAGCCACATCTTTGAACTGAGGAGCCAGATAAGCACCCACTTCTTTCAAATGTTCGGTGCAGGCAGCTTCCATTTCGAGTTGTACGCTGCGGTTTTTCGGATCAACGTAATCGAAGATTTTTTCGCCCGACTTACGGCTGTCTGTTTCAATTTCTGAATAGAGGTATTCGTTAATATGAACGAGATCATGTTTTTGAGAAAGCTTCAGGCGCAGATCATACAGCCCTGCAAAAGCGTAATTAGTCTTCATTGCAGCTACGGCTTCCTTAAATGCTTTCGAGCAGAAGAGCAGTACCGATCCGAAATCGAAATCGTCGCGCAAACTTCCTTCCTGATAAGCAATCACCGGATGAATTTTCTTCACGCCATCGATCACCTGATACGAATCAGCGTAAACCATACCGGCAGCCGAGTCATCGGCCAGATTCACCATGCGATCGAGCGCAAAATAGCCCAATTGCAGGGGAGAATATTTTTGATAAACGAAAATATAATCAGAAGTGGCTTTAGAAGCAATCATATGCATGGTTGCACTGCTTTTCAGGCTGTCGATGTGCAGCACTTCGTAACCTCCGAACCCTTGGGTCTCTTCGGTTGCCAACAGATAAATTTTGCCAACCAGCGACGAAGCAGTCAGTTGTTCCAGAGTCGGAGCAATCTGCTCTTTAGAAGCAAACGGTAAAAAACAATCAATTAGTATCATTTGATATTTTCTTCTTTATTGATATTAAAAAATGCGTCGGTAGCCTTTTTTACCGAGCCGTGCAGCAACAGCAGATTCTTTGCTGCTTCGTATTCAAGCTTAGTCTCCTCCATAATCATTCGGGTACCACGGTCAATCAGCTTTTTGTTGGTCAGCTGCATATTCACCATCCGGTTTCCTTTTACACGACCAAGTTTGATCATGGTGGT
The DNA here is from genome assembly GCA_030706455.1 of Bacteroidota bacterium. Classification (GTDB taxonomy): domain Bacteria; phylum Bacteroidota; class Bacteroidia; order Bacteroidales; family Paludibacteraceae; genus Microbacter. The sequence goes on from JAUZOL010000005.1 coordinate 34,139, forward strand.
TGTCGTAATCATGTTCAACACCAGTTTCTGTGCGGTCCCGGCTTTCATCCGGGTACTTCCGGTCACAAATTCAGGCCCGACAACAACTTCGATTGGAATATCGGCATACTGTGCAACCGGAGCGTCCGGGTTACAGGAAATAGACGCCGTGAGAATTCCATTTTGCTGAGCATGTTTCAAAGCTCCTATCACGTAGGGTGTTGTCCCCGATGCAGCAATACCGATCACTGTATCATTTACATTCACATTGTAACTCACCAGTTCCTGCCAGCCTTTTTCTTCACTGTCTTCGGCTGCTTCCACCGGATTGCGGAGTGCTCTGTCACCTCCGGCTATCAGGCCGATAACCAAAGTATTGGGCATACCATAAGTCGGGGGAATCTCCGACGCATCGAGGACTCCCAACCGACCACTGGTACCAGCTCCCATGTAGAAAATTCGTCCACCCCGCTTCATCCTCAACACTATCGATTCAACCAGCTTTTCTAACTGAGGAATCGCCTTTTCTACAGCAAGAGGCACTTTTTTATCTTCTTCGTTGATACCTACCAACAATTCCAGCACAGAACTTTTGTCAAGATTATCGTGCAATGACGACATCTCAGTGATTTTTTCAAACGCCATACGCGTAATCAGAGTTTATTAGATCGTTGAATGTGATATTTTATCAGCTCTTCAGAAGGAGCCTGAATAATTTTACCCAATTGCAGAGAAAGATCTGCCGCCACCTTGCGTAAAACATCCTGATAATGATATCCAATAGAGCCCACTACATTTACTTTTTTGTCTTTATAATCGTATTGAAAAACATTTCGTTTGAAGAAATCGGCGAATCCGTCATACACTATCTGATATAGTGCCGGTTCTTCGATATTTTCTATAAGGAACAACGACAATGATGCTAAAAACCGGCTCGGAAAAGGTTTACTGTAAATATTTTCAACAATTTGAGCCTGAGTCAGCTTGAAGCGATCCAAAAACTTTTCCTTGAGTCCTTCCGGGAGTTGATTCTTCAGGCAATCGGCAACTAACCGCTTCCCTAATGAAGCACCACTGCCTTCGTCTCCAATAATGAAGCCCAGCGGAGAGACCTGTTGCGCGATTGTGTTTCCATCATAGTAACAAGAGTTTGATCCTGTTCCTAAAATACACGCGATACCGGATTCATCACCACACAGTGCTCTTGCTGCACCCAACAAGTCACTTGCAACCTCTATTTTTTCATAAACAAATACTTTGGAGAAAGCAGACCTAACAAGGCTGATTTGCTTTTCTGTGGCACATCCGGCGCCATAGAAATAGATTTCAGAAATTTCATTGACCCCAAGTTGAGGCAACAATGTCATCCGCAAAAATCCTTCTATTTCGTATTCTGTCTGAAAAAAAGGATTTATCCCCTGTGTGTAATAATGAGCACAAGTACCATCAGCCTTAATAAGTGACCAATAAGTCTTTGTAGATCCACTATCCGCAATAAGTATCATATTTATTTGATGAAAATGATTTATCAAAACTAATTGAACTGAAGTCCGGACACTGACACAAGAAGATGACAGCGCAAAATTGCATTCAAACCGGCTTATCAATTATATCGCAACAAAGGTAATTGAAAGTTTATGATTTGAAACCTGAAAACAACATATAAATCATTATTTTTATTTTATTTATTATTTTCATACATATTTTTATTTTTAATGCAGGTAAAATAGAGAAAGAACAACTATTAAAAACCACACATTATATATCTATATAACAAACACATACACACGATACAAGATGTTTTTGTCCGTAAATTCCAAAGAAACACCAACCGCTCGACTTCAAATCATTTGTAAATATTTATCAAACAACCATTCTTCTCTACTGCACCAAATAAAAAAATCAGCAAATCGTACGACTTGCTGATTTTCATATATCTAACCATATTAAAATTAATCTAACCGGCAATGAGCAGTGTGGTAACGAACCAAACCTGGCATCGGCGATTTTTCTATCTGACCGACAACTACATCAAATTCGGAAGCTACCTCTTTTAGAATATCTGCATAGAAATAAGCCACATGTCCCATAAAATGAATAGGATAAGCCTTATAATCATAATGCACAATATTGCGGGTAAAAAAGTTACGGAAATTATGACTCACAAGTTCATACACATACTCATGATCAAGATGCTTCTCCAAAAAGAATGAAAAGCTTGCAAGAAAACGATTCGCAAAAGGCTTGCTGTAAACGTTTTCCATAATATCAGCGGGAGTAATTTTGTATACATCGTAAAACATATCACACAAATCTTTCGGAGCAATCTGCTTCATACAATCGCTCAGAAACATTTTGCCCAAGACGGCACCACTCCCCTCATCGCCCAGAATATATCCCAGAGGAGCCACATTCTTGACAATTTTTTCACCATCGTAAAAACAAGAGTTTGAGCCGGTTCCAAGAATACAACCTATTCCGGGTTGGTTGCCGAACAGTGCTCTTACAGCTCCAAGCAAGTCACTCTCCACTTCGACCGGCGCCCGGAATTGAGTCACCAGAGATGCCTTAATGACATCCTTTTTCTCTTTGGACGAACAACCTGCACCATAAAAATATATCTGGTCAACCTTCTTTTTGAAGAAAACTTCAGGCAATTGCAATCTGATAGACCGACTAATCTCCCTTCGCATCTGAAAGAAAGGATTCAGTCCCTCTGTAAAAGCTCTCTCTATAACATAGATACCTTCTACAAGACACCATTCGGTTTTAGAAGAACCACTGTCGGCAATTAATTTCATCGAAAATATTTTTAAAATATATTTAGCGTCAACTCCACTTTTACTAATACCCGGTAGCCTTAAACGTCAGAACAACGTCTATCTTTTAGAAAATCAAGAAGTCTGATGACGATCAATTGAGTCGTCAATTAAAAATCAGAAGACAAAATTAACGATTATCCCGTTAATCAACAAGCCCATAAACAACATTACACTAACAGAATTCTAATAAATTAAAATAAACGACCATATTTTAACACATTACAAGAAACCCAAAAGCCCAGTCTAATTAGGATTTTTATTCTGCTTTTAATTAATTATAATTTATTTTTACACTATTAAAGCGCAAATATAGTACATTATGACTTACTTTGCAACATTAAAACATTCATTTTTATAGCATTCGATAATTGTGTTATAATTCAGAACACACCTCATAACTTCTTCTCTTTATTTTGCTTATGAATACTTCAAATAACATCAGAGCTTTTCAGCAAGCAATGCCTACAACGATAACAAAACAGCGTTTGTTTACTGACATCACACGTCGCTTAGCCTGGGGAACCGATGCCGGATTTTACCGGAAAATTCCTCAACTCGTCATACATCCGGCTAACGAAGAAGAGATCAGTACTCTTTTAAAAAACGCAAACGACACCATCACTCCGGTTACATTCCGGGCTGCAGGAACAAGCCTCTCCGGTCAGGCAATAAGCGACTCGGTTCTGATTGTTACCGGCAAACTCTGGGAAAAATACAGAATTCATGACAATGGAGAAACAATTTCGCTGCAACCAGGTATTGTAGGAAGCCGCGTAAACGAAATATTAAAACCTTTCGACAGAATTTTTTCACCTGACCCCGCCTCTCTTAACTCTGCCATGGTGGGAGGCATTATCATCAACAATGCATCGGGAAAAAGCTGCGGCACTCACGCCAATAGCGACAAAATTCTCCATTCTGCCCGTATCATTTTTGCAGATGGCACGTTACTGGATACTGCAGATGAGCAAAGCAAAGCAGCATTTCAGGCCTCTCATCCTGAATTTATAAAGACTCTGTTAGAATTACGAGATGAAATACTGGAAAACAAAGCACTTTCGGACAGAATACGCTATAAATACAGCATCAAAAACGTCACCGGCCTAAATATTCTACCTTTTATAACCTACGACGATCCGTTTGATATTATCACGCATTTGCTGGTTGGTTCGGAAGGCACCCTTGCTTTTCTTGCAGAGGCCACGGTCAGCACCGAACCCGAAATGCACTTCAAAGCTAGCGCCATGCTCTACCTGAAAGATATTAAATATGCCTGCGAGGTTGTCCAAAAGCTCAAACACACTCCCGTTACCGGAGTCGAATTACTCGACAGAAAAGCATTACAGTCAGTCGAAGGCAAAGAAGGAATGCCCGATTACTTACCACAGCTTGCTCCCGGAGTAACGGCATTGCTGATTGAAACAAAAGCGAATTCTGAAGAAGAATTGTTGCAGCAGATTGAAGCGATAGAACTGTGCATTCGGGAATTTGAAACGGTGCTACCCGCCTCATTTACACAGGATGAAAACGTATACAATGTCTGGTGGGCAATCCGTTCGGGTATTTTCCCTTCGGTGGGAGGTATGCGCGAACCCGGCACAACTACCCTGATCGAAGATGTTGCATTTCACATGGAAGACCTTGCCGAGGCAACATCCGAACTCCAGCAGCTTCTTGAGAAATACAACTATACCGATAGTGTGATTTATGGACATGCGCTTGAAGGAAATTTTCACTTCATTATAAACCAACGTTTTGACTCGAATGCAGAAGTTGCGCGCTACGAATCGTTAATGAAAGATGTGGTGGAGCTTGTCACCGAAAAATACGACGGATCTTTAAAGGCAGAGCACGGAACAGGCCGCAATATGGCTCCTTTCGTGGGAAAAGAATGGGGAGATGAAGCTTTTTACATAATGCAAAAGGTCAAGAAGCTTTTCGATCCGAACAACATTCTCAATCCGGGTGTGATTTTCAATGACAATCCCGATTGTTTCATATCAGACTTCAAACCGCTGCCTCTCACCAACCCGCATGTCGACAAATGTATTGAATGCGGTTTTTGTGAGGTAAACTGCCTCACGGCAGGATTCACATTGTCATCCAGACAACGAATTGTTATTCAGCGCGAAATAACGAGACTCAAACAAACCAACGAAAATCCCGAAGTTCTTCGCGAGCTTGAAAAAGGATACAAATATCTTGGCAATGCAACCTGCGCCGGCGATGGTTTGTGTGCGACATCCTGCCCCATGGACATCAACACAGGCCACCTGACGCATGATATTCGTCACGCTTCTCTGCCAACGGGCAGTTTTGGATGGAATATCGGCAATTTTGCTGCCAACCATTTTGCAGGCATAAAAACAGGATTGCGCTCCGTACTGACTCTTGCCAACTTCGCCCACACAGTGATTGGCAGTAAAAACATGACTTATCTATGCAACGAAGCCAACAAAATGGGACTGCCACTTTGGACAACAGCTATGCCTAAGGCACATAAAATTCATCAAAACAGTCTCAATATTAAACCTTCTCTGCAAAAAGTAGTCTACTTTCCAAGTTGCATCAACCAGTCGATGGGGGTTCACAAAGACAGCCCCGAGCAAACACCTCTGTCGGATAAAATGACCGGGCTTTTCCAAAAAGCCGGCTACGAAGTGATTTTCCCCGAAGAGATGGAAAAGATGTGTTGCGGAACCATATGGGAGAGCAATGGAATGTATGACATTGCCGACCGAAAGACGGAAGAACTGGAAGCGGCCCTCTGGAAAGCAAGCGAACAGGGCAGATATCCGGTAGTTTGTGATCAAAGTCCGTGTCTTTACCGGATGAAGGAAAAGATTACCAAAATGAAACTTTACGAACCGGTTGAATTTATCGAAACCTATCTTGTCGACAAACTGGAGTTTCATCCTATCAACGAACCGATTGCTATACACGCTACCTGTTCCATGACAAAAATGGGGTTAAAAAACACGCTAGTCCGTCTGGCAAACCGTTGTTCGTCGAATGTTTTACTCCCCTCCGAAGTTGGCTGCTGCGGCTTCGCTGGCGACAAAGGATTTACCACACCGGAGGTGAACAGGTATGCACTTCGCAAGCTGCATCCTCAAATTGAGGCAAACGGAATTAAAAAAGGCTATTCCAACAGTCGCACCTGCGAAATAGGACTGACGACTAACAGTGGTATTCCATATATGTCTATCGTTTACCTTGTTGATCAATGTACAACGCCTAAAAAAACTTATTAATTTCTCCCATCTACACTAACCAAATCTGTTCAATGCAAATATCCTCTTTTGAGATTTCAAAAGAGGATATTTTTTTTACTCGCTGCAAATTTCATAAACAAATAATCAGAGTTCCGCCGATTCATCACAAAATTTACAAATGCTTCAATCCGGTTTACTGAATGATTCTTAACATTAAAAAAATAGAGACACAATGAGCTTATGGTTTATCAACTATTCTCTATTTTTGTGCCGTTAAACTTTCTAATCTAATGCAAAAGAAGAATATATACCCATGGATTGTAGTCGGGTTATTGTGGGTTGTAGCACTGCTCAACTACATTGACCGGCAAATGCTTTCCACCATGAAGCAATCGATGATGATCGACATTGCCGAACTGGAAACGGCTGCAAATTTTGGCCGACTGATGGCAGTTTTCCTTTGGATTTATGCCATCATGAGTCCGCTTTCGGGGCTTATCGCAGATCGTCTGAATCGCAAATGGTTAATCGTGGGAAGTCTCTTCATCTGGTCGGGCGTAACAATGCTGATGGGTTTTGCACACACATTCGACCAAATTTATGCACTTCGGGCCATCATGGGTGTAAGCGAAGCTTTTTATATTCCCGCAGGACTGGCACTCATTGCTGATTACCATCAGGGAAAAACCCGATCGATTGCCGTCGGCATCCACATGACAGGCATTTATCTCGGACAAGCTTTCGGCGGATTCGGAGCTACCATTGCCAGTAGCTTTTCATGGCAAACCACTTTCCATATTTTCGGATTAATCGGCGTTTGTTACAGCATCATCCTGATTCTATTTCTAAAAGAGCACAAAGCATATACAATCACCACCGAATCACGTTCTCTTGGAAAAGAATTTCGCAATATGTTCAAAGGAGCAGGAACTCTTCTGGGAAGCCTCTCCTTCTGGGTAATCCTCTTTTATTTTTCAGCACCAAGCCTGCCGGGCTGGGCAACAAAAAACTGGCTCCCCACCCTTTTTGCCAACAATCTGCACATGAACATGGAAATGGCAGGACCAATGGCTACTATCACCATTGCTCTTTCTGCTCTGGTGGGTGTACTTATTGGAGGCGTTATGTCTGACCGTTGGGTACAACATAACCTGCGGGGAAGAATTTACACGGGAGCAATCGGTCTGGCACTTACAATTCCGGCTGTGCTGCTGCTCGGTTTCGGGGCCTCGTTCATTACCATCTGGGGCGGAGCTCTCTGCTTTGGTTTTGGATTCGGTATGTTCGACGTAAACAACATGCCCATACTCTGCCAGTTTGCATCACCTCGTCACCGGGCAACCGGCTACGGATTGATGAACATGGCAGGAATCTCTGCCGGAGCGCTTATCACCACCTTTTTGGGGCAATCGGCAGATTCCGGACATCTCAGTCGCGACAGTGCCTTTCTTGCAATCTTCGTTGCCGCAGCCTTAGTTCTCCAATTATTGCTTCTACACCCAAAAACAATTAACAAAACCGAAGATTAATCTGACTTTGAGAATTGTTTTGACATACAGGTGACGAAAACTCCCTGACATGCCGGTAAATTCTGTCCCGAAACACGGATTAGAAAGAAGCTATATTTTTATCAATCAATATTTTATTGTTTTTTTATTACATAGATCGCATCCTGTTTAATTTCTATGAAAATAAGCTAACTTTGCAGCTGTTTTTAATCGACTATTTATGGGTGAAAAGCCAATTTTTTACACGGAATCTCAGTCCCGATGGAAGAGTTTTCGTTGGGGTATAAGAATCGTTCTTATTTTCTTAGTCATTGGTGTTGTTGCGGTTACTATATCATTATTGCGCAAACAGGCATTACAGCTTCCCCCGCTGAAAGAGCAAACAGGCATGTTCCGCAAAGTAACAGATAATGTTATTGCCAAGAACGACCAGAAGGAATACAAACGGCTTGAACGAATTATCAGTGAAGCCCGTAAAACACGCAAGCACGAGTTTTATGTAGAAAAAAAGGCCATCCCCGGTATTATAAAGAACTATTATCCTGTCAAAGCCGGTTTTTATGTAAACTGGGATCCTCAGTCAGAGTTCTCTCTCAAGCATAATATCAATAAACTGAACATGATTTTGCCTGAATGGCTGTTTATTACAGACTCTTCGGACGAAATTTATGACGATGTGGATTCAACGGCCATGAACTTCATGCGTAAAAACCATGTTGCCATTGTCCCCATTCTATCAAACTTTTTCAATAAAAAATGGAACGGAGCCAACGTTCATAAAATCCTTGCTTCTCCGACTCGCCGCGCGGCTGTTATCAATAACATCTACAGAATCCTCAAAAAATATCAGTTTGCCGGTATTAATATCGACTTCGAAGATCTGGTTGAGAAGACTGATGCAAACCTGATTACATTTCAGCGCGAACTGTACAAAAAGCTTCATGCAGAAGGCTTTCTTGTTTCGCAGGATATTTCTCCTTTCAACGAAGATTATAACGTAAAAGAATTGGGAGAAGCAAACGACCTTCTCTTTTTAATGGCCTACGACCAGCATTCACCATCAAAAGCTGCCGGTCCAATTGCGGCTCAGTACTGGATTGAAGCCGCAATGGACGACATGTTCAAGAAGGTGAATCCACAAAAGGTGGTCTTGTGTATCGCGGGTTACGGATATAACTGGGCCGAAGGCCACGAAGCACGAAACAGCACTTATCAGGAGTCGATGGCTGATGCACTGGGTAACAATGCTCCGGTTCACTTCGATAACCAGACATACAACCTCGATTTTTCGTACTATGATGGAGAAGGCAAGCTTCACCGGGTGTATTTTACCGATGCGGTTTCCAATTACAACGCCATACGAACAGCCTACGACAACGGGATGGCAGGTTATGCCCTCTGGCGACTGGGTTCTGAAGATGCCAGACTTTGGGGATTCTTTGCCAGAGACTTATCATTACAAGGTCTGAAAAAGAAACCATTCGATTACCATTCTCTTGAATATATAAAATCCTCGTTCAGTGTCGACTACATTGGATCAGGAGAAATTCTCAACATCGTATCGTCTCCCCGCCCAGGGAAGATCAAACTGGAAATCAACAAAGCAGAACAGGCCATCTCGGAAGAAAATTACCTAGAGATGCCGTCCAGCTATGTAATCAACCAGACGGGTAAAAAAGAGAAAATGATCGCGTTCACCTTCGATGACGGTCCTGATGAAGATTACACACCTCAGATCCTTGACATTCTGAGCAAATACCATGTTCCGGCCGCATTCTTTGTTACCGGTATCAATGCAGAGCAGAATCTTCCAATAATGCAACGCATCTATCGCGAAGGCCATGAGATTGGGAACCACACCTTCCTGCACCCGAACATTGCTATTATTTCACCTTCGCGATTCCGTGCAGAATTAAGAGCGACCGGATACATCATAGAGGGAATTACAGGCCACGCTACCATGCTGTTCCGCCCTCCTTATGATACGGATATTACTCCGACTAACCAGTCGGCCATAGAACCGCTTGCCCTTGCCCGCTCTGAAGGTTATCTCACCATCGGATCAAATATCGACCCGCTCGACTGGGAAATAGGAGCACGGCCGGATTCAATTCTGGCACGTGTGATGCGTCAAAATGAGAGAAGCATTATAGAGGACACGCCTCACAACATTATTTTGTTGCACGATGCCGGTGGAGACCGTTCTGCGACTGTAGCTGCATTGCCTCATATCATTGAATATTTCAAATCACAGGGTTATAAGTTTGTAAGCATTGCCGATTTATTGGACAGAAAACGAGACGATCTGATGCCTCATCAAACCGGCGATTTCAACCAGTACCTGCAAACGGCCGACGCCACTGTGGTAACGGCCAGCTACATCGTAAACCGCATCTTATCAGTTATTTTCTTTGTAGCACTACTATTGTCCGTAGGTAAGATTTTAACCGTTGCAATCCTGGCCTGTGTACACAGAAAAAGAACAAAAAATCAACCGGTTGGAGAGCCGACTGAGTTACCTCGCATGAGCGTGATTGTTCCTGCATATAACGAAGAAGTTACAGCTACTAAAACAGTTGAAAATCTTCTGAAAAGCACCTATCCTAATCTCGAAATAATCTTTGTGGACGACGGTTCAAAGGATGACACCTACAAAAATGTGATGGCTGCATATGGTAATCATCCAAAAGTAAGTGTAAATACCAAACCAAACGGAGGAAAAGCTTCTGCACTGAACTATGGTATTCAGATTGCTACCGGAGAAATCCTGGTTTGTATCGATGCCGATACGTTGCTTAAATCAGATGCTATCAGCAAGATGGCTCCGTATTTCTCCGATCCGAAAGTTGCCGCCGTTGCCGGGAATGTAAAAGTGGGCAACCGGGTGAATCTGCTCACTAACTGGCAAAGTATCGAGTACATCACCAGTCAGAACTTTGACCGCCGTGCATTCGATATTCTGAATGCCATCATGGTTATTCCGGGGGCCATTGGAGCTTTCCGTCGCGATGCAATTATTGAGGTGGGTGGTTTTGACACCGACACGTTGGCCGAAGACTGTGACCTTACAATGCGTTTACTTCGCAATGGCTATGTTATTCATTGTTGCAACGAAGCGCTGGCATTTACCGAAGCACCCGAAACAATGAACATGCTACTGCGCCAACGTTTGCGCTGGTCATTCGGCATTATGCAGTCATTCTGGAAACATCGCAAAATGATGTTTAAGAAAGAACACAAGAACATGAGCTGGATACTTCTGCCACATCAGATGATCTTCCAGTTGTTCCTGCCTCTGATGTCGCCAGTAGTCGATATTATCTTCCTTGTATCTATCTTTATGCCCAAGGCATCATTACTGATAATATTCTATTTCGCTTATTTCGTTCTTGACCTTATCATCTCCCTGATGGCATTTAAGTTTGATGGAGAAAAGTTCAGGTTCAAATATATATTCTACCTGTTCATCCAGAGAATTCTTTACCGTCAGCTACTCTGGTACGTTTTAATGAAATCGTACCTGCGGGCGATAAAAGGCGAATTAGCTGCCTGGGGAATTCTGAAGAGAACCGGCAATACCAACGAACCGAAAGAATAAGAAAAACGGGTAAGTTTCAATGAGACTTACCCGTTTTTTTATCGTTCCTGCAATAATATCACCGAGGCCTTTCCGACCTGCCCTCCCAATGGCGGATTAAGCTTTGAAAGCTTGATCTCGACAGAAGACAGCTGGCGACCGAATTCATCAAATAAAGCATCAATAATACGCTTTGCAACGTGTTCCAGCAGCTTTGAAGGAACAGCCATCTCCTTTTTGACTATTTCATAAGCAGTTCCATAATTAAGGGTATCAATAAGATTATCACTTTCAGCTGCACTCTCCAGCGAAACCTTCATCTTCAGATCGACCGTAAAATAATTACCAGTCTGCCTCTCTTCCTCAAATACGCCATGATGAGCAAAAAACCGCATCTCTTCCAGCAAAATATAACTTGTCTTCATATTGTGTTGATTTTTTATCCCGAAATATATTTCCCGTAAGGCAACTTTCGCAGCACAAAGATAATCAATAGCGAGACTATCAGGGTAAGAAGTGTAAGTACCGGCAATGTCCATGCCGGATGCCCCATCGTCCAGAAAATATCATATTGAAAAAATATACCGATAACCATGATATGCGACAGATAAACGCCGTAGCTGTAATTACTGATTAAACGTTGAATCCATAGCAAAACAGAATTTTTAATCGTTGTATCTTTCACAAGCAGAAACAGGGCAATAACCTGCAACATGGTGTTAAACGTGACATTTCCATACATATCAAGGTCGAGATGATGCGATTGTCTGCTAAAATACCAGGTGGAAACGGATGCTATTACAACAGAAACGACAAACAATACAGCTGCAACCACACGCTGGATCTTTTCTGTAATGCTGAATTTAGCGAGATAATAGCCCAACACCAAATAGCCGTAATATTGTAAATACCCGAGCAGCCTTGCCGGATAATGGTCGGTCCAGCTATAAAAATTAACGGGAAGCTTGCGAGAAGAGAAGCTAAGCAACGCCCAACCAATAATCAACCACAAAACCTCTTTATCTTTCAGGCTGCGAACTCCCCTGCTGATAAACGGAAACAGCAAATAGAAGAAAAGAATCATGTAAACATACCAGAAATGTTTGGAAATTCCTTCATTTCCCAGCAGCTTTACCGCCCACGATAACACCGATGAAAAGGTATCGGGTTGTTTGGAAGACGGTAGCACCAACCATCTGTAAATCCAGTAGGCCACCATCCAGAAGAGAAACGGCATAAGAACTCTTGTAAAACGTTTTTTGTAGAATGTCCGGAGGTCGTATTCCTTCCCCAGCATGGTAGCTCCGCTGAGCATCAGAAATAGGGGAACTGCAAAACGCACCGCACTATCAATGATATTTCCGATCCACCAGTTACCCATATTGGCGGGATAACTCATCTTCACCACCGGGGTGGATTCATGAATTATAATTACCCCTATCATGGCAATGACTCTTAACGAATCAAGCCATTCAATGTTTTGTGTCCTACTTTGCATCAATCTGCTCATATCTGTTGTTACTTTGCAAAGATACTACTTATAACCATTCACTTCAATGCTCAAGATTGCAAGCCTCTTTTTTACCTGCCATTTGTTCCGATTTATTAACAAATTCATGTCTTTTTGACCGAATTTCAAATTGGCAAAAGTTTTGTTGCATGAAAGAAAGAGATGCTAATTATAGCAAGCCTCTCCCGACACGAAACTTATAAAACTACATAAATATATGAATTTCAACAATTTTACAATCAAAGCTCAGGAAGCTGTACAAGATGCAATTCAACTGGCTCAAAGCAAAAGCCAACAAGCTATTGAAACTCCACACCTGCTGAAGTCTATTCTAAAAATCGGAACGGATGTTACCAATTTTCTATTTGGAAAGACAGGGGTGAACGGCACAGCCATTACTTCTGCGGTCGATCAGATGGTAGAATCGTTACCGAAAGTGACCGGAGGAGAACCTTATCTGAGCCGCGAAACCAATGCCGTGCTTCAAAAAGCAATTGATTTCTCCAACAAGGAAGGCGATCAGTATGTTTCCCTCGAATTTATACTTTTAGCCCTTTTGACCGAAAAAAGCCAGGTGTCTTCTTTATTGCATGATGCCGGCCTGAATGAAGCTGCAATGCGTGCTGCTATAGCCGAGTTACGCAAAGGCAAAAAGGTAACGGAGCAGACAGCTGAAGATACGTACAATGCACTAAACAAGTACGCCATCAATTTGAATGAACGCGCCCGATCAGGCAAACTCGATCCGGTAATCGGTCGTGACGAGGAGATTCGTCGTGTTTTACAAATCCTGAGTCGACGCACCAAAAACAACCCGATCCTGATCGGCGAACCAGGAACCGGTAAGACAGCGATTGCCGAAGGGTTGGCTCACCGAATTGTGCGTGGCGACGTACCCGAAAATTTGAAATCGAAACAACTCTTTTCGCTGGATATGGGGGCGCTGATTGCCGGAGCCAAATACAAGGGCGAGTTTGAAGAACGTCTGAAATCGGTTATCAATGAAGTGATCGGTTCGGAAGGAGAAATAGTCCTTTTTATCGACGAAATTCACACCTTGGTGGGAGCCGGGAAAAGCGAAGGAGCGATGGATGCGGCCAATATTCTAAAACCAGCTTTGGCACGTGGCGAATTGCGGGCTATCGGAGCCACAACGCTCGACGAGTATCAGAAATATTTTGAAAAAGACAAGGCACTCGAACGTCGTTTCCAGATTGTGATGGTCAACGAGCCCGATCAGGCTGACGCCATTTCCATTCTGCGTGGATTGAAGGAACGCTACGAAAACCACCACAAGGTACGTATCAAAGACGACGCTATTATTGCAGCGGTAGAACTTTCGAGTCGTTATATCACCGATCGGTTTCTGCCCGACAAGGCCATCGACCTGATGGACGAAGCGGCTGCCCGACTGCGTTTACAGGTAGACTCGGTACCAGAAGAACTCGATGAAATCTCACGAAAAATAAAACAGTTGGAGATTGAACGCGAAGCAATCAAACGCGAAAACGATACTCAGAAACTGGCTCAACTTGAGAAAGAGATCGCCGAGCTGAAACAACAGGAAAGCGTGAGTAAAGCCAAATGGCTCTCCGAGAAAGAGGTGATGAACCGGATTCAGCAGGCAAAAATCGAGATCGAGAATCTGAAGTTCGAAGCTGACAAAGCCGAACGTGAGGGCGACTACGGAAAAGTAGCCGAAATCCGTTATGGCAAACTAAAGAGTCTCGAAACCCAGATTGAAGAAGAAAAATCGAAACTTCATCAGTTGCAGGCTGATTCTCCGATGATAAAAGAAGAGGTGGATGAAGAGGACATTGCAGACGTGGTTTCGCGCTGGACCGGAATACCTGTCAATAAAATGTTGCAGGCCGAAAAAGACAAACTCCTCACTCTGGAAGAAGAGCTTCACAAACGGGTGATTGGTCAGGACGAGGCAATCAATGTAATTGCCGATGCAGTGCGCCGGAGTCGTGCCGGACTGAGCGACCCGAAACGTCCGATCGGTTCGTTTATTTTCATGGGAACCACCGGAGTTGGGAAAACGGAACTTGCCAAAGCACTGGCCGAATTCCTGTTCGATGACGAGAACATGATGACCCGTATCGATATGTCGGAATATCAGGAAAAATTTTCCGTTACCCGACTGATCGGTTCGCCTCCGGGATACGTGGGTTACGACGAAGGGGGACAGCTAACTGAAGCCATTCGCCGGAAACCTTACTCGGTGGTACTGTTCGACGAAATCGAAAAGGCGCACCCCGACGTGTTCAATGTTTTGTTGCAGGTGCTCGACGATGGACGTTTGACAGACAACAAGGGCCGCACGGTGAATTTCAAGAACACCATCATCATCATGACCTCAAATCTGGGTTCGAACCTGATCCGCGACAATTTTTCAAGGATCAACAATACGAACCGGGAAGATGTGATAGAACACACCAAAAACGAAGTGTTCGAACTCTTGAAACAGACCATTCGACCGGAATTTTTGAACCGTATCGACGAACTGATAATGTTTGCCCCGCTCAATGAAAGCGAAATCAAACAGATCGTGGGCTTACAGGTAGAACATATCAAACGTCAGCTCAAAGAGAACGGCGTGGAATTACAGGTAACCGATGCTGCACTGGCTCAGATTGCCAAAGAAGGTTTCGATCCGCAGTTTGGAGCGCGCCCTGTCAAGAGGGTTATTCAGCGTGAGGTACTCAACGAGCTTAGCAAGCGATTGATTGCACAAACCATCGACCGCAACAAGCCGATTGTGGTAGACGCCCTTGCCAGCGCACTCATTTTCGGCAATTAATCAAACAGCGTTCAGCGTAAGCTAATAATTCTAACTATATTTTCAAGAGGCTGTCGGTCAATAATTGTCGACAACCTCTTTTATTCTCACTTGACAAAAAGAGAAAAGCCTTCTGCTAGAAATAGTATATTTAATTACACCATCACTGCAAAAAGAGCACTCCCGTAAGCACACTCTTTTTTGTTAGTCATCAATCTGCACGGCGCCCTTTTCCTGCTCAAAAATCAGAAGAGAGACTCGCGCGAGCAAAATCAGCCATATCCACGCCATCATGCGCGAAAATAAAAAACACACTAACACACCGGTTGTTCAGAGTACTCCGCAATGTTATTTTTTCACCATACCACAGCATCAATTCCGGCATAAACACACACACCTACTGCGCTGTCCGTTGATTCTACGTCCACCCACAACAAATATATTTATATAACTGATTATAAATACTATAAATCAAAAATATTGAACTCTAACCAAGAATGCTGAGATGCATATTTTCTCCGTTCGTTATGGATATCTGTCGCTCTCCAGCTCAATTCATGGAATTATTGTTTATATTTGTTTCGTAACCACTTTACTTTTAAGAGACAAAACGTATTCTTGCGCACAGATCTACCTAAAAGAACATGTTGCTGACTGCTGGCTGTCCTCATCTTTGGGAATTACATCCCACTCTTTCAGGACAAATGAGATTTAGCTCTTTTACACCTATTTCAGGACATTTCAGGCAAAAGAATATTTTTCATTTTGATCAGATTCCAAATACCAATTTATATTCCGGCAATGAGAATCGTAATTCTATTTATTTAAATTATTCCAAGATGAAAAAACACGCACTGCTTTTGACATTAATTACTCTGCTTGGAGGTTACGTTACACTCTCCGCACAAAATATCACAATAGGCGCCAAGGGAGGGTTTAGCATTCCGAACCTTACCAGCGGAGGAACCGGGAATCCGTTGAACAATGGTTACTCCTCACGTCTCGGACCTGCCTTCGGCATCTATGGAGAATATCATTTTTCTAATCTATTTTCTATCTCACTAGGATTAGAATACTCATCTCAGGGTGGAAAAAAGAAGGGCTTTCAAGCATTTAGTCCTTCTGCTCAACAGGCCGCAATGTTACCTGAAAACACACCCTATCTTTACGCCAGCTACAATAGCGAAGCAAAGCTCAATTATCTCATAGTACCAGTATTGGCTCGATTCAACTGGAGCATTTGCAGAACATTACCATTGAAATTCGTTGCTGCGGTAGGCCCGTTTGCCGGTTTTTTATTAAATGCCCATCAGGTTACATCCGGGTCAAGTGTTATTTACTTAGATGCTGCGGGACAATATCCAATCAGCTCAATGCAATCGTTTGATGCCAATACCAACATCAAGGACCAATTGCACACTTTTAATATGGGAATTAATGGGTTTATAGGGTTTACCTACAATCTCACCTCAAAGAATGCTCTGTTTATAGAAGGTGGAGGCAATTTTGGATTTATCCCCATACAAAAAAACTCTTCAGATGGAAAAAACTATACCGGAGCCGGAGTAGTGACTATAGGGTATAGTTATACTTTTTAGGTTTTACCTCGGCTATTCAACCGAGAACTATCTAAACTCAAAAGAGATTTCTCTGCCTTGCTGCTTAGTCTGAGGCCGAAACATTGTGTAGATATTTGTTTCCGCAATCAATTGGAAAATCTGCTATTCCCCCTCAACTTTTGTAGGTGATCCTAGATGATCCAAGTTTTGCAGATAAATCCTTTCGCTTTAGGCATAAAAAAAAGCCAACTTCTTATTTACTAAGAAATTGGCTTAAAGCTTGTGACCCCGACAGGATTCAAACCTGTAACCTTCTGATCCGTAGTCAGATACTCTATTCAGTTGAGCTACGGGGCCTTGCTTTTGCGTGTGCAAAGGTAGGTCAACTTTTTGAAATGCGCAAGCTTTTTACGGATTATTTTTTCAAATAAATTGCTCTCCAATGTAAATCAGTCAATTATCAGAACGGCAAGAGGTCACTCATGGTAATAAAACCCTTCTTTCCGGCTGTAAACTCAGCAGCAAGAACGGCTCCAAGAGCAAATCCACGGCGTGTTTTAGCGTCATGTTTAATACTGATGACGTCCATTTCTGATTCGTAGATAATTTCATGGATACCCGGAACTGCACCTTCTCGCTTTGACACAATTGCCAGATCTTCAGGACGGCCTTCTACTTCCTTGACCCATTTGTTTTTGCGGTCGAGTTCGTCCAAAATACCTTCGGCAAGCGTAATGGCCGTACCGCTGGGAGCATCCAGCTTTTGGGTATGGTGCACCTCTACCATACTCACATTATAGTCTGGGTAACTATTCATGATTTTGGCAAGATAACGGTTTACTGCAGCAAAAACATTAACCCCGAGACTAAAATTTGATGCCCAGAAGAGCGTGGCGTTTTTATAAGTCATCTCTTTCTTCACCTCTTCCAGATGTGCTGTCCAGCCCGTTGTACCACACACTACAGGCACCTGCGCGTCAAAACAACGGGAAAGATTGCTCATGGCCACTTCCGGACGAGTGAACTCAATTGCCACATCGGCACTACGAAATGCCTCCGAGTCAAATTCTCCCGTATTGTCCATATCAATGATTGACACAATTTCATGCCCTCTGTTCAGGGCAATTTGTTCAATCTCATGCCCCATTTTACCGTATCCGATTAATGCTATTTTCATATGATAATAATTTGTTTTTTAATTTTCGGGTAGAAATATCATTTGCACGAATTAATCGCGACTTATATTCGTCGATCTTATGCACCGACGAAAAGCTGTTTATGTCTCAATTAAACTTTCGGAGCAGAATCCGGAATGTTGTCCCTTTACCCACCTCCGATTGTTTTACAAAGATACGACCTTCATGGTATTCTTCCACTATTCTTTTTGCAAGCGACAGTCCCAATCCCCAACCACGTTTTTTTGTAGTAAACCCGGGATGAAAAACCATTTTGTACATCGATTTGGTCATTCCCTTGCCTGTATCCTGAACATCAACAACATAATATTTCGGCTGTTCGCTCATTGTAATGGTTATTGATCCGCTACCATCCATGGCATCAATGGCATTTTTGCAAAGATTTTCAATAACCCACTCAAACAAAGGCAGATTAAGAGACACCTCCGAATCTTCTTTGGTGGCATTGATAACCTCAATGGAAACTTTACTGGAAATACGCTTGCGCATGTACGCAATCGCATCACCCAAAGCGTCATTCAAAGGAATCGGAATAAGTTCTGCTTTTGACCCTATTTTTGAAAAACGTTCAGCAATGGTCTTCAACCTCATGATGTCGTTTTCCATTTCCGGAAGCAGAGCGTCCTGCGGATAACGATCTTTTAGCAGCTCGGCCCATGCCATCAATGAAGAAATTGGAGTCCCCAGTTGATGCGCCGTCTCTTTTGAAAGCCCCACCCAGACCTGATTTTGTTCTGCTCTTTTGGTACCGGCAAATGCCAGAAACGAAAGCAAAATAAAAAGAGCGATAACTCCCAGCTGAATATACGGAAAATAGGCCAGCTCTTTTATAAGAATAGAATCATCATAATAAATGTATTGGCGTATCGCAGGCGATATTGAAATCTCAATCGGAGGATGCTTTTTTTTGAAGCTGGCGATATAGGAATGACGAAATTCGTCCAGATTTTTGCTCGGTTCCGTGATATTACGGGAAGTTATGTAATTGTCGTTCCCATCCACAATAACCACCGGAATAGTAGTATTGCTTTCCAACACGCGCATCACCAGCGTAAGATCCGACTGATAATCGGCACTTGCCGCCAAACGCGTAGCCTCAGCCCAAACAGCAACTTTATTACGCTCTTCATTGGCAAGCTGACTAACCAGTTTATTGGTAAAAAAGAGGGAGACCAAGGCAATAGCAGATGCAACGGCTATAAACGCCAATCTGAAATTCATTCTGTGGGTAGTATTAAACATAGGCAGAAAGCGCAATGCAAGCTTCACATAAAAGAGATGTACATGGCCGCAACTTCTTTACCTGTCGCATTTCAGCCAAGACGAAACGAGATGACAAAAATAGCTAATTTTTACGAATTTCTTCCCCCGTTTGTGATGCCTGTTTGGTTTGATTGTACATGTTTAAACAGGAAAATTCCAACTTTGTTGCGTGTGAAAACAATTGAAATTATTTTTTTTACTAATAGAACCAAAGAGACTTGTATTTAGGTTTCATCCCTGCATATTTTAGCTTAATTTTGCAAGAAATTTTTTTATCTACAATATGGTCTTTTCGCCCAAACTTTTAGAAACCCTCAAGAACTACAACCGCACTCAGTTCTACAAAGATTTAATGGCTGGTGTCATCGTTGGCATCGTTGCTCTCCCATTAGCAATTGCATTCGGGATTGCATCGGGAGTTTCTCCTGAAAAAGGTTTAATCACAGCTATTATCGCCGGTTTCATCATCTCCTTCTTCGGAGGAAGCAAAGTTCAGATTGGCGGCCCTACCGGTGCATTTATTGTCATTGTTTACGGCATTATACAACAATACGGCATTACCGGCCTTGCAATCGCCACCGTCATGGCCGGAGTCATGCTTATAACAATGGGTGTATTGAAACTGGGGAACGTCATCAAATTCATTCCTTTTCCTGTCATTGTCGGATTCACCAGCGGTATCGCTCTGACAATCTTCACCACTCAGGTAAAAGATGCCACCGGAATGCAACTTGATAAGGTTCCCGCAAGTTTCGTGGACAAATGGATTGTTTACTTCGAACACTTTTCAGGCATTGGCATTTGGTCTGTGTTGACCTGTGCAATCACGATTTTGATCATTGTCTCCTTCACCAAAATCACCAAAAAGATACCGGGCACCTTGATTGCAATTGTGCTGGTAACCTTTGTTGCATGGCTATTTCGCCATCTGGGATATAATCTTGGCATTGAAACAATCGGTGACAGGTTCACCATTCAGGCGAGTATGCCGCAACCGGTAGGACTCCATTTCGATTTTGCCACCATACAGCATCTTTTGCCTCCGGCATTCACCATCGCCATGCTGGGAGCCATTGAATCCTTATTATCGGCTATGGTTGCCGATGGTGTTATTGGAGACAAACATGACTCAAATACCGAGCTGATTGGGCAGGGAATTGCGAATTTAGTCACCCCTCTATTTGGAGGAATACCCGCCACTGGAGCTATTGCCCGCACAATGACCAATATCAACAACGGAGGACGCACACCGGTAGCCGGAATCATCCATGCCGTTGTTCTTTTATTGATCTTGTTGTTTTTATCACCTCTGGCTCAACATATTCCCATGTCGTGCCTGGCAGGGGTACTGATTGTAGTTTCATACAACATGAGTGAATGGAGAACTTTCCGTTCATTGCTTAAAAACTCAAAATCTGATGTTTCCGTATTACTGGTAACTTTCAGCCTTACCGTTATCTTCGACCTTACTATTGCCATCACCATTGGTTTGTTATTGGCAATGCTATTGCTTATCAAGCGATTGACAGAAACTTCTCATATCACGGTGTTCACTGACGATGTATCCGCTGCCGTTTATCAGGAATCTACTGCCGGCGACGAAAAACTGGAAATTCCAGCTGGTGTTGAGGTGTACGAAATTAATGGCCCGTTCTTTTTTGGAATTGCAAATAAATTTGACGAAGTAGTGGCTCAGGTAGCTGAAATGCCTAAGGCACGAATCATCAGAATGCGTAAGGTTCCGTTTATCGACTCCACCGGTTTACATAACCTCGACAGTTTCATTCGTTTATCACGTCATCATAAAATAAAAATTATTCTTTCCGGAGTTAACGA